>NZ_JAMWXW010000069.1:0-2582 GCF_031570135.1 Paraburkholderia sp. USG1 | reverse complement strand
GTCGGCCGTTTACCAGCGGAAACAAGACAAAAAGCCGAGGCCTTGCTTAGGGACGGATGGACGATTGTGAATACCGCGGACAGATTAGGCATAGGCGAATTTAGTGTACGTGCGATAAGGAAAAGCTTGAATCTCGCGGTATTCCCGAGCCCACCGCTTGCCTCAAATTCACTCAGACAAACGGTCATGGCCCGGCTGAACGCCGGCGCTTCGCGAGTGGAGATCGCGCGAGATATGCATATTCAACCTGAAACCGTCGATCTGATAGGAGGGTATTGGCGTGGCCCCATGGCGCACAGGGCATTGCCTATACGAGAAGATCAACGGGCGGCCGGTGCGCAACAGCCCGCTGCTTCGTCTGGCTTGCGCGGACCTGCGTCGCCGCAACCGGGCACTTCCACCGGGGGGCACACGCATCCATCGGCCAGACACCCGTATGTCGACGAACCGCAGCCTCGCCCCATCGATCCCGTCGCCGCTCGCGGCTTACGCCGTGCTGATGCTACGAAGTTATCGGAGAAAACAGGGCAAAAAGCCAAGGCCTTGATTAGAGACGGGTGGGCAAATTCAGCCGTGGGAAGAGAATTGAGGATGTCTGTCAATACTGTGGCGAAAATCAAACAGACTATGGATCCCGCGGATTTCTTGAGTCCGGCGTTGAAATCATTAACACTCCCAGGCGAGGTTATTGCCCGGCTGGACGCCGGCATACCGGGAGCACAGATCGCGCAAGAAATGCATCTCCAGCCCGAAACCGTGGACCGTATCGACCGGGAGTATCGGGCTGACCGTCTAGCCGCCGACCTGTACCGTGCGCGAATGGCTCGCGCACCAGCCGGCGCGGACCAAGCCGCCGAATCGTCCGGGCTGCGCAGACCTGCGTCGCCGCAACCAGGCGCTTCCACCGGCGGGCACACGCACCCACCGGCAAAACGCCAGCGCGTCGACGAGCCTCAGATTGCAGGCGAAGATCCAATGACATCGGAGGTTCTCAGACAATTGACGAATCAGATTCCGGCGGAGCGGATTGCGCAAAACATGCAACTGAGGCCTGACGTCGTCAACGCGATTATTGACCGGTATGTGAAGAGTGAAGCCCGGAAGCTGCATCAGGAGTTTCTAGCCGAACAGGCCAGCCAGCCCGCGGCGGCCGCAGGTGCGCAGCCGGTCTCGCCGGCGCACAGGCAGGAGGTGATCCGTCAACTGGGCGAAGGCCATACGTCGGCAGAGATCGCCGCTCGTATGAACCTGACGGTGTACCAGGTTGAGGAGATCACGAATCAGCATTTGCGGGAAGAGATCGCGCGCTTCCACCCCGATCCAGCGCAGTAAGAGTCCGAGCGCTGATGGAACACCCTGTGCGATAACCACTGCATCGGCGCCGTCAAGGGCATCGGCCTCCGTCAGTGGGCCAGCCCGCGGCGGCTGATGCATCTGCACGCCGCTTGATTCCCGCAGCGTACCGGGCCGCGTCGACTGAACAGGCTGCGCCACACGCGCGAACGGCGCCGCTCGCGAGCGTAGCGAGCCACTAGGGAATGTTAGGGCTCGCCGTGCCGATCAGATCAGACTCGCTTTGGAGCAGTCACGTTCGGGTCGCCGGCCGTCGGCGCCGGGGGCAAATGCGGAGGCTGCGGAACCGGTTGCCGTATCGGCGGATTCGTGGTTGGCCGCAGCGTCGTGTAGGCCGGTTGCATTCCCGGCGGATAGACCAGTTCCAGTTCGCCGGTATAGATATTCTTCGCATAGGTAGGCTCGGTTATCGGTACTTCGACCAGGCGCATCCCAATGCGTCGCGTTCCCTGTGGGTCATTCGGTGTAGCCGTGGCGATTTCCTCGACCCTGAATACCGTATTCGGTCTGAAAAGCCATTCGCTTTCCTCATCGGCCAGCGTAGTGATGGGCTTGATGAACGGCGTCGCCGATAGTGCCTCGATATCGTAAAGCGCATGGGCATGATCGGGCCCACTTCCGCCAGCCTCGTCTTTCAACGTGGCATTCGCATACTCGTTTTTGCTCGACGCGGACATGAACGCTGGCGAATTGGTCACGTAGTCGCCTGGTGCAAAGTGGCTGGCATAGTCTGGGGCCACGTCGGCAATACGCAGCAGACGGCTCTGTCCCGCCGGTTTTGGCAGACGGTCGATGCCCTTCTGCAACCTGCGGGCATTGACGGCTGTGTTGGCTTCATAAACACGGCTGTAGAGTTGCTGATTCAACTCGAAGTTGTTGCCTTCGTAGCTGGCGCCGCTGGAATAGCGGTCGCTGTCGCTGTCGCTGCCGCCGCCGATATCCAGATGAGTCCAGTCCCGGATGGCGCGCCGCTGCGCAGCGGGCAACGCGTCGAACGCGGCTTTGTATTGGTTGACGTAGGCGGGGTTGTCGAGTTGATTGCCGGCGGTGGAATGCCATCCGCCCGGGTTCAGCGTTTCCATCATGGCAAAGGACGGCGCTGAGCCTGTCGATGTCATGACGTGAAACGAATCTGCGAATGGCGGCAGGTCCGAAGATGCGGATGATGGCGGGCTTCCAGAATGCGAGGAGGTGCCGGTTCCGGAAGACGAGGAACTGCCGTTATCCAT
>NZ_JAMWXW010000068.1:0-2618 GCF_031570135.1 Paraburkholderia sp. USG1 | reverse complement strand
GCCGTGATCTGCGTCTTGATCTGGTACGACGCCGCGACGCGGCCGTTCAGGTCGGCATACGAGTTAGCAACCGTCTGCACTGCGGCCGTGTTTGCATCCGCCTGTGCCTGCACTGTCGTGATCAACGACGCCTGCGCGCTGTCCGCCGTGGCGCGCGCGGTGGCCTCGGTCTGAATCGCAGCGCTCAGCGTCGTGCTGGTCGTCTGAATCTGCGCAGATACCGTATCGGTCCGTTGCGCGAGTGCAAGGTCTGCTTCGGCGCGAGCCGACTGCTCAGACCACACCCCCGCATAGATCGTCGTCGAGCCGGCGTAGTCGCCTGTACTGCCAGCCATTGGCGGAATAACCACTTGCGCCGCGATCCCGTCAACGCGCGTACCAAGTGCGGAGTCGGCGGCAGCTCGCGCGGTTGCTTCGGACGTGATAGCAGACGTGTTGTCGCCCACTGTCGCGGTGAGAGAGTCAATGCGGGTGCTGAGTGCACTATCGGCCGTGGCCCGGGTTGTCGCTTCCGCGCTGATGGCGGCAGTGTTCGCAGGGATTGCCGCGTCTTGCGACAGAACCCACGTTGTACCGTCCCACACGAGCAGGTTATTATTACCAACTGTGCTCGCGATCGCAGCGCCAGTGGAGATATATCGCCCCGCTCCCGCCAGCACCTCCGCTTGTGCGAACGCGAAGTAAAACACCGTGCCTGTCGGCAAATTCCCCGTCGACCGAGTTAGATTTAAGTCAAACTGCGTGCGGGTTGCCGTGAGAGTGGCGGTACTGCTGACGCGAACCCACTTGTCAAAAACCGTGGACACAGCATAAGAGCCGATGTCCGCGTCGTTCCAGTCTGCGACGAACTTAAAGTCAGATACCCCAGGCTGACCCGACGGAAAATACACATACACACTCACAGTAGCGACGCCTGCAGAGAGAGACAGGCCCGTTTGTCGCGCCGCCAAGTTGCTACTCGCTGTGACTGTGCACTTAGTCACAGCAACTGCCGAACCATCCGGAGCAGCTACCGATGTTGACGCGGCGGCGGTACCCAGGTAGCCGCTACCCGGCGTTGACCAAGGGCTAGACGTCCCGATGGCGTTACTCTGCTTAAGCAGGTTAGTGCTGCCCGTGTCTACCCACGTATCACCAACCACGGAGCCTACTGGCTGTACGGCCTGGCGGAATGTTGTAGTTTTCTGGCCGACAGTAGCCGTAAGCGACGTGATAGCGGATGCGTTTGCAGCGTCACCGCTGGCGCGCGCCGTTTGCTCTGCGGTGATGGCTGCTGAATTGCTGCTGACGGTCGTCGAGAGGTTGTCGATCCGCGTGCCCAGCGCCGTGTCCGCGGTCGTGCGGGCCGTCGCTTCGTTCGTGATAGCCGTCGAGTTGTTACCGTCGGCCGTCGTGAGCGCCGAGAACTTCTGCGCGAGCGTCGTCGTTGCGTCGACCTGCACCGTGCTCTGATTCAGGATGAACGCCGATTTCGCCGCGTTGTGCGCGCCGATCAGTGCGATGTCGGACGCCATGGCGCTGTCTGCGTTGGCGCGCGTCGTTGCCTCTGAAGTGATCGCCGACGTGTTCCCCGCCGCCGTAGCCACCACCGCGTCGATGCGCGTGCCGAGCGCGGAGTCGGCGTTCGTGCGCGCCGTAGCCTCGGCGGTGATCGCCGCCGCGTTGGTTCCATTCGCGGCCGTCACCGTGTCGATCCGCGTCGACAATGCAGAGTCTGCACTGGCGCGCGTGTTTTGCTCCGTGGTGATGGCCGTGCCGCGCGCTATCGCTTCTGCCGCGATCGCATCTGCGCGCGCGGACGCTTCCGCAGTGATGGCGGCCGCGCGTGTGGAAGCTTCGGAACTGATGGCGGCCGTTCTGTCCGTGGTCTCCTTTGAAATTGCAGCCGTGTTAGCCGCCACGTTCTGCTGAATAGTTGGGATAGCCTGGATCGGCGCGAGCACATCCTGCGCAAGCTGGGTCTCTCCGATCTGATTGCTGAGATACGACAGTATCTCCGTCGAATCGCTGCTGCTCTGACCGTTCACGCCGGCGCCGGGCGGATACCACGGTCCGATGTTCCCCGACGTGTCGACAAGCCGCGCCCAGAAGAAAAACGACTGTCCGGCAGCAAGGCCCATCAAACTCGCGCGCGACTGCGGATACGGATAGATCGAGAGCCGCGTCGCTGTGCTCCGGTCATTCGTCTTGCTGTACCAGACATCGGTGTATTGCGTGTCGCCGGCGGAGCCATCCGCAGGAAACGTCCAATCGACCTCGATCGCAAACACCTGCGTGATCGTCGTCAGCGATGTGAGCGCCGGCGGCGGACTCGTCTTGCCGGTCAACGCTGTGTCGACGCCGTACGCCGGAATCGACGTCACGCCCATGGCGTTGACCGCGCGCACACGGGCGAGATACGTGCCCTGATAGATGCCGACCACTTCCGCCTGCAGGCCGCCGACGGCATTCATCGGCACCCACTCTCCGTTGTCCTTGCGCCATTCAGGCAGGTACGAAACGGCCTTGTCCGCGGCATTCCACGCGATGACCATGATGGTTTTCGAAATACCCTGGTCGATAACCGAATAAGTCGAGACCGTGACGCCGGTCGGCGGCGGCTGCACCGACGGCGGCAC
>NZ_JAMWXW010000067.1:0-2863 GCF_031570135.1 Paraburkholderia sp. USG1 | reverse complement strand
TCTTCGAGCGCCGCGGCCGTCACCTTGCCGCGCATCACGCGATACACCCAGCTCGTGTAGATCAGGATGAGCGGCAGGAACACGATCACGGCGATCAGCATGATCTGCAGCGTCATGCGGCTCGAGGTCGAGTCCCACACGGTGAGGCTGCTGCGGCCGTCGAGTGAGGAGGGCATGATGAACGGGAACATCGAGAAGCCCGCCGTGAGGATCACACCGATAATCATCAGCGAGGTCGCCAGAAAGGCGCTCTTCTCGAAACGCGAGCGTGCGAGTAGCGTGGCCAGCACGCCGCCCACCAGACCGGCCACCGGCGCGGCCACCATCCACGGATAGGTCGCGTAGTTGGTCAGCCACAGGCCGGGTGCGCCGATCACGCTCTTCAGCAGCGGATTGGCGACCGTGTCGAGCGGCGCGGCGTCGACCAGCTGATAGCCGCCGATCATCGTGGCGATCAGCGCACCGGCAATCAGGAACAGCACCACGGCCGCGAACGAAGCGATCCGCAGCGCGAGCGAGGCGCGCTCGGCCACAATGTCGTCCGCTTTCATCTTCACGAAGGCGGCGCCATGCGCGGCCAGCATCGACACGCTGACGAGCCCGCACAGCACCGCGAACGGGTTGAGCAGCGCGAAGAAACCGCCGTGATAGGTCACGCGCAGGTCGGTATCGAACGAGAACGGCACGCCTTGCAGCAGGTTGCCGAACGCGACGCCGAACACCAGGGCCGGCACGAAGCCGCCGACGAACAGTGCCCAGTCCCACGCGCTGCGCCAGCGCGGATCTTCACGCTTGCTGCGGTAGTCGAAGCCGACCGGCCGGAAGAACAGCGAGAACAGCACCAGCAGCATGGCGAAATAGAAGCCGGAGAACGACGCCGCGTACACCAGCGGCCACGCGGCGAACATCGCGCCGCCCGCGGTGATGAGCCAGACCTGATTGCCTTCCCAGGTCGCGCCCACCGTGTTGACGACGATGCGCCGCTCGGCGTCCGTCTTGCCGATGAACGGCAGCAGGATCGCCGCGCCCATGTCGAAGCCGTCGGTGAGCGCGAAGCCGATCAGCAGTACGCCGATCAGCACCCACCAGATCAGTTTGAGGGTTGCATAATCCATGATGATCTTTTCCCTTGAATCTCGGTGTCGGCGAATCAGGCGACCGTGCTGGTCGGCAGCGGCCGGTTGCCCAGCGGCCGATCCGGTGACGGTTGTTCGTGGTGATAGCGGCCCGTATGCAGCGACGAGGGACCGAGCCGCGCGTACTTGAACATCAGCATGATTTCGATGATGAACAGCGCCGTGTAGAACACCACGAAGCCGCCGATACTCAGATACAGGTCGCCCGCGGTCAGACTCGAGGCTGACAGGCTGGTGGGCAGAATGCCCGCGATGGTCCACGGCTGGCGGCCCACTTCAGCGACGATCCAGCCGAATTCAGCCGCGAGCCAGGGCAGCGGAATCGCCCACAGCGCCCAGCGCAGGAACCAGCGGCGCTTCTCCAGCAACAGTGAGCGCTGCGCGCAGAACCAGAAGGCGAGCACGAAGGTCGCGAGGAACAGGATGCCGAGGCCCACCATCAGGCGGAACGAGAAGAACACAGGCGCCACGGGCGGGATCGTTTTCTTCGCGGCCTGGGTGATCTGGTCGGGCGTGGCGTCGGTGACGTTCGCGGTGAACTGCTTGAGCATCAGGCCGTAGCCGAGATCCTGCTTGTGCGCGTCGAAGGCGGCTTTGGCTTCGTCGGTGACGTCGCCCTGTTTGAGCTTCTGCAGCGCGGCGTAGGCCAGCATGCCGTTGCGGATGCGCGCCTCGTTGCGCACCATGAGCTCTTTCAGGCCGACCACGGGTTCGTCGAGCGAGCGCGTGGCGATCAGGCCGAGCGCGTAGGGAACCCGGATCGCGTAGTCGGTGCGCTCCTCCTTCTGGTTCGGAATCCCGATGATCGTGAACGGGGCCGGCGCGGGGGCGGTTTCCCATTCGGATTCGATCGCGGCGAGCTTGACCTGCTGGACTTCGCCGGTGCGGTAGCCGGATTCGTCGCCGAGTACGATCACGCACAGCGTGGACGCAAGACCGAAACCGGCGGCAATCGCGAACGAGCGCAGCGCGAATTCGGTGTCGCGGCGCTTGAGCAGATACCACGACGACACGCCGAGCACGAACATCGAGGCCGTTACATAGCCGGCGGAGACGGTGTGCACGAACTTGACCTGCGCGACCGGATTGAGCAGCACGGAGAAGATGCTGTCGAGCTCCATGCGCATGGTCTGGTAGTTGAAGGTCGCGCCGACTGGATTGTTCATCCAGCCGTTGGCTACCAGAATCCACAGGGCCGAGAGGTTCGAGCCGAGCGCGACGAGGAACGTGACGGACACGTGCTGGACCTTCGAGAGACGCTTCCAGCCGAAGAAGAACAGGCCGACGAAGGTCGATTCGAGGAAGAACGCCATCAGGCCTTCGACGGCGAGCGGCACGCCGAAAATGTCGCCCACATAGTGCGAGTAATACGACCAGTTGGTGCCGAACTGGAATTCGAGCGTGAGACCGGTGGTCACGCCCATGGCAAAGTTGATGCCGAAGAGCTTGCCCCAGAACTGGGTCATGTCCTTGTAGATCTGCTTGCCGGTCATCACGTAGACCGATTCCATGATGACGAGCAGCCAGGACAGGCCGAGCGTGAGCGGGACGAACAGGAAGTGATAAAGCGCCGTGATGGCGAACTGGAGGCGCGACAGTTCTACGACTTCGCTAACGGGCATGTTGATCACCTTGGGACGGATGCGGGGCAGGCACGGACAGCAGCGCCTGCGCGACTTGCTCAGGCGGGAGCGACATGTGCTCTGCCTGCGGATGATTGAAGAAGG
>NZ_JAMWXW010000066.1:0-3055 GCF_031570135.1 Paraburkholderia sp. USG1 | reverse complement strand
GTAAGCGACATTTGGCGGCCGTCTTGACGATCAGAATTTGATCTCGAAGAGGCGTTCGTTGAGGCCTTGGAGGTCAAAGGCAGAAGGATCGAAACTACCGCCGCACCAGTCGAGCAACCGGTGGTGTTCCTCATGAGCGGGATCGATGATCGCGTCGAGGAACTCGATGTAGCCGGGTACACCGCCAACATCTTCCGGCGGACAGGCATTGCGGCCGCCCAGGCAGATGGGCGAGCGCAACTCAGGATCAGGCGGCAGGACCTTCTCGACCTT
The DNA here is from genome assembly GCF_031570135.1 of Paraburkholderia sp. USG1. Classification (NCBI taxonomy): domain Bacteria; kingdom Pseudomonadati; phylum Pseudomonadota; class Betaproteobacteria; order Burkholderiales; family Burkholderiaceae; genus Paraburkholderia; species Paraburkholderia sp. USG1. The sequence continues at coordinate 2,782 of NZ_JAMWXW010000066.1, read as the reverse complement.
CACACGATGCTGCCAGTTGTCACCGTAATCGTAGATGTAGGTGAATGACTTCAGCGCACCGAGCGCCTTACCCAGGCTCACCCGCGCTTCGTTGAGCATCGGAGGGTCACTCGGGAAGTCCGGATCGGGCACCCCGTAGTTGATGTCGCCGAACACGAATTCGTGCAGATGGCCGCCATCCCAGCCCATCGCCCACAGCAGCAGGACATGCAGCTTCGGCAGCTTGATCGAGGCGGGGACCAGAACCCGCCTCCAGACCGCCGGCTTCAGATACTTCAGCTCGATGTGCAGCTGGTAGACCGGTGCCGGTGAGTTGACCGCGCGTAACGCGGGTTTGCGAGTCAATGTCATCGTCACGCAGCCTGCTGGACCGGTTGCTTCACCGGCATCAAATGCCACGGCAGCAACTCGTCAATCCGGTTGATGGGATGATCGGCAATCCGCTCGAACACCGTACGCAGATACGCATACGGTTCGATACCATTCAGGCGTGCCGTGCCGATCAGGCTGTAGATGACCGCCGCACTCTGTCCACCGCCGTCAGAACCAGCGAACAGATAGTTGCGCCTGCCGAGAACCAGCGGCCTGATTGATCGCTCCGCGGTGTTGTTATCTATCTCGATGCGTCCGTCTTCACAGTAGCGCACCAGCGCAGGCCAGTTCCCCAGCGCATACCGGATCGCCTTTCCGAGGCCCGACTTCACCGAGACCTGCGCGAGCGTATGTTCGAGCCAGTCCTTCAGCGCACCTGCGAGCGGCAATGCCCGCGTCATGCGCACCGACTGCCGGACCTCCGGCTTGCGGCCGCGCACCTCGCGCTCGATGGCATATAGCGCCGCGATGCGGCTGAGTGCCTCCTGCGCCACCGGCGAACGCTCCAGTTCGTACAGGTCGTAGAACTTGCGCCGCACATGGGCCCAGCACGCTGCCTCGATGATCGTGCCATCGCGGTACAGCGCATCGTAGCCACTATAGGCATCCGCCTGCAGGATGCCCGACCAGCCCTGCAGATGCGTACGGGGTCGCTCTCCCTTGCGGTCGGGCGAGTACTGGTACCAGACCGCCGGGGGTGCCCGGCTGCCCGTCGGCCGGTCATCGCGTACATACGTCCACAACCGCGCCGTACGCGTCTTGCCGCGTCCGGGCTCCAGCACCGGGACGGGAGTGTCATCCGTATGGATTTTTTGCGCCTCACGCACATATCGACCAACGACATCCGCCAGCGGCTGCAGCAGTGCGGCGGACTCGCGAACCCACGAGGCCAGGGTGGCACGGTCGAGTTCAATGCCGGCACGCAGATAGATTCCTGCCTGCCGGTACAACGGCATATGGTCGGCGTACTTGGCAACTACCACCTGTGCCAGCAGGCCGGCTGCGGCCATGCCGCGTGCGATCGGGCGCGACGGCGCCGCTTCCTGGACGACCTTCGCACAACGGCTGCAGCTCAGCCGGGGGCGCACGTGGCGGATCACCCGGAAGTACCCCGGCACGTAGTCCAGCATCTCGGAGGCGTCTTCACCCAGCTTGCGCAGCCGGCCGCCGCACTCGGGGCAGTCGCAGTCCTGTGGCTTGTGCTCCACCACCTCGCGTGGCAGGTGCGCAGGGAATTCGCGCGAGCGGCGGCGTAGTGGGACCACCGGCGCTTTCGTGTCTACAGGTTCATCACGCACCGGTTCTGGCGCCGGTGCCGCCACGGCATCTTGCTGCGGCAGTGACCCGTCACTGAGTGCGAGCTGCAGTTGTCCCGTCAGTTCTGCCATGCGCTCCGACGAGCGTCCGTACTGCCAGCGCTTCAGACGCGAGATTTCGGCAAGCAGGCGCGCGATGGTTTCTTCGCGCGAGACAAGCATGCGCTTGAGTGTGTCGATGTCGTCGGGAAGTCGGCTGACTGGCATGCCTGAGAGTTTACCAGGCACGCGCAGAAGTAGGGGCAAATTTACGCGGCGCATCCGGGTTTCCACGTCCGTTCGGGGCGTCGCCAGTCGATGCCTTCGAGCAGCATCGACAGTTGTGCCGCCGACAGATGGATGCATCCCGCGTCGGCCTGCGGCCAGATGAAACGGCCACGCTCCAGGCGCTTGACGTACAGGTTCATTCCATCGCCACTCCACCACAGCAGTTTCACCAGACCGCCCCGGCGACCACGGAAAGCGAACACGTGGCCTGAGAACGGGTCTTGCTCAAGCGCCACCTGCGCCAGTGCAGCCAGACCATCCATGCCACGGCGCATGTCGGTGATGCCTGCGGCGAGCCAGATGCGGGTGCCGGTCGGCAGCGCGATCATGCCGGCCTCAGGCAATGCAGCACCAGTCGCAGCTGGGCTGGGTCTACCTTCCCGCTCACTCGCACGCGTGCGCCATTAAGCTCGATCTCGATACCTGGAGTCGCGGCTTCCTGTGCGCGCAATGGCAATTGCGCTGTTGGCACCGGTAGCGACGAAACCGCCGTCGGATCATCCAGCGATATCGCCACCGGAACGAACACTGCCGCTTCGCTCTCCCTCTTGTTGCCCGGCAGGTCGGCAAGGTATTGCCTGCGCCACTTGAACACCATGTTCGGATTCAGACCGTGCGACTGCGCGAGCTTCGCCACCGAGATGCCCGGCTCACACGCGGCCACTGCAACTTCACGCCGGAATTCAGGCGCGTAATTCGGCCGCCCCTTGCGGCTTCCAGCTCTGCCGGTCTCTGTCATCAAAGTGGTCCCCACTACTCGAAGTGATGGACATCACTTTGGACACTCTCAACGTCGATGTCGATACGGCCTTCAAATGACGCTTACG
>NZ_JAMWXW010000065.1:0-4762 GCF_031570135.1 Paraburkholderia sp. USG1 | reverse complement strand
GGTTGCACAACCTCCTGCATCACCCCGGTCTCGTCCATCGTGTACATCTGTCCATTTCAAAATTTAGATGGACACGATCCTCGCTCTCGCTCCCCAGCCAATCAAGATGACTTCACCGGGTGCTTACCTACGAACGAACAAACCAAGAGTTTCGAGCGAAGGTAGTCGAGACCTACGACTGGCGCGCGGGCGTCGACCAGTTCAAGGGACGCAATCTCAGCTATTGTTTCAAGACGGCCTATAACACGATTTCAGATGACGGAAATCAAGTGCACACTAGATCGCTTCACGCGGAGGAGAACGCGTTCCTCCAAATTGCAAAGTACGGCGGACAATCCATCGCGGGCGGCTACCTCTTCACTACTGCCAGTCCATGCGAACTGTGCGCGAAGAAAGCATATCAGCTTGGTATTCGGAAAATCTTCTACATCGATCCATATCCGGGCATCGCGATCAGTCATGTGCTGGGGTCTGGAACGATGAAACCTGATCTACAGCTCTTCGAGGGCGCTATCGGTTCCGCCTATCACGATTTGTATCAGCCGGTCATGCCATACAAAGACGAACTTCCACGCCTCATCGATGCTGCAAAGGACAAGGCGCCGGGTGTCAGCGATCGCCGACGTCTCGCGTAACCACGGCGAGCGAGTCAACTACAACTGCTTCAGATTATGCGAAGCAAAGTCGGCGACTCTTGTCACGATGATCGTGAACAGCCTATCGCTGCCCACAATACGCCGCGCGATTGCGGCCACAGTGTCTCGCATTTGATCCGCGGACTCGTCGCCATACTTGATGTACTCGGCTGGAGGCAATTCAAATGTCTTTTTGGTAGTCGTTGAGTATGAGCGGTTGTAGCCAGCACTGGCCATCAATTCGTGGAGCGCCTTATAGCACTGCGCAGAGATGTCATGTGGAACCCTGTCTTCGTTCTGATGCAGTTCAACGCGGATGATTGAGTAAGCCACGATTTTACCTATTGGTTACGAATTCGACTCCGTCCGTAAGGACGATAAGCGGACGGAATATTAGCGTAAATCAGGGGGAATCCCTCTTTGCGAATGCAGGGAAGCAGCTATCTCTGCGTCGACAGGACATGTAGTAACCAACCGATAAGCCGAGCGCGTCGGTCTCCGCCCGATGACTGGCAGGGAGCCGCGCCTTTATTGCCGGTTCGCCGGTCATGGTGGGCCCTATGAGCTGGTTCTGCGCCGCGAGGTGGACGGATTTTCGGAGTTTCTTCCGGAGAAGCAGCTTCCGTTTGAAATCCGCGACATGCGCGAGTAGGCGTGGCCAGGTTGCTCTGCATTGCCAGTTGACGGTCGAACGGCCGATTTCGAGTGCACCGCTGCCGCTCTTGACCAAGCATCTACCCAATTTCCGAGGAATACGCGAAGATGCATAGTGAGTCCATTGTACTGAGCCAGCAAATTTCGCGCTCTCAGTTCATTTTGCAAAAATAACACCACGCGTTCGGGGTCCATTGCATGTACATAAAAGAAGTAGTACTTCACAGGTTCAAGCAGTTCAACGACACACAAATACCAATTGAACCGGGACTCTCTCTTGTCGTTGGCGGGAACAATTCTGGGAAGTCATCTGTCCTTCAGGCGCTTGCCACGTGGCAGTTCTGCAAAACATTGCTTGAGATCGAGAAAGGCCGCAAGGCTTGGGTGTCTGTCGCCAACATTCAGGGAATCGGGATGGGAATCGTTGATTTCACGCCCATGCACATTCCATCCTTGGCGCATCTTTGGACGAACCTAAAATCTCAGAAGTCGCAGGAACCCGATGGTTACACACTAAAAATCAAGGTCCTTTGGGAGCGTGACGACAAGATTGACAAGTTTCTCGAGATTGGCCTTTCTTTGGCGAATGACAGATTATTTGTCAAGACGACAGCGACTAATCTCACTTTAGCTGAGGTCGAGGATGCCAACGGCAATCCAATAGATGGTGGCATTCCCAATATTGCATATCTGCCGCCGTTCGCCGGTGTGACCGACAGAGAAAGCCGGCTCACCCCGGCAATGCGGAGCCGTTTGCTCGGACAGGGTCTTTCTGGCGGAGTGATTAGAAACGCTATCTTTGACCTTCATGAATCAAATCGTGTATCTAGATCAAAACTTCGAGAAGGGCGTACAAAGATAAAGAACTCGGATCTGGCTACGTTACGCGCGAACGATCCATGGGAAATTTTGCAGAAGACCATGCAGGAGGTTTTTGCGACCGAGCTGCGAATTGTCCCCTTCAACGAGCGCTATCACAGTTATCTAAAAGTCGAATGTGTAAAGGGTCGCTTGCAGAACGGCGTGTTCACGAAGCACACAAATTTTTCTTCACGCGACCTCATGGTTGAGGGGAGCGGCTTCCTGCAATGGCTGAGCGTCTACGCACTGGCGCTTTCACCAGATATTGACGTTGTCCTGCTTGACGAACCCGATGCTCACTTGCATGCTCTTTTGCAACAGCAATTGGTCGGGCAGCTAAAGAAAATTGCGGAGTCGAAAGGAAAACAAGTGCTCTTAGCGACCCATTCTCCAGAACTCATACGTTCATACGATCATGAGCGCATCTTGGCTCTGAAGGACCGTAGGGCAAGGTATCTTGCTAGAGATGTTGACAAGGTTGGAATCTTGGCCGGCGTAGGCGCAATCCACACGCCGACTTTGCATGCCCTCATGCAGCATCAAAGGATGCTCATAGTCGAAGCCGAGAGCGACGAGCGATTCTTACGGCTGCTGGCAAGCAGCGCGGGATTCGCGTGGCCCAAAAACTTAGTGTCTTGGTATTGGACCGGCAAGCCTAACGAGCGGCGACAACTATTCATACAGTTAAAGCGAGATATTGCCGACTTGAGGGCGATCAGTATTCGCGATCGGGATGACGAACCCGATGGCACGGTGGGCGGTGACCTCGTTGATAAATCGTTCACTAACAATACCGACGGCTTCACCGCGTTGAAGTGGCGACGCCGACATATCGAAAACTATCTTCTCTGTACTGCTGCGATTGCGCGAGCCGCCGGGAAGTCCAAGGATGAAGTTCAAAGCTTCTTTGCCACTCAGCACGCGTTAGCTATTCCCGACGATACGACCGCGTCCGAAATAGTCATGCCCATCCGTGACGCTCGTGGCAAGGAGTTGATGACCGAAGGGAATAACTCTGTTCGTCGAAGCCTAGGTGTGAAGCGCGAGGAGGTCGCCAAGGCGCTGTCCGCAGACGAAATCGCGGCAGACATTCGTACCTTCTTCAATGCAATCGCAGACCTTTGTGCTAACGAGTGAAGGGACGGTCACCCAGAGTAAGGCAACTGAAACTTAGTTTTGCGTCGAGGTTAGGCGTTTCCAACCTCGCTTGCGCGGTATATGTTTTCGAACTTAGCGAATGTCAGGAAGAGGTCGACTTCGGCACTCCACGCTCCCCAATGCGAGATACTGACTTGGCAGGAATCGGATGAGGCGCTACACGTCACAAAGGCCGCTCAGTGTTGGACGAAATTGAAAGCGAGACATTGAGCGGGCCTATCCGTAATTTCGTGGGCGAGGCATATCATGAAGGATGAAGATCATGGATATGCCAATCATGAAGAAGAGACGCACTGTCGCCTCGCAGGCAGCGGCCCGCGGGCCGCTGCCTGCACTGCCAGAAGCGCTGCTCGATGAACTGGTGAAGGGCCCGATGACGCCCGCCGAGGTTCAGGACCTGATGCTGGCGTTCAACAAGGCACTGATCGAGCGGGCGATGGGCGCCGAGATGAGCATGCATCTGGGCTACCGGCCCGGCCAGCCCAGGCCCTCTGAGCAGACCAACGAGCGCAACGGCGCCAGCGGCAAGACGGTGATCACCGAGCGCGGCCCGGTCAGGGTCGATCTGCCGCGCGACCGCGATGGCAGCTTCGAGCCGATCCTGATTCCCAAACACGAGCGCCGATTCACGGGCTTCGACGAGCGCATTATCGCGATGTACGCCCGGGGCATGAGCGTGCGCGAGATTCAGGCGTTTCTGGCCGAAAGCTACAGCACCGAGGTCTCCCCCGACTTCATCAGCTCGGTCACCGACGAAGTCATGGCCGAAACGCTCGCCTGGCAGAGCCGTCCGCTCGAGCCGATGTATCCGGTGGTGTTCTTCGACGCGCTGCGCGTGAAGATCCGTGGCGACGGCGTGGTGAGCAACAAGGCAGTGTATCTGGCGCTGGGCATCCAGGCCGACGGTCAGCGCGACGTGCTCGGCCTGTGGATCGAGCAGACCGAAGGTGCGAAGTTCTGGCTGAAGGTGTTCAACGAACTGAAGACCCGGGGCTGCCAGGACATCCTGATCGCGGTGGTCGACGGCCTGAAGGGGCTGGCCGAGGCGATCGGCACGGCGTACCCGCGCACGGCCGTGCAGACCTGCATCGTGCACCTGATCCGCAACAGCCTGGAATACGCCAGCTACAAGGATCGCAAAAGCGTCGCCGCAGCGCTGCGTCCGGTCTACGCCGCCGCAAACGAACAGGCCGCGCAGCAGGCCCTGGAGGCCTTTGCCGAAGGGCCATGGGGCGCGAAGTACCCGACCATCGTGCAGTCGTGGCGACGGGCGTGGGAGAACGTCACGCCGTTCTTCGTGTTTCCGCCCGACATACGCCGGGTGGTGTACACCACGGATGAAATCGACAAGCCCCTGCTTGATATTTTTATGAGGTCGGCGTTCCCGGCCACACCAGTGGTACCTCGCGTTTGTTGGGACGCGTCTGCTTCCATCGTGAGAACAGGCGTTGATA
>NZ_JAMWXW010000064.1:0-5597 GCF_031570135.1 Paraburkholderia sp. USG1 | reverse complement strand
ACCGATCTTTAAAAATTAACAGCCGATAAGTGTGGGCGCTTGATGCGCGATGCGAGGCGGATCCTTCGGGGTCTGCCGAGAAGCGAAAGTATCAAGTCTCACACAGTAATGAAAGGAAGGTTTGACTGTCGCAAGATGGTTGGATCATTCGTCAGTACGTTGAGTGAGCGACCGGTCTCGGAAGAGGCCGAAAAACAGTAACAGGTTTGAACTGAAGAGTTTGATCCTGGCTCAGATTGAACGCTGGCGGCATGCCTTACACATGCAAGTCGAACGGCAGCACGGGGGCAACCCTGGTGGCGAGTGGCGAACGGGTGAGTAATACATCGGAACGTGTCCTGTAGTGGGGGATAGCCCGGCGAAAGCCGGATTAATACCGCATACGCTCTGCGGAGGAAAGCGGGGGATCTTAGGACCTCGCGCTACAGGGGCGGCCGATGGCAGATTAGCTAGTTGGTGGGGTAAAGGCCTACCAAGGCGACGATCTGTAGCTGGTCTGAGAGGACGACCAGCCACACTGGGACTGAGACACGGCCCAGACTCCTACGGGAGGCAGCAGTGGGGAATTTTGGACAATGGGGGCAACCCTGATCCAGCAATGCCGCGTGTGTGAAGAAGGCCTTCGGGTTGTAAAGCACTTTTGTCCGGAAAGAAATCCTCTGCCCTAATATGGCGGGGGGATGACGGTACCGGAAGAATAAGCACCGGCTAACTACGTGCCAGCAGCCGCGGTAATACGTAGGGTGCAAGCGTTAATCGGAATTACTGGGCGTAAAGCGTGCGCAGGCGGTTCGCTAAGACAGATGTGAAATCCCCGGGCTTAACCTGGGAACTGCATTTGTGACTGGCGGGCTAGAGTATGGCAGAGGGGGGTAGAATTCCACGTGTAGCAGTGAAATGCGTAGAGATGTGGAGGAATACCGATGGCGAAGGCAGCCCCCTGGGCCAATACTGACGCTCATGCACGAAAGCGTGGGGAGCAAACAGGATTAGATACCCTGGTAGTCCACGCCCTAAACGATGTCAACTAGTTGTCGGGTCTTCATTGACTTGGTAACGTAGCTAACGCGTGAAGTTGACCGCCTGGGGAGTACGGTCGCAAGATTAAAACTCAAAGGAATTGACGGGGACCCGCACAAGCGGTGGATGATGTGGATTAATTCGATGCAACGCGAAAAACCTTACCTACCCTTGACATGTATGGAAGTCCGCTGAGAGGTGGACGTGCCCGAAAGGGAGCCATAACACAGGTGCTGCATGGCTGTCGTCAGCTCGTGTCGTGAGATGTTGGGTTAAGTCCCGCAACGAGCGCAACCCTTGTCCCTAGTTGCTACGCAAGAGCACTCCAGGGAGACTGCCGGTGACAAACCGGAGGAAGGTGGGGATGACGTCAAGTCCTCATGGCCCTTATGGGTAGGGCTTCACACGTCATACAATGGTCGGAACAGAGGGTCGCCAACCCGCGAGGGGGAGCCAATCCCAGAAAACCGATCGTAGTCCGGATCGCACTCTGCAACTCGAGTGCGTGAAGCTGGAATCGCTAGTAATCGCGGATCAGCATGCCGCGGTGAATACGTTCCCGGGTCTTGTACACACCGCCCGTCACACCATGGGAGTGGGTTTTACCAGAAGTGGCTAGTCTAACCGCAAGGAGGACGGTCACCACGGTAGGATTCATGACTGGGGTGAAGTCGTAACAAGGTAGCCGTATCGGAAGGTGCGGCTGGATCACCTCCTTTCCCGAGCTGACGTGTCAAACGTTGAGCGCTCACGCTTATCGGCTGTGAAATTGAAGACAGATACGCAGACGGACTCAGGGGTCTGTAGCTCAGTCGGTTAGAGCACCGTCTTGATAAGGCGGGGGTCGATGGTTCGAATCCATCCAGACCCACCACTGATTCTGCGGTGGCTGACCGGTGAACCCCTTGGGATGAAAGCAGATCTGATCTGTGCATGACTGGGGGATTAGCTCAGCTGGGAGAGCACCTGCTTTGCAAGCAGGGGGTCGTCGGTTCGATCCCGTCATCCTCCACCAATCCTCAATGCGTAGCGTTCTGCGAGAGAAGCAGAGCGTTGTGCATTGGCGATTGAGCCAGTCAGAGTGATACGCGGTTATGGCAATCGCGATATCGGCTGTCGTTCTTTAACAATCAGGAAGAAGTAGTAAAGAGATTCACGAAAGGTCACTTAGAGATGGGTGATTGAGTAGGTGAATCAGGGTTGTGATTGTATCAATGTATTTTAAAGGTGATCGAAAGATTGCTTTGGAATACGGCGCAACACGAATACTCAACCTGTAGCGGCATGTGACTCGAGAGAGACACACCCGTTATAGGGTCAAGCGAACAAGTGCATGTGGTGGATGCCTTGGCGATCACAGGCGATGAAGGACGCGGTAGCCTGCGAAAAGCGGTGGGGAGCTGGCAAACGAGCTTTGATCCACCGATATCCGAATGGGGAAACCCGGCCCGTATGGGTCATCCGTAGCTGAATACATAGGCTACGTGAAGCGAACGCGGTGAACTGAAACATCTAAGTAACCGCAGGAAAAGAAATCAACCGAGATTCCCAGAGTAGTGGCGAGCGAAATGGGACCAGCCTGTACTCTTTATCTTCATTGTTAGTCGAAGGCTCTGGAAAGTGCCGCCATAGCAGGTGATAGCCCTGTAGACGAAAACAGCGAGGAAGAACTGGGTGTACGAGAAGTAGGGCGGGACACGTGAAATCCTGTCTGAAGATGGGGGGACCATCCTCCAAGGCTAAATACTCGTGATCGACCGATAGTGAACCAGTACCGTGAGGGAAAGGCGAAAAGAACCCCGGGAGGGGAGTGAAACAGATCCTGAAACCGCATGCATACAAACAGTCGGAGCCTTCGCAAGGGGGTGACGGCGTACCTTTTGTATAATGGGTCAGCGACTTACATTCAGTGGCAAGCTTAACCGATTAGGGCAGGCGTAGCGAAAGCGAGTCCGAACAGGGCGATTCAGTCGCTGGGTGTAGACCCGAAACCAGGTGATCTATCCATGGCCAGGATGAAGGTGCGGTAACACGTACTGGAGGTCCGAACCCACTAACGTTGAAAAGTTAGGGGATGAGCTGTGGATAGGGGTGAAAGGCTAAACAAACCTGGAAATAGCTGGTTCTCTCCGAAAACTATTTAGGTAGTGCCTCGTGTATCACCTTCGGGGGTAGAGCACTGTCATGGTTGTGGGGTCCATTGCGGATTACTACGCCATAGCAAACTCCGAATACCGAAGAGTGCAATCACGGGAGACAGACATCGGGTGCTAACGTCCGGTGTCAAGAGGGAAACAACCCAGACCGCCAGCTAAGGTCCCCAAATATTGCTAAGTGGGAAACGAAGTGGGAAGGCTAAAACAGTCAGGAGGTTGGCTTAGAAGCAGCCATCCTTTAAAGAAAGCGTAATAGCTCACTGATCGAGTCGTCCTGCGCGGAAGATGTAACGGGGCTAAGCAATATACCGAAGCTGCGGATGCACATTTATGTGCATGGTAGGAGAGCGTTCCGTAAGCCTGCGAAGGTGCATTGAAAAGTGTGCTGGAGGTATCGGAAGTGCGAATGCTGACATGAGTAGCGATAAAGGGGGTGAAAGGCCCCCTCGCCGTAAGCCCAAGGTTTCCTACGCAACGTTCATCGGCGTAGGGTGAGTCGGCCCCTAAGGCGAGGCAGAAATGCGTAGCTGATGGGAAGCAGGTTAATATTCCTGCACCATTGTTAAATGCGATGGGGGGACGGATCGCGGAAGGTTGTCCGGGTGTTGGAAGTCCCGGTCCTTGCATTGGAGAAGGCGCTTTGGCAAATCCGGGCGCGGAATTCAAGGGTGCGAGGCCATTCACTTCGGTGAAGAAGCAATCGGAAGTGGTTCCAAGAAAAGCCTCTAAGCTTCAGTTTAACAGGACCGTACCGCAAACCGACACAGGTGGGCGAGATGAGTATTCTAAGGCGCTTGAGAGAACTCGGGAGAAGGAACTCGGCAAATTGGTACCGTAACTTCGGGATAAGGTACGCCCCTGTAGCCTGACTGGCCTGCGCCAGAAGGGTGAAGGGGTTGCAATAAACTGGTGGCTGCGACTGTTTAATAAAAACACAGCACTCTGCAAACACGAAAGTGGACGTATAGGGTGTGACGCCTGCCCGGTGCCGGAAGATTAAATGATGGGGTGCAAGCTCTTGATTGAAGTCCCGGTAAACGGCGGCCGTAACTATAACGGTCCTAAGGTAGCGAAATTCCTTGTCGGGTAAGTTCCGACCTGCACGAATGGCGTAACGATGGCCACACTGTCTCCTCCCGAGACTCAGCGAAGTTGAAGTGTTTGTGATGATGCAATCTCCCCGCGGCTAGACGGAAAGACCCCATGAACCTTTACTGTAGCTTTGCATTGGACTTTGAACCGGTCTGTGTAGGATAGGTGGGAGGCTTTGAAGCGTGGACGCCAGTCTGCGTGGAGCCGCCCTTGAAATACCACCCTGGTTTGTTTGAGGTTCTAACCTTGGTCCGTTATCCGGACTGGGGACAGTGCATGGTAGGCAGTTTGACTGGGGCGGTCTCCTCCCAAAGTGTAACGGAGGAGTACGAAGGTACGCTAGGTACGGTCGGAAATCGTGCTGATAGTGCAATGGCATAAGCGTGCTTAACTGCGAGACCGACAAGTCGAGCAGGTGCGAAAGCAGGTCATAGTGATCCGGTGGTTCTGTATGGAAGGGCCATCGCTCAACGGATAAAAGGTACTCTGGGGATAACAGGCTGATACCGCCCAAGAGTTCATATCGACGGCGGTGTTTGGCACCTCGATGTCGGCTCATCTCATCCTGGGGCTGTAGCCGGTCCCAAGGGTATGGCTGTTCGCCATTTAAAGAGGTACGTGAGCTGGGTTTAAAACGTCGTGAGACAGTTTGGTCCCTATCTGCCGTGGGCGCTGGATATTTGAAGGGGGCTGCTCCTAGTACGAGAGGACCGGAGTGGACGAACCTCTGGTGTACCGGTTGTCACGCCAGTGGCATCGCCGGGTAGCTATGTTCGGAAGAGATAACCGCTGAAAGCATCTAAGCGGGAAACTCGCCTTAAGATGAGATATCCCCGGGGCTTCGAGCCCCTTGAAGGGTCGTTCAAGACCAGGACGTTGATAGGTCAGGTGTGGAAGCGCAGTAATGCGTTAAGCTAACTGATACTAATTGCCCGTAAGGCTTGATCCTATAACAGGTGTGTTTTGTGCCGGTCATGGCGGATGCTTCAGCATTTACCAGGACCCCACCCCCGAAGGGGGCAGGACACCACGCACGGTTGAGATCAGTGTTGTGCCAGAAACAACACAACCCCCCGAATCTCCCTCTGGTGAGCATCACCAGAAACTACTTCTTCCCGATTGGCGGTATTGCCCCATGGGCAGTACGGCAACAAGTCATGCCTGATGACCATAGTGAGTCGGTCCCACCCCTTCCCATCCCGAACAGGACCGTGAAACGACGCCACGCCGATGATAGTGCGGATTACCCGTGTGAAAGTAGGTCATCGTCAGGCTCCCCCGCAGCAGACAGAAACCCCACCCCAAAAAGGTGGGGTTTCTGCGTTTACC
>NZ_JAMWXW010000063.1:0-6178 GCF_031570135.1 Paraburkholderia sp. USG1 | reverse complement strand
GTTTCGCCGACTCTTCGAGCACGGCCTGCGCGGTGTCGAGGTTCGCGTCTTCGAAGCCCGGCAGCGTCGCGATGTGTTCGAGACCGGCCAGTTCTTTCATCACGAACAGCATGTCCTTGATGGGTGCGCTATACATCTCCGTCTCCTTGGTATGGATGTGCAAACATGCGGCCTGCCGTATGAAACCCGTAATCTCGGCCGTGGGCAGTGGCCCGGACGACCAATCCTACTGCCTCTCCTGCATGCGCCCGATGGCCAAACCTGCCGTTTCATTGACAAAATCTGCCGTTCTTTCATCGGCAGAACACGCAGACTCGCCCAAGCCCGGAATGGCAGATTCTGTCAATGAATCGGCCAAGCTTGCTAGTGCTCAATGAAGCGGGCCAATCTAGAATAGACTAAAGATGCAGCGTAACGCTGCCCTCAGCGATGCTCGCGGCTGGCTGGCCTTATTTGTCAGGCAGGCGATCAATACCTTCCAGAGCATCGCGAGTGAAGACCCTTCCGGAGACAAGCACATGGACCTGTTTGGCCAGATGATGTACGCGCCGTTACTGTTGTCGTCGTTGCTTCAGCAGGCGGCGCGGCACTCCAGCAAGGTCGAGATCGTGTCGCGCCGTGTCGAGGGCGATATCCACCGCTACACCTATCGCGACTGCCATATCCGCGCCATGCAACTCGCGAATGCGCTGACGGCGCACGGCATCGAAGCCGGTGATCGCATCGGCACGCTCGCATGGAACGGCTATCGCCACATGGAGTTGTACTACGGCGTGTCCGGTATTGGCGCTGTCTGTCATACCATCAATCCGCGGCTTTTCACTGAGCAGATCGCCTACATCATCAACCACGCGCAAGACCGGTTCGTCTGTTTCGACATGTCGTTCGCACCGCTTGTCGAGCAGATTGCTCACCAGTGCCCGCTTGTGGAGAAGTGGATCATGTTGTGCGACGAGCGGGCATTGCCGGAGACATTCCCTGTGCCGCTGCTGAGCTACGAGACGCTGATCGGCGCGCAGCCTCAGGAATTCGACTGGCCCCGGTTCGACGAACAGCGTGCCGCGGTTCTGTGCTACACGTCCGGGACAACCGGCAACCCTAAAGGCGTGCTGTATTCGCATCGCTCGCTCAGCCTGATGGCCTACGGGTCGGCGTTGCCCGACACGCTCTGTCTGTCCTCGACGGACACCGTCGCGCCTGTAGTGCCGATGTTCCATGTGAATGCCTGGGGTTTGCCGTTTTCGGCGCCGCTAGTGGGTGCAAAGCTCGTGCTGCCCGGAGCGAAACTCGACGGCGAATCGCTGTGGACGCTGTTCGAGCAGGAAGGCGTCACCTTTTCGGCAGGCGTGCCGACTATCTGGTTGGGCCTCGTCGACTACATGCGGCGTGCGGGCAAGCACAGCACGCACTTCAAGCGTGCAATCGTCGGGGGATCGGCGTGCCCGCCGCAACTGGCTTCGTCGTTGCGCGAGCTCGGCATCAAGGCCGTGCATGCGTGGGGTATGACGGAGCTGTCGCCGCTGGGCACGGTATGCTCGCCGTCGCATGACTACCAGGATAAATCCGCGGAGGAGCAGAAGTGCATCGACGCGAAACAGGGGCGCGTCGTGCCTGGCATCGATCTGAAGATAGTCGGGTCCGGCGGAGCGGAACTGCCGTGGGACGGAAAGTCGGCGGGCGATCTGATGGCACGCGGCCACTGGGTGCTGGATCGCTACTATGGCGCCGGGCAAACAGCACTGGAGGACGGCTGGTTTTCAACGGGCGACGTTGCGACGATCGATCCGGACGGCTATATGCAGATCACGGATCGAAGCAAAGATGTCATCAAGTCCGGCGGCGAATGGATTTCGTCGATCGAACTCGAACATGTGGCGATGTCTCATCCCGAGGTCGAATCAGCGGCTTGCATTGGTTGCGAGCATCCGAAATGGGACGAGCGTCCGGTGTTGATTGTAGTAAAGCGTGCCGGCAGTACGTTGAGCGCGCAACAATTGTTAGCGTACTACGAGGGCAAGGTCGCCAGGTGGTGGATTCCGGATGACGTTGTATTCGTTCCCGAGATGCCGCTGACCGCCACGGGGAAGCTCCAGAAACTGGTTCTCAAGCAGCGATTCGGACGGCATCTCGTCGATGCGGCGAAGCCATCGGCGTAGTCTTTGCGTCAAACCATCTTGCGGTATGCCTGTGGCGTGCTGCCCGTCCAGTGGCGGAACGCGCGGTGAAACGCGGTTGGGTCGTCAAAGCCGACCTCGTAGGCAATGACGCCGATTGCGTCCGCCGAACGCGTGAGACGCTGGATAGCGATGTCGCGGCGCAGTTCGTCCTTGATCGCCTGGAAGGTCGTCCCTTCAATCGACAGACGGCGGCACAGTGTTCTCACTGAGTAGTGCAGATCCTGTGCGACGATCGCAATCGTGGGAATTGCTGGAAGGCAACCCGCAATGTATTGGCGAACCTGGTGACAGACCATCTGTTCGGCAAACGACACGAAGATCCAGTCCTCCGGTGCACGCGCCAGAAACTTCTTCAGATCGGATTTGTGTTGCCGGATGGCCATGTCGAGATATCTGGCTTCAAACGACATGCAGGTCTGCGTACAACCGAAATGCACCGGTCCCGGGAACAGATAGAGGTGGTCGGTCTCTCGCGTTGGCCGCGGGAAATCGAACTCCACCTCGACCAGAGGGATTTTCTGCCCGATCAGCCAGGACGCCACACCATGCACGAGCTTCAACATCAACTCCTGCCCAAGCGCGTTCTGAAACTTGTTTGCCTCGTTCGCCACGAGTTCGATCCGGCAAAGCGAGTCATCGCGCCGCGACTTCACCGTGAAGTCGTCCAGAATCAGGTGGAAGAACTGGCCGAAGCGATGCATCGCGACATCCAGTCGAGGTGCGTCGAGCAGACTGAGGCAGAGATATTTGAGCGTGCCATTACGCAATGGCCGGCTGAAGATGCCGGGCATTTCGTCGTCGTATTCGGCTGCCAGCAGACGATACAGCGTTGCAAACTGCTCCTGCGTGACGCGCGCGCCTGGCCTATGCAGCAATGCATGCGGGATGCCGGACCGCTCGGCTAGTCTCTCAATGGCCACGGGGTCCGCACCGGCTAGAAAGCCGTTGACCAGTGACATTGATACGGTAGCTGAAAGCGAGTTCAAGGAGCAGGTACAGTTGCGCGCAACTGTTTGAGGAGGTTAGGCGTGGCTCATTCTGTCATAGGTTGGAACCGAATGCGAATGGGAGCGATGGCGGAGCCGGAATAGGCGCCTTGGCGGGCCGGAAGTGGCTTGAGGGAGATTTCGGTTCGGCGCCGCGGTTCAGCGGCGGCCGACACGCCGGTTGGTCCAGTGGCAATCGATCGCTCACTGGCGGGTTGTTCGGCGCAGGGGAAACACCGGGCAATCCGTACCTTGCAGTGTTCGTGCGGCGGCAGCGAAAAGATGATCTACCTGCTGCCGCGCAAGCTTAGTTACCGGGTTCGAAGACCTTCAGCTTATTGTCGACGCGCTGAACGCCGGCAGCGCCCTGCGCAACGGAGGCCGCGCGAGCGATCTGTTTTTCGTCCGGAGCGCTTCCGACCAGCGTCACGACGCCGTTTTTCGCGAGAATCGAGATTCCGGACGAGTTGAGTCCTTTGGTCGCAGTCAGGGCATGTCGAACATTTTTTTGCACCAGATGATTCTGGGCGCGACGTGCTTTCGCGCTGGACGGAGGAGCGCTTACGGCGGCGCTCACAGGGGCTGACGAGGCGATATCGTCGGACGCCGCGGTCTGCGCAAACACCGAAACCGAAATGATTGAAGCGACACACAATGTGATCGTCTGGACAACTGCTGATTTCATAAAAACTCCGGGAGAGCTTTGCAGGGTGAATATCGACAGCGCTTGTAACAAGGTCGCGCTTTCGTGGAAAGTTGCCTTCACATCATTAATGCACCGGGCGGGGCGCCGCATCTGGTAATCGTCATTCTAGGTGGATGGCTACTCTGTATTCGTTGATGTTGCAGGAAGGGACTGTTGACGAAACCTGAGTCAATTGGACGCTATCGTATCGAGAAGAATGTCTGAGTGCGGCTGCTTTCAGGAGGTCATTCGCACTTCGCGCGGCCGTCCGCTTTTGTGCGGAATTCAAAAAATCACTTTCAGCGACGCACGCGTTGGTGATCACGTCGACGTCTGGTCATGGCGGGAAGCCAGCCGGTGCTGGATCGATCTGTCAACCCGCCGCACCAGGTAATTCCAGGAAAAGTGTTTTAGCCGCTACGGCGTTTATTCAGAGCCATGCTGCATTTAATATGCGGTCGCGTCCCGCGTGGAGTGCCTGGATTCCTGGTGTCGGCATGACTCAAAGGATCTTGTAAGTGTCGTTCTGAATCAGCTGCCGAAAACACCTGCAACGCGATTGGCGCCGCATCTGGAGGCCTATTCCCACTCCTCGCCGAAGCCGCCAATAAGGCAGTTGAAAGAAGCATTGCTCAAGATCAATAAGAAAGGGAACGCGTCTATCTCACCATCACGAAATCCGATAAAAATTGATGTTGCCTTCCGATAGTCAGCATGCACTACATGCGTCCTGATCGATCCTTGATTGCCGATATCGAGTTGTCGAGTTGGCGATGAACGAATGAATGAGCGTGTGTTCTCGCGCGCTGGTAGCCGCGCCTCGATTCGTGCGTTGCGGCGCTCAGCGGTGGAAGTAGCATGAGGTACTGTTCGATGATGCACATTGTCTTGTCCGCTTGCCGGTGGCCGCTGGTAGTGCTGTGCTGCATGGCTACGCTATACGCAGTCGTTGCCGCGGTCGCGACTCCGTTTCTGCGCGCGACTCGCGCGAACAACAACCGGTTCCAGCCATATACTGGAACGGCCGACGGCGTCAGTGTATTGAAGCCTTTATGCGGTGACGAGCCGAGGTTGTATGAGAATCTCGCTACGTTCTGCGAGCAGACGCATCCACGCTTCCAGATTCTGTTCGGTGTGTCTTCGCCCGGCGACGCAGCCATTCCGGTTGTAAGGCGTCTGCAGGCTGCGTATCCATCGCGTGATATCGAACTCGCAATCGATTCGCGAGTACATGGCAGCAATCTGAAGGTGAGTAATCTCATCAACATGGCCGAGCGGGCCAAGTACGACGTGATCGTGATTGCGGACAGCGATATCGCAGTCAACCCCGACTATTTAAGTACTGTTTCAGCGCCGTTGGCCGATCCTGGAGTCGGCGTGGTGACATGTCTCTACGTGGCGCAGAGTGTTGGCGGTTTCTGGCCTCGTATTGGCGCGCTCTTTATTAACGAGTGGTTTGCTCCATCCGTGCGAGTGGCGCACGCAGTCGGCTCCCGCCGGTTTGGCTTCGGGGCGACGCTCGCGTTGCGGCGCGCTACGCTCGAGCGCATCGGCGGCTTCCATGCGCTGAAAGATTGCCTTGCCGACGACTACTGGCTCGCCGAGCACGTCCGCAACCTCGGACTTCGTACGGTGCTGTCCCCGGTGATGGTCGCGACCGACGTCATCGAACCGACATTCGCAACGTTGTGGCTCAGAGAAACGCGCTGGTTGCGTACGATCAGGTCAGTGAATCAGCCGGGCTTCGCGTCATTGTTCATTACGTTTGCTACGCCGTGGCTTGTATCCGGTGCATGGTTGGCGTTAGATTTTCGTTCGGGCGTGGTAGCGGGCGCGCATCCGTGGGCGGCAACGGCGATGGCGGTCAATTCGGCCGTTGGCGTGGCCGCGCGGATACTGCTTCACGCACGGGGCGCACGTCATTCGCGTTCGTTCTGGCGCGATCTGCCGCTCGTGCCGCTACGCGATACGTTATTGGCGTTGCAATGGCTCGCTGGAGCGTTTGGTTCGCATGTCGTGTGGCGTGGAGCGCGCGTGCCAGTTGCACCGTCCACTAACCCGATCAATCCTCAGTTATGAAGGCGCTGGATTTCACCGATGCATCCGATGGCCTCTGACATTACATACGTTTCGCGCCAGCGGCGCGAAAATTTCTTTATTGAACGCAAGTTGCCGGAGCAATCATGAAAGCGCTTTTCTTGCAGGCGCCGTCGTACGACGGCTTCGATGGTGGCGCGGGTTCGCGCTATCAGGCCAAACGTGAAGTCCGCTCGTTCTGGTATCCCACGTGGCTCGCACAGCCCGCCGCACTCGTGCCCGACAGCCGCGTG
>NZ_JAMWXW010000062.1:0-10052 GCF_031570135.1 Paraburkholderia sp. USG1 | reverse complement strand
TGCGGCGCTGTTCGGGCTGGGTCAAAACTTCAATGGGTTCCACGTTAGAGCTGGGCTTAAACATAGGCGTAAGACTACCTCAAAGTTTAAGCGTTCCTCGTGTCCGGTTTTCACGGGGGCCGCCCCAAATGGCGCGAGCCAACACCTACGCTTCGGCGTCGCCGGGCGTCTTCTATTACCCTGACCGGAAGTGGCAGCAATCTCCCGAAGGCATGAGCTACACATTCACAAGGGAGGGTGCCCCACAAATCGATGCCCGCGATAATGTCTATTACATGGCGGCAGGCAATTCGCCGTCAATGATGGAGAAGAACGTAGGCCAAGGGTCACAGTATCTTTGGACGTACCGGGACGGGGATGGCAACTTCCTCGACGGAGCAAAGCGCTACAAACTGCATATTCTGCCCGGCATACCAGCGAACAATTTCTGGTCGGTCGTCGTCTACGATTCCCTTAGCCGATCGGAACTGCAAAACGGGCAACCATTCCCTTCCGTGAGTCAATACACCAAGCCGGTCGTGAATGCTGACGGTTCAATAGACATCGTGTTCAGCCCTGAAGAACCAAAGGAAAAAGCAAACTGGATCAAAACCGTGCCTGGAAGAGGCTGGTTTCCGATCTTCCGCTTTTACAGCCCGTCGTCAGCGTTTTTCGACAAGTCTTGGAAACTGGAAGATATCGCCGCCGTCAGGTGACAGGGCATGGGCATTGAATTTCGGATTGCCGGTCGCGTTATCAGCCTAAAACGGCCATTCGATTTAAGGGACTGGGCCCGACGATGACCGGCTCAGCTCGATCCACCTCTGATCTTTGCTTGATGGGCGCGAAAGTCTAAAGCGCCCCTCAAAGCAGACGACCACGGAAAGGGGGGCGTTCGACCTCTGAATACTGCTACTGACCTTGCACCCCCGTGGTCTACTGGACTCTCGTCATGGGCGGGGCTTTCCATTTCCCGTCGAGCGCCGCGGGCTTTGGCCAATACAGACGCAACACTGAAAAGAACGGGCCGCCCGGTGCCGGCAGCCAGTTCGCCTGCTTCTCCGCTCCCGGTGAATCGTGCTGGATATAGAGCGTCAATCCGCCATCGGAATCGCGCTTCAGATCCGGCAGCATCGGTGAATTGATCAGATACCGGTTCAATGCATTCGTGTAGAGCAGGCTCGACGGCAATTCGTACAGCGTCAGGGACCAGAATGCGTTGACCGGAGGCAGTTGACTGGCAGCGAAGTGAAGCGTGTAACTGTGGGAGCCGTCGAGCTTCTGTTTGTCAGAGTCGACGAAGTAAAGCGGATACATGGCCTCCTGTTTCGAATTGCCGTAAATACCGAGCACCGCTGACGACATCCGCGCAAGATAGTCGTTTTTCAGGAAGGCGCGTGTGCCGAAGCCGTCACCGCTCTGAAGGATTCCGGTATCCAGCTTGGTGGCCTTGTGCTCGGCGAAGATCTTCCACGCATCGGCCATCCCGTCCACTACCGCTTGACGAACCTCGGGCGTCAACGATTGCTCGTCGAACGTTCTGCCCGCGCCGATGCCAAGTTTCCCAAAGCGCGCCATCAGTGCCTTCTCCGACGGATGAGTCGGACAGAACTGCAGAATGAAATTGAGTTCCTCGAAGAACTTCGGTGACGTGCGTTCGTCGTCGGCACTGAGTGGCTTGATGAAATCGATGGCGGGTGCTGGTGCCGGTGCCGGTTTGTTCAGGAACTGCGACAAGGACTGGACCTTGTAGCCCGACTGTATCCGCTTGACGTTGTCGATATCGTTCGGGTTAAGGAGCTGCGTTCGATATACGACAAGATCGAATTCGGTTTCTGAGTGGATCACCGCCTTGATGCCTTTTGGTTTGTCACCTTTCCAGTGCGGACCCACGACCAAATAGCTCGCCGCGTCGTTTCCGGTCGCCCGGCTTCCTACGTATGCGAAGTTGAACGTGTAAAGATCTATGAATTGCGCCGAGTAATATCGCCCTTTCTCGACGGCAGGAAAACTCAGGACCATTGGCTCGGCACGAAGATCGAGCCCGAGTTGTGAGTACGGCGTATCGGAATTGGGCGTCTGGACTTCCTTATCGTCCGGTGTAAAAACCCGTGCGGTGTTGTTGATCTGGTTCCAGGGTGCCTTGAACTCCGGGCTGCTCTTGTCGATGAAATAAGAATACTGAATACGGTAGCTGTCGACGAGAGGAAAACCGTAGATATAGGCGTCCTTCGCTATCGCCCGCGCTTCGACAGCGGAGAGCGGCTGAGCGATCGCGGCGATCGGTGCGAAAGAGAAACAGACAAGTTCTACAACCAGAAGCAGAACGGCACGTATCGATCCTGGCATTGCACTCTCCAGATGGCGCGCGAGTAGCTTGCTGCAACGCAATACGTCGCGAAGCAGGTCATGCAAATCCTTGCTGGAAGTCTTTCAAACATTAATATCACAAAACGCCCGGGTAGTCGCGGTGATGAGTCAGGCCGGGCGGCCGCTCTCCACCCCTAACCCGTCATTGACTTTGACGTACCAACTGTCGCTTCCTGGCCGGTCATCGACTTATGCAAACTGCATGCATTGCGAATCTCGCGAGGTCGCGATCGACAGCGCGCGACCCGGAAGGGACGTTCAGTATCTCCGTGAGCAGTCATTCGCGTCGCTGAATGGGCGTAAGCGTGTAAAGGACCTCGAAGCTCTCGCATATGAGAGGCATCGAACTGTCAGCCACCCGACCAATTCGGCTGCACTCATCTGTGAAGAAGCGCCAGTGCTCCGTCCGCCAATACGTTAGTGAAAGATCGCCTTCTCCTTCGCTAACCGCGAATTCAGCACCGACACAATCGAAAGGCACGATATGCACTTCAGTGACTCGTAAAACGAGCGCCGGTCGACCATGCCAGTCAAGCACTATTTCAATGTCTCCAGCCTCAGGAATTGACTCACCGTCGAAGTCCCACGACCAAGCCAGACTGCAGGTACCACGTTTTACGCCAGCACAAATGAGTGCGATCAGCGACTCCGAAAGTGCTTCCGAATCCCCAAATCCACCAACTCGAACGTACCCTTTAGGTAGATGTATGTCTTGTTCGGCCAAGTCGGTGACTAGCTCGTCTACACTTTTGCCCATCTATTTCGGTATCCTTTCGATTGCATTTATCGGTATCGGAATCTCGCGCGGTGATTGTCGACGATTGATGGGGTGTTGTCGAATGTCTCAAAATGGCCGGACCCCGTCCGCTGCCCGGTCGATCGCTGATCGCTGGGTTATGCGAAAAGCATGGATCGACCCTCTGCCGTCAGTGGGGTGGCCACAACGATACCGGCTGCTCACAATGCTTAACGGACATCCGCGCGCGAGGCCCTCTAGCGATGGTTCGCCGGTGCCTCACTGCATTAACGAGACAGACGGAAGAACGCTTGCCTACCGACGAGGCTGTTCAAAAGCGCTACGAATGCGCTAGAACAGCGATACCTGACGGGGATCGCGTGCAGAAAGGCGCGACGCAAGGGCCGTCCATCGGCCGCGACCCATAACGCGGTGTTTCGCAACACGGCGCCAGCGCGCAATGAGCGACGCGAAGTGCGCACCGTTTATCAGCGCTTGTTCAAGCAGTCCGGTTCTCCGGGTGCACTTGCAATGTATGCCCACAGCCATGGCCTTAGCACGGGGCGCTCGTGCTCAAGCAACAAGCAGCCCCCACTTATTCCGGCCCGGCAGTCGGTCTCGAATTGCCGGACCGTTGGTTTTGTTGGGAGTGTCGTCAACGAAATAGACGGAAGCCCCCGCCCAGGTTGGAATCTCTGACCTTGCCAGATGCACCGGCTCAACAACACGCCATAGATCCGTCCTGCGATCTTCAGATGCCCGGAAAACGCAACGTCAACGTGCTATCAGGATAGTTTCCATACCACAATGCCCGCGCTCATCAAAGGCAGTTCGCGCGGCTCCATTTGCATACAGGTCAACTCCGCGCTCGAAAGCTGTCATTCTCGGGGCATCGAACGTAAAGCGAACCCGTCGTATGCATTGTCGAGCTCAATGCGATGATCCGTTCGAAATCGCGTAGTCCGGAAGCACCCGTTTTTCTCAGAACGGTGCGAATCTGGCTTCGTACCGTGTCGAGCGATACGCGTCGGGTACTCGCGACGTCTTCAGCCGTTACGCCGCCCGCCAGGGCGACCGCGACTTCCGCTTCAGCGCGCGTGAGTCCGAACAGATCGATGAGCAGCCTGACGGGTGGCGATGACGGCCTAAGCAGATGGCGCGTGAGCACGGTCGCCGCGCCGTGGATGACGCTTGTGCCCATATTGGGCTGCGTTGACGAAGACAGGTGGCGCAGAGCCGGGCATACCAAAGCCGAAAGCATGCCGGAATCGCCCGGTAACGCGCCTGGCCGTGCGTGGATTTGCATGCCACCACCAGCGCCTCCTCGAGAGGCGGCACCCACTAGGCGGCAAAGCTGCGCGTCGTCGTCTGGATGACGCGCGAAAAGTCTGCATGCGCCTGTGACCGGTCCGGGCCGCGGCCGTGCCGAGGACAGTCCAGACTGCGAATCACTTAGCAACGCTGCGGCTTCCGCGTTGCTGTAAAGGATCCGCATTTCCCTGTCGACGACAATGACGCCAATCGGAAGTGCATCGAGCGCGCCGGCGCCAAGGCTGGATGTTGTGGGCGCTAACCGGGCGCGCATCTGAAGCCCGCGCTGCAAATGCGGAAGCAACTGGGCGAGAGTGCGCTTGTCCTCCTCACCAAATGGTCGCGATGCTACATCCCGATGCAACCCAAGCGGAATAACCTTCGACACGCTGAGCAGGCCGCCGATCATGTAGCGTCGCGAGCTCTTGCGACCGAACTCGTCGTAAAACTCGCTTTTGACATAGCTGGCGTCCGGAATAATCTCGTGACCGAGCCGGACGTCCCCCCGCCGACGCATTGTTTCCTCGACGCTCACCTCGCGCGCAGATGCGCGATAAGGATCAAGAAGAACGTACCCGGACGCGTATTCTTCGTCATACGAATCGTGACGCATCAGAAGGTTGCCCGGCGTGCCGCCCTCATCCGCCAGCCACAGCGTCGCACGTTGTGCATCCATAAGCGCCATCAGCTTGTCACCAAGATCCTGCCAGCTCGCACCTTCGCCGAGTGCGGCAGCATAGATCAGATCGACAGCTTCCAGGAGTTCTTTGCGTTGCAAGGGAGGCTCCGTGCGTGGAGGCCATTCAGCGTGACCATCACCACTTCTGGTGATGGCAAAGTACGCTCAATATTACACACTTCATTCGATTCCCACCCGGTTAAGGCCGTGCCGCAAATTGCACGGTTTCCGAAGTGCGCGACGGCGAACGGCCCGGCAAATCAAACCCAAAGAGCGAACTTTAGCGGTTAATCATCCACAACAAAGCAGGTAGCGCGTGAAGGAGAGGCCCCATGTCCCAGGAGACGGAAGAACATCGCAAACCGCCAATAAGGTCTCGGCCAGCTATGATTGCCCTGGCTGTTGCTGCCCTGTCGTCGATCTTTTTCGCGCATGGCTGCAATAGCGGCGTTGATAGCACTCCCACTGTCGTTGGGCAGACGAAACTGGACGGAACGTGCTTTACGAAGTTCGCGGTCAGCCTGCCGGTGTTCGGACCGGCAGGCTCGATACCGCGCGTGGATGCGGCGGTTCACCCCAACCTGACCGTCACCATGGCGGAGACCAGTCAGCAGGTGCTGCCACCAGGTTCCTACCCTAAATGCGGCGCGGGTGTCACGTTCGGCCCGACACGCGTATGGACCTACCAGACCACCGACACCAACACAGGGGCATTGCTGGGTCCGGCCCACTGGCCGGCGGTCACCATCGTGGCCCAGCGCGGCACCGCTACCCGGGCCACCTACGTCAACAAACTGCCGAGCTTCGATCCAGCGAATCCCAGCGGCCCAGGACTGGTGCAAGGAGAACTGCCATTCGACCAGACCGTGCACTGGGCCGATCCGTTGAAGAGCGGCTGCGGGATGCCGATGCAGGGCGCCGGTGTCAGTTCGGCGTGTAAGCAGAATTACATCGGTCCGGTTCCAGCTGCCGTTCATTTGCACGGTGCTGAAATTCCCGCCGCCTACGACGGCGACCCGGAATCATGGTTCACGCCAAATGGGCTGAAAGGCGCAGATTTCCACACGATCGGCAGCCCTGCTCCTGGCATAGCGATCTATGAATATCCGAATTCGCAGGAGCCTGGCACGCTGTGGTTCCATGATCATGCGCTGGGCGTCACGCGTCTGAACGTCTACGCGGGTCTCGCGGGTTTCTATTTTCTCAAGGACCCCAGCACGGAGCCCCAAGGCTATCCGGACGGTCCCCACGAAATCGAAATGGCAGTACAGGATCACACGTTCGACACACATGGCCAGCTCTATATGCCAATTCAGCAGGCTTCCCTTAATCATCCATTCTGGAGTCCAATATTCGAGGGCGATGTCGCAGTCGTGAATGGGGCGGCCTTCCCTTTCCTGAATGTCGAGCCGCGACGCTACCGCCTGCATATCCTGAACGGCAGCCTGAATCGCGGATATACGTTCGTCTTTGGCAAGGCGCCCGTCTACCTGGTCGGGGCGGATGACAATTATTTCGACAAACCCGTTCCCGTTGCGGTTTCCTCGGACGGTAATTCTGCGGGGGTACCGGTCTCGCCGGGTGAGCGGGCCGATATCATCGTCGACTTTTCCAACCTTGCCGGCCAGAACGTCAAAATGACAAATTCGCAGCGCGGCCAGGATGTTCAACTGGCCGATATCATGCTATTCCGGGTAGCTGCGTCAACATCGACCCCTGATACCAGTTGCGATCCCGCCAATCCGGACGCAGCATCCGGGTTCTGTGCCAGAAAAAACCCGCTGGTTCACCTGACCGATGGAAACGGCAATGTACTATCCGGAGTGAAAGTCGATCGGGTCAGGCAGATGGTCCTTTACGATCACGTCGAGACGTCTGGCGGCCCCGTCCCCACGGATATCAAGGAGTATGTCAATAACACCACGTGGAACGGTCTGGAGTCGGCAAGCATCGCACATGATTTCCCGAGCGACGGCATCAGCGAACTGCCGCGTGTGGGTTCGACAGAACTGTGGGAAATCCTTTATCTGTCGACGATGCCCGGGGCTAGCCATCCGGTTCACCTCCATTTGACCCAATTCCAGGTTCTCAATCGTCAGGCCTTCAATACGGCTCAATATCTGACGGACTGGAACAAGGCATTCGGTGCGCCAGGCAGCAGCCCAACGCCTTTGCCGGCGGGATGTACCGCGGGCACGTACTGCGCCGACTATGGGCCTCCTCTCGACTACGCAACACCCAATAAGGACGGTGCGCTCGGCGGCAATCTTCCCTTCAGCGGCTACCTGCAAGGCGCCACCATTCTCCCAACGGCTGGGGAGTCGGGATGGAAGGACACGGCGGATGCACATTCAGGACAGGTGCTCAGAATTCTCGTGCGATGGACCCCTTCGAGCGTTCCTGTCACCGCCAACCAGTCCGACGCAGGACAGAACCTGTACGAGTTCGACCCGACGCAGGGATATTACGTGTGGCACTGTCATGTCCTCACGCATGAGGACAACGAGATGATGCGGCCGTATCGCGTGACGAATTGAAGGCGGATCGAATGCACT
Source organism: Paraburkholderia sp. USG1 (assembly GCF_031570135.1). Taxonomy (NCBI): domain Bacteria; kingdom Pseudomonadati; phylum Pseudomonadota; class Betaproteobacteria; order Burkholderiales; family Burkholderiaceae; genus Paraburkholderia; species Paraburkholderia sp. USG1. Next base: position 2,422 of record NZ_JAMWXW010000062.1, on the reverse strand, counting down.
CCGGTCTACCGGCACGTCTGAAGCCTCACGCTTACCGGGTTCACGGTTCTATAAAGGTTGCATGCGTCGTTGCCGCGCATCCTGGTCGCCGCCCAGCGAGCGTGAAACGGCTATCGGATCGCTTGCTGGTCGCGGCGGTATTTTGCTTCATTGCCGTCACGACATCCGTTCGTACTCCGCTCGAAAATGAAGTTACGGTCTACATGTTGTCTTGTGACGGAGAACCGGTCAACGGTGTCTGCTACGGCAAGGATAAAACGTACCCGCCTTTCACGTACAAGGTGTCGGTTGACCAACATTCCGTGTGGTATTGGACGATGGGCGATCCGGGTATGCGACGTGAGCTTTCGTTCTGCGCAGTTCATGACACAAACAGCTGGTTATGCCAGTGGAACAGCGATGAAATTCCAAGGACAAGATTCGGGATGGTGTCCGGAAAATACGTGGAGATCGCAACCTGTGTGACGGATACGACTCACCGACCTCCAATTCAGGTACCGATGTGGCGCTGGTGGCTTGTACGGTTGCACGAGAAGCTTTCCTGAAGGCTTTGTGATAGAGCTTCTGTTGCGCGCACGTTTGTTCAGTTCAAAATGACTGCCATGGGGAGCGAGAATAGTCCACAAAAAGGTCGACGATACTCGTGACTGAACGCGTAAGCTACCATCCACAACGGCCAAGCAATGATCGGCCAGTCATCGGCCTGCGGTGGCCACGGCGGCCGATAATGTGATATGCATCATTGGTGGTCGAACGGCCGTTCACGGGGCGAAGCCGTCGCACGAATGTCCAAACGGCAGCCGCGACGAGTGACGCCTCCTGGCCGCGCACCGACTCATGCAAAACGCATCGACGGCGCGCCCTCCGTTGATCTCGATCGACGCCAGGCGACCCACATGGGCCGCCCGGCAGCGGGCTGCGAATGTCCCAAAGTCGGCGGTAATCAGCCGGACGTGGTCCGTCCACCGTTGAGACCTATATTGGCAAAGGCGGGCTACGGAAAGCGCAATGACCGAATTTCCTCACAGGCGCCATCGATGCCTGGGAAGAGCGCCCCCGCTGTAATACCCATCAGGCGTAAGTCGGACAGCGCCTCCGATGCTTCAGATACCGGTACGTCGAACGCCTCAAGGAATGAGCGGTTGAATCGCTGCTCACAAAGCGCGACGTAGCCCTCCACGTCGTCAACACTGGTGACGCTTGACAATGCTTGTTGCGGAATAGCGCGCGGATTGTTCTGAGTCTGAAATTCGAGAAACGAGAGATTGTTCCGCGGAGTTGCCAGCATCGGAATTGATTCGATAGTGCCTGTCCACGCTTCATGGTCGAATTTGTAGATTCTCACGTGGCGTTCCTTGCCTGCTCCGGCAACGCGCCCGTGCCGCCTGAAGGCAAAAAAGGCGGCGACGAACGGGGAAAAGGACCAGTCCAAAAGCGGCGTAGGGTAGCCGTGGTGCTGTAGCAAGTGGAGAAATGCGCCACGGCCATCGTTTGAGACTATGTCTAATGGCTGAGATAGTGCCCCGCTTAGTCTTCGATACATCATCGTCACATCTTGCTGCGTATAGCGGTAGAGCTCTGCTCGCCCTTCCCTGTGGAAAAGGGATCGTAGTGGCCAGCGTGAATCGGATTGTCCCCTGAAAATGTGCTTGCGATAGGGCATCCTGAAGAACTCATCCTTGATGTTCTGCCAACTAAGGACGCGAGCCTTGAGAGTGCTCGCTTGGTCCGCGCCCATTCGATGCACGACAGCGTGGCCGATATCTCCCAAGTCTGTCGTGTACGAGAGGCGCATGCGATCGTGGTGCCAGTCGCCCTCGATGTACACTCGACGCGCCGCTGACTGCGGTGTCTTTGTGACCTGCGATAGATACAGGCTGCTGTCGATAAACGGAAATGGAACATCCACCTGCCCTGTATAGGTCAGCAACACTGCTTCGGTAGCAAACGGGTTCTCGTGCGCCGCAACGCGAATAGGAATGGCGCTACAAACGTATGGTGGATTGATCGGCCAATTGAATATTAGCCCTTCGTAGGTTTCGCCGACGCGATCCAGATTGACGACGAGATTAGCGTCGTTACCGTGCGCAGTAGCGTACTTGGTACCCAGCCATTGTCCGTTCATTTTTCTTTCCGCTTAGTGTCGGCACATCGATTCTAATGGCACTCACGCTCGAAGCGACCTGCTCGCCAGTTCAGCAATGGTTGATACGGCTACGTGACCGTCATTTGTCTTCGATTGGCGAGCGTCTTGCGAACGGCAGGTAGGCGTTCGTGAACGGCCGCTTGCAAACCGGGAGTGTCTGAATTTTTGTGTGCAAGGCAGATAAAAGCCTGCCGTCTGGCAGGTCGTCAATTGCATTCTACAAATGAATCCTGGTGAAGCGATCCTCGTAGAGGATCGCGAACTGGTTCATCGCGG
>NZ_JAMWXW010000061.1:0-11850 GCF_031570135.1 Paraburkholderia sp. USG1 | reverse complement strand
AGACACTCTGGCAATAGTGTGGTCTGACTGCGTTGCGCACCCTCGACAAATCGCCCCATCTGCGCCTCTCGTTCAGCAGGTTGATTCAGTCTAGGTGATCACACGCGTTTTTACACGGCCTCGGCCGAACCCGGTCCGACGTAGACGTCAGGGGATCGCCGCGTGCAGTATTTATGCGAGCAACATCAGGCGGCCCTTTTCGGTCTGTCAACCTGATCGGACCTATAGGGCGGCTCGTGGTACAACGGCCACTCGAAGAGTGAATTACTGCGGCAAGAATATCGACCGCACCTGACATCGCCCGCTTGTAACTCCGTCGCGCGAGTAGCTCGTCCTGACTCTTCCAATCGTCTTCGTCGCTAATCACGACGTCGATGTCGGAAAGCGAAAAATCATACCTACAACAACTCTTCGCGGCTCGGGAATCCAGACGACTTCGTTGAGCATCCTCGGTCGATGCCCATTTCACTTTGTCACTATTCTTAGACAAACCAACTTCTAGCCCGACCGGACTCCGTGACCGCATCTAACCGGCGCGATCACAGGAACATCGCAGCATCCTCCGCGAGCGCCGGTGTAACCTGTGTCTTGAGCGTCTCAAGCCAGGCTTTGGTTTTCGCATCCAGAAATTGCCGTGACGGATACAGAGCGAATGCAGTCACTTCCGGCGACCGCCACGACGGAAGAACGCGAACCAGCCGTCCGTTACGGATCGATTCCTTGACCGTATAGTAAGGCAGCAAGATGATGCCACTGCCCTGCTCTGCCGCCAGGAGAAGGACATCCGGGTTATCGGAAACGATGGGGCCGCCGGGTTCGATCTGAAACGTACGCCTCGCCGATTGCAGGTGCCAGTTCGCTGGCGCAGATGGATTGACCAGCCGGATGCATGCATGGTCCTTCAGTTCACGTGGATGCCTTGGGGTTCCGTGCTGCGCCAGATAGGCGGGCGCAGCACAAAGAATTCCGAAAACTGTGCCCAGCGGAAGCGCGACCAGCCCGGAATCAGCGAGTTCCTTCGCCAGATAGATGCTGACATCAATACCTTCTGCGAGTAGAGCGGGCGTGTACTGCGAAGTCGCGTATTCGACACTGACCTTCGGGAATGCCGCGCAGAATTCGGCGACGAGCGGCGCGACATAGTGCGCTCCGAAGCTACTCATGCATTGCACCTTGAGTCGCCCTGCGGGTTCCACCGTCGCCCCCGATGCGAACGCCTCCGCAATTTCCACCCGCTCGAGAATATCCCGACATTGCGTGACGTAGGTTTCGCCAGTGCTGGTTAATGCAATGCGCCGGGTGGTCCTCTGCAGCAACTTGGTACTCAACCGGTTTTCCAGTCCCGATACGAGTCGCGAAATCTGCGCCGTTGTCAGTTCCATCTGCTCCGCCGCAGCCGTAAACGTGCCTGAGTCTACAACCCTCACGAACGCTGTCATGGCGTGCAACAGTCCATAGTCGAGATCTTTACGCATGATGTAACTAAGTTTCCAATCGGGCCCAATTGTTACTCACAATAGATCTGCCCAGAATGGTCGTCAAGCGGTACTGCGATGAAGTCTTGAGACGGCGCAGGTGCCCACTTTTCGTCATTTTTGGAGCAGATATCATGAATGGTGCAGAAAGCCTGTTGAGATCGCTGGTCGCCAGCGATGTGGACGTATGTTTTGGGAACCCTGGCACGTCGGAGATGCACTTTGTCGCCGCGCTCGACGCCGTCAAGGAGATGCGACCCGTCCTTGGTCTCCAAGAAAATGTGGTCACGGGCGCCGCTGACGGCTACGCACGTATGGCGGGCAAGCCGGCCGCCACGCTGTTGCACTTGGGCCCTGGGCTCGCAAATGGGCTGAGCAATCTTCATAACGCACGACGCGCGTCGAGCCCCGTCGTCAACATTGTCGGCGACCATGCGTCGTCGCATGCACGATATGACGCGCCGCTGGCGTCGGATATCGCAGGTTTTGCCCGCCCGGTATCGGACTGGGTGCATTCGTCGACGAGCGCACGCACAGTTGGTGCTGACGCCGCCCGGGCTGTGCGCGTTGCACGCGAGGCGCCGGGACAGATTGCCACGCTCATTCTTCCCGCCGATACTGCATGGGACACAGCAGAAGGCGTTGCCGCTCCACTGCCGCTCGCGGCGCGGAGCCGAGCCGCCGACTCGACCATCGACCGAATTGCCGGCAAGCTGCGCGCCGGGCTGCAGACCGTGCTGCTGGTCCGAGGCGAGGCGCTGCGAGGCGAAGGTTTGATCGCGGCCGGAAAGATCGCGGTGAAGACAGGCGCGAGACTCGTTTGCGACACCTTCGCGCCGCGTATCGAAAGGGGCACATCCCGCGTGCAGGTGGAGCGCCTTCCCTATTTTGGTGAAGTCGCCACTGAATTTCTCGCAGGCACTGAACTGCTGGTTCTGATAGGCGCCCGTCCGCCCGTCAGCTTCTTTGCCTACCCGGACAAGCCCAGCTGGCTCACGCCGGACGACTGCGAGATCAGCGTCCTGACCCATCCGCACGAAGACAGCACCGCTGCGCTCATGTCGCTGATGGATGCCGTGGATGCACAGCACGCCGAAGAACGCCTCATCCAGCGCGAACCGGTTGAGTTCTCCCTTGACGGCGCACTGGACGCGAAAAGCATCGCGCAGATCGTAACGATGCATCTCCCAATGAACGCGATTGTCGCCGACGAGGGTGTTTCATCGACCTTGCCCTACTACGACATGTTGGGCACAGCTGCGCCACACGATTTTCTGAATCTCACGGGTGGCGCGATCGGCAGCATGATGCCTGTCTCGACGGGCGCCGGGATTGCCTGTCCGGACCGGAAAATTGTGACTCTGGTCGGCGACGGCAGCGCGATGTACACCGTGCAATCCCTCTGGACTCAGGCCCGCGAGAACCTGGATATCGTCACCGTGGTGTATGCCAACCGCGGCTACAAGGTGCTCAACAACGAGTTGCGACGCGTCGGCGCCCCGACCGACGGTGCCGGCGCCTCGGCGATGCTCGAATTGCATACGCCTGCGTTGGACTGGGTTTCGACCGGACAGGGACTCGGCGTCACGTCAGTGCGTGCGACCTCAAAACGCGCGTTCGAACAGGCATTCACCGCAGCGATGGCGCAACGCGGCCCCCGCTTGATCGAAGCCGTGCTTGGCTAATCAAACGCGCATCCGCGCGACAAACCGAGATTCAGATACAGGCAGATAAATCATGTCCAATTTCAAACTTCCCGTTGCCCCCTCTGCAGAACAGATCGGAGCTCACCTTGAAGCGATGAAGCAGGCGCAGCTGCGCGACGGGCCGCCATCCATCGCGTTGCGCAAGGATCGCATCGAGCGCGCGATCGACATGCTGCAAACGAATCGCGACGCACTCGTCGATGCGATTCGGGCCGATTACGGCAGCCGCAGCCGTCAGCAAACGATGCTCGCCGACATCCTGACGCCTATTGAAGGGCTGCGGTTCAACCGCGATCACCTCGACGAATGGATGCGTGCGCAACCGTCTATCGAGCCGTTCCCCGGCGCCAGCGCGCGGGTGGAATATCAGCCGCTGGGGGTCGTCGGCATTATCAGCCCGTGGAATTTCCCCATCGTGCTCGCGATAGGACCGCTGGCGAGTGCGTTTGCCGCAGGCAACCGCGCAATGCTCAAGCCCTCAGAACTCACCCCCGGCACCTCGGAACTGCTGGCCGAGCTAATCGCCCACCACTTCGACGCGGATGAATTCACCGCGGTGCTGGGCGGACCGGAAACTGGCGCGGCGTTCAGCGCGCAGGCCTTCGATCACCTGGTATTCACCGGTAGCACCCAGGTTGCGCATCACATCATGCGCGCTGCCTCGGATAATCTCGTGCCCGTCACGCTAGAACTTGGCGGCAAATCGCCTGTCATTGTGGCACCTGACGCGGATCTCCGGTGCGCCGCCGACCGCGTGTTGACAGTGAAAACGTTCAACGCGGGGCAAATCTGTCTTTCGCCCGACTACGTGCTCGTCGAAGCGGGACGCGTGGATGCCTTTGTCCAACATGCAAAGGCGTCCATCGCGCAGATGTATCCATCTATGTGCGACAACCCCGATTACACGTCCATGGTGACCCGCGCGGGTTTCGAGCGCCAGCACGCGCTCATCGCCGATGCACTCTCGAAGGGTGCACGCGTGGTTAGCCTCGCTCCGTCGGACGAGAATCTGTCCGACCCGACCGTGCGTAAGGTAGCCCCGACATTGATTATCGACGCGACGGATTCCATGCGAGTCATGCAGGAGGAAATCTTCGGGCCGTTGCTGCCGGTGGTGACCTACGAAACACTCGATCAGGCGATCGCTTATGTCAACGCTCACCCCCGCCCGCTCGCGCTTTATCTTTTCAGCGACGAGCCGGGCGTGAGGGCTCGCGTCGCAGCCAATACCACTTCGGGTGCGATGGTCGTGAACGACGCGATGACGCATGTCTTCGTAGATGCCTTGCCGTTTGGAGGAGTCGGCGCGTCCGGCATGGGCCACTACCACGGCATTTATGGTTTTCGCACCCTGAGCCATGCAAAAGCCGTCCTGCTGCAAAGCGAAGGTGGCGAGTCGAATCTTCTGATGCGCGCGCCGTATCCACAGGCGGCTGAAGAGTTTATCGAGAAACTCATTTCGGCGTGATGCAACCCTGCTTAAGTACACGATAACCGTGCGCGGGCAACACAACCGGCTATGTCTGCCGCGCGAGCGGCAGGCGGTTGTCAACATAAGTGGACGGCTGGCAAGGCTGCTTTACAGTTCGCTTTACCAGATGCATCAGGCATCTGTCTATGGGCCGGTACGCGCGGCCTTCCTGATAATGGCAAATCGCATCGGACGGCGTGCGTCGCCCGATCTGAAATTGCACTGACAGCGATGCCGTCACGATTACTTCGAGGCTGCACGGGTGGGCGTCGCTCGCAGCGAGTCCCGAAGCCGCCTCCTTACGATTGCAAGCAAGGCGCGGGAATGCGCTTTCAGCATTTGCGCCTTAGCCAACATGGCCGAGCGCAATCTGCCGGTTGTTCACCCGCGAGCCGCTCGCTGTCCGACGCGGTCGGCAGAAACGGATCTAAACATGATCTATGATGCCTGTGACGATGCCTGTCTAATTATTTGGCTGCGTCCAAGGTACATCGGTCATAGGAACGGCGGCTTTTAGTGCCGCACGAACGACGCTTATTGGCCGAGACCGTATAAAAACGCGTGAGCCGGCGGTCTGTCGAGCGACTGGTGAGGCCGCGCTTCGCAGCTTCCTGTTGTCTACGACTGAACTGATTGCGCCACGCCAGCGCAAGCATAGGCAGGTGTGAGATTACGCGCCTGTGAGCTTCATCGCTCGCAGTGTCTTTGCAAATCCGAGGATCTTCATGACGCGTTTGAGGTTGTACGCCAGCACATGCAAGCTCATTTCAGTCGAGACGTTCCCAAGCCTGCGCATCTGCAAGTGGGTCGAGCCCATCCAGCGCTTTAGCGTGCCAAACACGTGTTCGACCGTTCGTCGCCGTATTGTCATCGCGTCAAGCTGACGATCCAGTCTGCGTTGCATTCTGTCGAGTACCACTTCGTGTTCCCATCGGCGAATGCGCCGATACGGGGCCGGCGTGCACTGTTTTCTGAGTGGACAGTGTGGGCAGGCGCTGCTCCAGTAGGTCCGCAATTTCAGCAGATTGGCACTCTCCAACGAGGTGTAGCGGTATATCGCGCGTTGCCCCGCCGGACACAGATACTGGTCGTCTCTGGTGATGTAAAGGAAGTCGGCTCGGTCGAAGCGGCCGTCAGCCTTTGCACCGGAGGTTTGTGATTTGGGCACGCATTGACTCATCAGAATTGCAACTCGCGCTGACCTGTTGCCTCACGTAGTTTGCTACCGGTCGGATTGTCCGGCGGGAGCGGCTCGAGGTGACGAGGCAAATCAGCATGACGGCACGCAAGGAGTTGGTTGCAGCATTGCAGTTGCGATATAGCGGCGCGACGTTCGGTGAGCGGAGCAGAATCCTCGACGAGTTCGTGGCTTTGACGGGGTATCACCGCAAGCACGCCATCCGGGTGCTGCGTGAGAACCCGGGCGCGATAAAAGGGCCGCGCGAGCGCAACCGGCTATACGACGAGGCGGTGCGTCAGGCGTTAACGATGCTGTGGGAAGCGGCCGACCGAATTTGCGGCAAGCGCCTGAAGGCGTTGATTCCAAAGCTGGTTGATGCCATGGAACGGCACGGCCATCTCGACATGGATCCGGTCATCAGGGCCAAGCTACTCCAGGTCAGTGCGGCGACCATCGATCGCATGCTGGCCAATGCGCGTTTGCATATCGATGGGCAGCGCAAACGCCGCAAGGGTGTGGGCTCCGCCATCCGGCGCAGTATCCCGGTGCGTACCTTTGCCGACTGGCGCGATCCGCCGCCGGGCTTCTTCGAGATCGACATGGTCGAACACTGCGGCGGCACAAAGGTAGACGGCGAGTTCGTCCACACGCTGACGTTGACCGATATCGCCAGCGGCTGGACAGAATGTGTGGCCATGCGTCGGCGTAACCAGGTACTGGTTATAGAAGCGTTCGACAAGGTGGCGGCCGATCTGCCATTCGCGATGCTTGGAGTGGATTCGGATAACGACACCGCATTCATGAACCAGAACGTCTTCGACTATTGCAAGGAGCACGGTCTTGAGCAGACCCGCTCGCGGGCCTACAAGAAAAACGATCAGGCTTGGGTGGAGCAGAAGAACGGCTCCGTCGTGCGGCGACTGGTCGGTTATGGCCGACTGAGCGGCACAGATGCAAGGAACGCGCTCGCGCAGCTATACGCGTCATCGCGTCTATACATTAACTTCTTCCAGCCTTCATTCAAGCTGAAGTCCAAGACGCGCGACGGCGCTCGTGTGCACAAGGCCTACTTAACGCCGGCGACGCCGTGCGACCGGCTTCTGGCCCACGACAGCATCGACCTCACCATCAAGGAGAAACTGAAGGCTCAGTTCGATGGTGTCGACCCCGTGCAGCTGCTGCAGGAGATACGGGTGGCCCAGCAGACATTGAGCGAATTCGCGGCCCACGGCGTGCGTGTCGAAGCAGTACCCGAGGAAGAGCCAGACGTTGCAGTGTTCCTCACGAGTCTCGCTTCGGCATGGAAAGAAGGTGAAGCACGTCCGACACATCGGAAGCAGCCCAAGGCAAAGCACTGGTGGAGAAGCCGGGTCGATCCGTTTGCCGACGCATGGCCGGTGATTGAAGGATGGCTCGTCGCCGAGCCCGGTGTTCAGTCCAGGAGCTAATGAACCGACTGGCCACGATGGTGCCGGATGCGTATGCGAGCAAGGCGCAGCTACGAACGCTGCAACGCAGGGTCAAGGCATGGCGAGCCGAGCGTGTGAGGGAAATGGTTCTAGGAAACACGGGCAGGTCCGCCGACGCGTCAGCTGAAGTGTGAAACGCAAAACCTGAAAGTTGCCGGGGGCCGGGCGCTCCGCGCCCGGGAAACCAGGAAAGAAAGAAAAAAGAAGACGGAACGACAACAACCCCTCGGGTAACATTCCTTCTTGAGGCAACACGACCGGCCATCCTGCTTGACGTTATCCACTAATGAACGCTTTATAGCTTACGGTGCGCTGGCCATCGGTGCCCTTCTTATCGTAAGCGCTCCATTTCTTAAGCCTAGGCTTGATCGCTACCTTGCAAAGGTGATTGATTGATGGGTTGCGGCGTCCCGGAGCAAGGTTACACAGGCGCGGGCGGGCACCGGCGGCATCATCAAGGCCGAACGGCGAGAGCGGTTCACACGCTCAACGCAAACATCGGCGAATCGCGCGTACACGCAGGCCGTCATCGACGCGATGCGCACTGAAGCGTCATCGTGATTGCGGGCGCGATGTCGATCTCGGCCGGCCGTCGCGATCGCCCTTCATTGGCTGCGTTGACTACTAATCCCACACCGCCATCAGAAGCCGGTCCGAAGTAGCTTAAGAGCCGCCATCAACAGCCCGAAACTGGGAACGGCGGGTCGGGGGGCGACTGCAGAGCCTCGCCCATCGGCGGGATCCGCGGCGATCAACGGCGCCAGACGTCGTTCCGAGTTCAGCCAGGTGCAGTCATTCGCGGCGCGTTCGTGAAGATGTTTGGACGTCGCATCCTATTCGAAGGTGCTCCCGCGATCATCAAACCCCGGGAAATATGACTTGCGCCGTGCGAGAATCAGACCGTTACGGGTAACTGGACGAACGTTCATGGACGAGAAAATCAACAATCAAATCCTCGCCGGTGAGATCACCGCGCTGACAATTGACACGTCGATCTTTGAAAAGAACGGTCTCGCGCTGGAGAGCGGGCTGCTCGCTCAGCTCGAGCAGTTTCGCGAAAGCGAGTTTGAACTCGTCATAGCGAATACGGTGGCTAATGAGGTGAAGCGGCATCTCGCAAAAAATGCAACGGACGCGACGAAGGCGTTACGCACTGCACTGGCGCAGACCGCCAAGCATCAAGCGTTGAGTTCGGCGCATCAGGAGGAACTGACCGCACTGAGCAATGTCGCGGCATCGGATGATGATGCGCGCGCCCGGAAGCGGTTCGACGACTGGGCACAGCGTGTTGGGGCGGATATCATTCATGAGGATGAATTTGCCTCGATCGGTGAGGTCATGCGCCGCTACGAGGCGGGTAAACCGCCATTCGCGGAAACCGGCGAGAAAAAACAAGAATTTCCTGATGCAGTGGCGCTGTCCACCCTCGAAGGCTGGGCAGAGGACCGCGACACGCGAATTCTGGCCGTCGCACATGACAAAGACTGGCAACGTTATGGTGCACAGTCAAAGCGGCTCGTTGTGGTCGACGATCTCGCTGATGCACTGTCTACGATTCAGGGGCTGGGAGCGGCCCGCGAGCCTGCAGTACGCCTCGCTACGCAGTTTGTAGCCGGAGATGCTGTGGGACTTCATGCCGCAATACTCGAAGCCGCCCGACACCAGGTGGACAAGTTCGAGTTTCGTGTTGAAGCCGACTCCCAGTTCGCGGTCGAGGAAGAAGGCGTTGAGGCAACAGTTGACGATATCAGCCTTGACATTCCCGACGCAACCGGCGCTACCCTGGACACGATATCGCATGACGACGGGCAGGCGGTGATCAAGGTTAGTGGAACCGCCTCTTTGCAAATCGACGTGCACTTCAGCTTTGAAAAATTTGACAGCATTGATCGCGATTACGTTGGCATGGGTAGCGCCACAATTCCTGACAACGTCGAGATTGAGTTCGAGGCGCTGGTGACGGTTCAGATCGATGCAGATGGGTTGACACTAGATAGTGTCGAATTGTTGCCGGTTACGCACGATATGTATTTCAACGACATCGAACCGGACTGGATGAGCGATCCCGACAACTACGACACTGACGACCGGGGGTAAGGTAAGCGCACGCTTTCAGCTGGTCGAGACTGCGTTGCATTGCGACCTTGTTCCTGTGCCAGTATCAGTGAGGGGTCTGGTCGCCGCATTCTGGCCGAGCATCAGCCGCGCCTCGCTGCCCGACCGCGCCCTCTGCGGTGCGTCAACTCGCGAAAGTTAGCTGGCCAATCGGCCGGCGGAATAAAACTGAGTGAGAGTTGCGACGTAGCCCACTGTCTGTTCTGGGTCAATACATGCCCTACTGATGATAGACGCGCCGTCCTCAGGCGAAGTGCCACGAACGACGGGCGAGAAATGTAAAGCGTCCGCGTATCTGGAATCGCCTGAACTCCGGCGAAGGCCGATAACGTGCCGACAAAAACATGGCCGCCCGAACGGCCGTTGCAGCTTGAAAACCGCCTTTGAGTCCACACGGCTTTCTTGCCGGCTCATTCGTCTTAGTCGTAAGGCGATGCCGGCGGCCAATATCGACCGTCAATCCAACGCCGGCTTACGGCACGAGAGTGCTCACGTGCCAGCAAATTTCCGTCGTCGAGACTTAGCAATGCGTCAAGACAACGCGACCGGCTACCAACGTTTGATCATGGCGAGAGAATAGCACTGCAGATGCTGACGACAAATCGGCTACCCATATAGTCAGCCATGCTCTGCCATCGATCACGATGATCATGCCTTCGTTCGGCGCCGATCATGAGGTCTCAGCCCGGATGCGACAAGGGAGGTTCGGACCGCTACGGCAGTTCATTATCCGCAAGCGGTCATTGCCGGCCTGCCTGTGCGAGCGACCGGGTTGGGTCACACAGGGGTCGCCCATCTTTCTCCAAAGCTGCCGCTCAAATCGCTATAGCGTGACGAGCTTCACCTGAAAGAATCACGCCGTCTATTCCGGCCAGTATCGCTACCATTCCAAAACTTGCGACCATTGCTTGCCCTAAAAACAGGAATAACGCGCTGATGCAGACTCCGCCCAAAATAACGGAAATTTGCAGAGCCCGTTCTTCTATTCCAAATAACTTGGTGCTTCGCGGAAGAGCCCTTTGTAGAAGTGGTCCTAGTAGCATCCAAAGGAGTGACGCCGGAATGTAGCAAGCCACGGCAAAAAAAACGCGGCTCCTGGTATCGGAGCGCGAATCCAGACAACTGCGATCGCCATCAACCCCAACGCGACATACCAACAAATCCGCAGCCGATATTTCCTTCCCATCTTTATCCTCCCGGACTGAAAACATATTGTCAGCGATTCCGCGCCTCTGCTTCAATCTCGCCTCCTGGCCGGCGGATGTCAGTTTGTGGGCCGAACCGCTTATGCCTCGCTCATGACTGGCCGGCGAGGAATTCTGTAAACGACGGATATGTACTTTGGTGTCGCGCGGCTTTCCACAATGACGCCGCCCAACGATTCGGCGATGCGCCGGCTGGCGCGGTTCTCTTCGGCAACCGGATAGGTAAAACTGGCACAGCCAATGGTTCGCGTTGCCCAGTGTGCAACCAGAGTTACGGCCTCGCGACCAAAACCATTTCGATGATGATCTTCGCGAATCCAGATGCCGAGTTCCGGGCTCTCGGTGCGTACGCGGTGAAGGCCGGTCAACCCAAGGAAACTCCCGTCAGCGCGTTGCCGGATTGCGAATACATAGTCCGATCCGTCGTCTATCGCCGGTATCCAGGACCGCCAAACACCATCGAAGTCATGCCGGGATGCCGGCGGCTCCCACGCCATGTAACGGGTGAGCGAAGGAGTTATGCATGAGAACGTGGCATCCGCGTCGTTGGCCGAGAACGGTTTGATCAAGAGCCGGGTTGATTCAATCTGGATTTCTGTCGGTTGCAGCAGCATCTCAGGTTTTCCGTCGAAGGTTGTTTACGCTCACCAATTGTCGACGAATCAGAAACGTGTGTCGAACGTCTCTTCATGGCCCGCGCTGGGTCACACGACCGAGGACGACGGTCGCTCTCACTTTAAGCACCCGGCTTGCCTTTCATACATAGCTCGCGAATAGGGAAGGAGATCGTCGTCGTAACGGGCGCTGTATTTTCCGTAGCCGACGAACTCGTAGTGAATGTTCATCGCCTGAATATGTGACGATGCCCAGAACGTCCATACCCATTGGCTGCCTGCCTCGTTGACGCTCCGAGCAGCGTCTCCGTCCGGCCCATGCGGGATGCATGCGGGAAGAGAGTTGCCGCGCCCATCCGGGCAATACCAAACTTCATGAAGGTAACAGTCGCGCGGGAAAAAGGACCACGTGCCCACGGCTTCGACTCGGACTTATGGCGAAATCGTGATGTTCAGGCGCTAATCAAACGCAAGTTTGATATTTACCATTCTGGGGCGGCCCCCGTGAAAACCGGACACGAGGAACGCTTAAACTTTGAGGTAGTCTTACGCCTATGTTTAAGCCCAGCTCTAACGTGGAACCCATTGAAGTTTTGACCCAGCCCGAACAGCGCC
>NZ_JAMWXW010000060.1:0-13344 GCF_031570135.1 Paraburkholderia sp. USG1 | reverse complement strand
ATGGGAGAGCGGAAGCCTCAACGGCGTGGTCCGGATCTTCTACAGCAATCACACTCACCACGATTATCACGTCACCAATGGCATGATCCTGACAGTCTACAACGACGACCAAGGCAACCCTACTGTAGGGTGCGGGCACCTCGTTGTGCCAGCCGACCATCTCCATGCAGGCGACACGATCACGCTTGAACGCGGACAACAGCTACTGCGTGCGGATCTCGTACGCACAGAAAAGGCCATCAATTCCAAGATTCACGTGCCGCTTTATCAGTACGAATACGACGCATTGGTGAGCGTCATTTTTAACGCGGGCGGTGGCAGCGCGGCTGACGATATGGCGGATATCGTCAATGCCGGTAATTATTCGACAATCCCGGAATCCATTCGCCATTTTTATGTACGAAATCCGCGCCTGCTTCCGCGACGTTCAAGCGAGGCTAACATGTTTGCCTCCGGAGGCTACGATGCGAGTCACTAAGATAGTCCCAGCACTGGCCGCACTTGCGCTCATTTCTGGGAGTGCCTATGGAAGTGATGACGAGGAGTGCCTTAAACACCTGAGCGGTAGCGGCAGCATGGACTCAAATTGCTTCATGGTAGCGGCCGCCGATATGGAAACAGCTAACAAAGCACTTTATACGGCGATCGCCCAATCGATCCCCAAAGGAAATCCCAACGCCGCTCTCCTTTCGGACTACATGCGCGAACAGGACAGGATGAAGAGATTCTGCACCATCAACAAATTCGCCGGATCAAAGTGGAAGCCAGACATTACCGCTCCACAGGTACGCAACATCAACGATATTGCGTATTTTGAGTGCATCTACGATCTGCGGAAAGACCAGAATCAGCATCTGCAGAGCATTCTTGATCTGGTGAAGTCGACTACGAACTGATCAATCTATGTACCGCCAGCCCGTCGGGCGGGCATCCTTGTAAAGTCTCAATTCGGCTCAACGCCGGCTTGCCGGAATGCACCGGGAGGCCACATCGCTTTCGTCGCGCGACGCTGCATTCCGAAGCCTGGTGGGCTCTGCGCAACCGGTGATGGTCTCCGTTATGTCGAAGGCGGCCTGCTATCAGGACTGGAACGATTCCCGTGTGCTCAGCATGTACACATCGGCTCAAATCGGAAACGGTTTCATCCCTGCACCGTGGGGACCGATGAAGTATGCACCAAAGAGCCGTTGCCTGAGTGTGCTTCGCACTGACTCCTGGACCCAGAAGTCTCTCAACTCGTTCCGCTACCGAACGGTCTACTACAGCCCTGAGAGCGGTGAGAGCCAAGCCGTCGTGTACGAGTTTATTAACCAGGACGGTTCTTGGTTGCTCAATTACGCGTCGTTTTAACAAACTAGCGTCGTACCGGCGCGGAAAGGGTACAGAACAAATGACAACATCGTTCACGTGGTGGGAGAAAACGGTCGAGTATGCGTTTATTCTCCAAACTGGGCCGTTAATCGACTTTGCCGCGCCACTTGCCGGAGTCGAGGAGCGCGCTGGTGACGGCATCTTCGCCAGTGACTCGAAGCTAGTGCTGGTTGAGTTCAAGCGCAGTTTCGCCGAGCTATCCTCGGAGCGTACGAAATTTGTGAACTTCGCGCATGCAGCGGAGAAGCTGAGCACTCGTGACGCCCATCATTTCATCGTCTACGGCTACGAGGTGAAGGAAGAAAACGGTAAGAAGCCATGGCTGGGTCTCGTTGCGGAAACGTATTTCTCAGCGAACGAACCCGAGGCACTCGACTCGATTTTTGAAGCAGGCTTGTCGAAGGATAATTTCAATACCTATCTGGATGAATTTTTGAAGTTGAAACGTCCCGACGGCCGGAGCAGCGGCACCATCAGCCCAGCCGCTTACGCCTCGGTGTTCGGAGTATCTAAATCTCAAGGTGTGAAAACGGTACCAATGGAGGAGTATCTGGTACACGAATTGAAATATGAGTACACAATGGAACCTCCCCAAAGCGCTCATGAGATTAGGCTGCCGGGGATGGGGGGGCCGTTCTGAGTATTTGTACGTCGCGGAGGTGCCTCGCGTGCGCAGCGCTTTTTAGAATGGTAAGCATCGCGGGCGTAACCGAAGTCGCGCGGGCGCCCTGACTCGATGCGCACGATACTTCGACAGACGCTTGACCGCCTCCTTGTTCCCCGTTCGAAAGGCGATTACGAAGAAATCGAGAGGACGCTCTCGGTGTAACTCTTTGAGCGCGGCGTAGGTCGCAGCAAACGTACGCGATGCTGCGCACGCGTCTGGCCTCCAGCGGGATTCACACGGCATCTCCGAACACCGCTTGTTCAAGCGTTGTATGACGCTGGCGCCAATCCGGATAATGTTGAGCTAACAAGGACCAGAACGCCTTTGTATGATTTTTTTCAACCGTGTGGCAAAGCTCGTGCACGATGACATAGTCCTGCACGGTGGTTGCCAGTTCCATCACTCTTGGATGGAACTCAAGCACATTGTTGCCACTGCAACTGGCCCAACGACTCTCGAAGTGACGGATGCGGGCCCCACTGGATTGCAATCCGGTTTGCTGTTCCCAATGACGAACGCGCTGGAGCAGTTTTTCGTGCGCACGCTCGCGGTAGAAACCTTCCAATAGGGGCGCTATCGCCTCGGGCGGAATGCTCGAGCCATCTGGATGCTCGACGATAAAACGAGACGCAGTAAACGTTAGGCGAGGTCGAGTGATGCCTGGCGTGTGCCGGACCTCGGTGAAATACGTCCGACCGGAGTAGCGAAGGCGGCTGCCGGTAACGATGGCGTCATTGCGCAGCGGCTGATTGACCAGCTCCTGTTTTTCGCGTATCCAACGGGCACGACGGCGCACCAAGGCTTCCTGTTCGGCCTTGCTCACCTGCGGCCCGCGCAGCAATACCGGCCGTCCTCGCTCCACGGTCACATAGTGCCGTTTGAGTTTGGCATCAGGCTGAAATCCCCATTCAATGGTGGTTTGGCCGTACTGCAGAATTGGCATGGTCAGTTCTTCAGCAGGATGTCCAGGATATCCACGGTAGTCGTGCCTGCGGATGAGCGGCACCCGGTCGTCGTCAACGCACAACTGTTGAAACCGGCGATGGCGCGTGCCCGCGAATACCTGACACCCGACATCATCGACCGGGTCGAAAGCTATTGCGAATCGGGCCCCGTGCTACAGCGCGCGTTGTGCGCCGACCTCGAGATTCCATCGGGCCTGATTCCTCCGCTGCTCGCCAAGGGTGTTCTGCAAGCCGACCTCGCGCATCAGCATATCTGCGCCACGTTGGAACTGTCGGCCGCGTATGGCGACCTGAGCCACCTCTGTCTGATTGAGGGGTTGCGGCCATGATGTCCGACCTGCGCAGGGAAGACAGGCTGGCGCCCCCAGGCAAACCGGAAAGCTATTTCGAGGTGCGGGACAGTCGCCTGCATGCTGGCACCATCCAGCTCTTCGATGCCGAGAAACGTGCGGACCGGTATGTTGAGTACGACGACATCCGCGCCCGGATTTCTGACGGCAGTCTGGTCCTGCATCGAAAGGGCATGCCGCGCGTCAGCATTGCTGCCCAGCACGATGACCCGAAATTGCACGACAGAGTTCGCTTACTAAACGAAGCACTGCGGCGCATCGGTGCCATCTGTGAGCAACGGGGCCTGTCCTTTAATGCAGCGATTCCCATGGCCCGCGAATCCTATGTCATGGAGAACGAAGACAAGCCACTTGCCTGCCCGTTTCCGTCGCGCGCAACCCTGTACCGGGCTCACATGAACCAGCTGCTCGGCCTTCCGGTTCTCAGGGGCGACAAAAATAAAGGCAATTCGACGGCCAGGTATTCAAAAGACCTTGTCGAATTCGTCAAAGAAGCTATCCAGGACCTGTTCCTGGTAACCGGGTCCAAGTGGACGGTCCTCGACCTGACGGATTACATCGACCGTGAGGCTCGTCGCCGTGGCCTTCATGTTGCCACGCACGATATCAGCCGCAAGTTCGTGTCCGCCAGGATTGATGACCTTACCGCCGATGCCGATTACGACCGGATGGACCCGCTTGATAGGGTCGCCGGTAAATCGTTCGTGAAGAAGCGTATCCGCGCGGCGTTTCCATTCGCCCGAATAGAGCAGGACGCTGTGCACCTCCCATTCGTTGTACGCAATGGCGATGACATCGCCCGGGAAGTCTATCTGGTGCTGGCGATTGATGTCTGCACTGGATACCCGGTTGGATGGCATCTCGTCATCGGTTCGCCGCGCGAGATGGATTCGCTGTCGTGCCTCGCGATGTATCTGACGCCCGCCAAGGCAGCCCGGTTCGCAAAGCTCGGCATCGCTCACGCGCTGAACGTTTATGGCACGCCTATGCAGGTCATTTTCGACAACGGCCCAGAGACGAAAGGCGGACGAATCGTCCGCCTTGAGCGGTTAGGAATGGATGTCAAGCATTGCAAAGCAAAGGAAGCTCAAGGTAAGCCGTTTATCGAGCGCCTGAACAGGTCGCTCAAGGAAGCACTGCAGCGTCTCCCAGGCTGCACGCGCTTCGAGGGAAAAGATGGCGTGCGCGACCCGGCGGCGCTGGGCGACGAGTTGATAACCATCGAGGCGCTCGAGAAGTGGGTTGTGAAATGGCTCTATGAGGTCTGGGTCAACACCCCGCTGGACCGGCTGCGTTGGGACGAA
Source organism: Paraburkholderia sp. USG1 (assembly GCF_031570135.1). NCBI lineage: Bacteria > Pseudomonadati > Pseudomonadota > Betaproteobacteria > Burkholderiales > Burkholderiaceae > Paraburkholderia > Paraburkholderia sp. USG1. The sequence goes on along the minus strand of NZ_JAMWXW010000060.1, from coordinate 8,687 downwards.
CTTTTGGTCGATTCGGTCAAAGGAAAGACACCGAGCGCGCGCCTGACTCACCAGCTTGAGGAGTTGGGACAACCCATCTCCCTGCCGCCACCGCGCCATGAATGGATAGCCGCGCTCTTCGAACACAAGATGTGCACCTTGAGCGCCAAAACCGGCATCTCGATTGAACGTGGTTTCAGGTACACCGGCGAAGCCATGTCGTATCTGCTGGCCAAGTACGGTGACCATGCGGACCTTCGTGTGGTCTATAACCCCGACGATTTCCGTCAGGTCTATGTGTACGAGGGCGATGACCTTCCGCTTGTCACACTGACGCACCACCACGTTCGTCCGGACACGCCGGCGTGGACCTTTTCTGAAGCCAAAAAGAAGTTCGATTCAGGCATGGCTAACTGGACGGTCCCCGAAGAAAAGGTCCAATTCGAGCGGGAGATGGACGACGCGGTCACCGGAAACGGGAAAGCCCGAAAGCCTAAGGCTCGCGGCAAGCGCGAGGAAAACAAGGAAACCGTGCACCGCGCCAAGAACAATTCAGCCGTCCAGCGGGCCGCCAACCAGCCGCTTTCAGCGGCTGCACCGTTTGGGCCTGCACCTTCGACCAATCCGTCGTTGCCGGCGGAAGATTTTCATCCCAACGTCATCTCATACGACGACGCGCCTCTATTGAACATCGTAAACAGAAACACTGGAGAAAAACTGCTGTGACGCCAGCCCAACTATTGCGCAAGGACATCGAGGAGTGCGAACTGCCTCACCGCATGTTCTTGGAGCACCTCACTGCGCTTAAACAGCGCATCGATGACGCCCTCGCTGGGTTTGCGCCCAAAATCGTTCGCGTCCCAGGTCCTAGTCGCGCAGGCAAATCCTCGCTCATCGCGAGCCTGTCGCGTGACTACCCCGCCAACCGCATCGACGGACGGCGCCATGTGCCCGTACTGGTTGTTGCGGTGCCCGCCTCCGCAACGGCCAAACTGCTTCCCAAAAGTGTGCTGGGTGCGTTGGGCATCCAGGTTCCCCGCAACATGACCGCGGGTGCGATGTTCGACCTGATGGTGGAGCAGCTTCGCCTGGCCGGCACACGCGTCGTGATTTTCGATGAGATTTCGCACCTCGTTGACGAAGGGTCACGGGTGCCTCTGCGCGCAGCTAGCGACTGGCTCAAGACCCTTTCGGACACACTCGGCATGACGCTGATTCTCTTCGGCATTCCGCGACTCGAGCGGCTCTTTTTGGCGAATGAACAGTTGCGCAGCCGCGCCTGTCCTTCGCTCAATTTCTGGCCGTACGACGCAAGCAATGCTGACGAGATGACAGCCTACGTCTCGTGCGTTGTGAACTATGCGCGCCTGTTCTCGGCTGCGGGTTATCCGATTGACGTGCCGCCCCGTATGCTGACGCAGCAATGCTATCTGCTCACTGGCGGCCTGATTGGAGTGCTCGCTGATTTCATGCGTGAATTGGCCCGTGCAATGAAAAGCGAAGCTCCGCGCGCCATTACATACGCAGACTGCCAGAAAGCGACTAAATCCGTTAACCATGCCGGGTCACCGAACAGACTGGCGTTTCAGGACTCTGGCATCGACGACGCGGGCGTGGAGCCGGCGGCGCTGAAACAGGCATACGTGCATGTCCTGACAAGTAACTCGGCGTCCGTACCAGTTCGTAAAAAATCGGGAGATAACCAATGAGCCTCATTCTCACCTATGCGCCCAAGGACGACGAGTCCGGAATGGGCCACTATCGGCGCCTCGCCGCAGACAATGCGCTTTTCAGCTGGCGTGACCTCGCGAGTACGGCGGGTGTCGAGCGCAATCGCCGCGCCTTGCTGACGCGCACGGACGACGTGGCCCGTAACCTCGGCCTGGAACCGGCGTGGACCGAATTCACCCGACAGCAAGAAGACCTCTGCCGGGGTTGGGGACGTCTGCACCGCGCGCACTCTGACGCCGTGTGTCCGGCGTGTCTGGCTGAATCGCCTTACCTGCGACACCACTGGGAACACGCCTATGTCACGGCCTGCCCGCAACATCGACTCCTGCTGGCCGACCAGTGCAATGCCTGCGGGAAGCACCTCTCGCCGGAGCGGCTGTACATTGGATTGTGCGCGTGCGGTCATGACCTGAGTAGCCTGCCGCGTGTTCCCGCGACCCGCGCGCAGCAGTGGCTGTCGACGCTGATTGCGAGCAACGGGCAGCAGTCTGGCAGCATGAAACCGCCTCTGCACGGCGTGGACATCAATGTGCAGGTGAAGGTCATCCGCACGCTCTGCCAACATGCTGACCCGACGCGCCCCGGGTTGCCGCGCTCCGCGGCGTTGCCGAAATCCATTACCGAAGCGGTCGAATTTCTCTCGCCGCTCGAAGCCTTGCTGGCCGACTGGCCAACGGGTTTCCGCAATCACGTCGAGCAGCGCATTGCCGCCGGTCGCAAGGATGCCCGCACGCTGAACACGTTACTCGGCGACTGGTACGTCAGTCTACGCAAGCTTTGCCAGGGCACGACGCTTGAGCCTTTGCTTCAAATCATCATCGACGTCGCCGCACGGAAGTCCGATTGTGTCCTGGGCCTAGATTCGGCCAAAGAGATGGCCGAGGATGCGACCGGATACACGCGCGCGCCGGACGCTGCAAAGGCTATCGGCGTAAGTGTTTCACGTCTGCATGACTCCATTGTCGCCGGCGAGTGCAAACACCGTGCACGGCGTACTGGCACGCGTGGCCAGGTGTTCGAAATTCCGTGCGGTGAGGTTGAGCGCATCCAGCGGCAACGTGCCGAATGGATTTCCGACATCGATGCCTGCGAACTTGCGGGCGTTCCACCCGCCGTGCTCGAACGCATGAAAGCAGCCGGCATTATCCGGTCAGACGTGCGCTGGCGCGAAGACCTGATGAAGGGAGGTCCGGTCGAGCGCCAATCCATACTGGACTTACATGAGCGTGTGGAACGGTGGGCTCAACCCGCTGCGGTGGCCAATGATACGACGCTCACATGGGCGGAGCTGACCAGCCGGCGTATGGGCGACCGAAGCGCTATCGAGTCGCTGATGCAGGCCATCGCAAGCGGCAAGGTGAAAGCCGTCGCGCGTGGTCGGACACTCGGCGAGATGTCCTTCCTGAGGACGGACGTGTCTCAGTATTTCGGCACGCCGCTGCTCGAGGCCGGCATGTCGATTCAGCAACTGTCCAAAGCGACCGGATGGAAATGGGAGTCTATCCAGAACTGGGTGGACGAAGGGCTGCTCGCGTCGGAACGTATTCAGCGACGTGGTCAGCCTTGTCGCGTCGTGCTGCCGCACCAGTTGCTGGAGTTCCGGCAAGCCTATGTTCCGCTGGCCGACCTGGCGCGTGCCATGGGTACAAAGTCCGCGGCGCTGTCGCGCTTGTTACCCGGCGTCGAACTGGTCGGTGCGAAACAGCTTCCTGATGGCGCGATGCGGGGCGGCCTGGTCCGCATCGCAGACCTCGGGCGACTGGCAGTTATCGGTGCGAGAGCAGGGCACGACCTGTTTGTGCCCGCATCGTTGACGCCATGAGAGGGCCAGCGATAAGTCGAACCAATTGCGAGTCCCGACCGGCGATGTATGCGCCGGTCGGGACATAGCTGGGCTCGCATGTAGTGCCGCCGGGTCCATACGACGGAACCGAAGGGTATGACTTTCCACCACCAGGAGACCGCGATGCCTATCTGGAAACCACGTCCCGCTTCCGAAGTGCCGAAGATTCCGTTATCTCGATGGCGCATATTCGAGACAGAGGATGGGACCCGGCATTTCGTTGGCGTAGATATGTTTGACTCGTCGGCGCGCGTCAGCTCCCCGATAGTAACGTTCGACCCGGCCACCTTGCAGGGTAGGACTCAGACGGGACGTATTTATGAGCTGGTCGGCAGGAAAGGCTGGTCGTTGAATGTCGAATACGTCTGGATGAGGTGGTGCGAATTGTACGAGGTCACGTCGTACACCGACATCACCGAACGCCTGCTTGAAGGAGCTGATGATGACGACCCCATATGAACGAACGAAAGCCGTTGTTGATACGCGAGAGATGTTGGAGATGCTCGCCTCTGCCGACGAGATAACCATCGGCGGTCTCGTCCAGTCGGTCGCGATAGGTCTCCTCAGGCACTACCCGCTCAACATTGACCTCGACGTGTCGGCTGCAGCGCTACCCGGAGTCTGGGCCCCGCCGGAACGTTAGCAAAGGGGCGCAACGCAAGCTTTCTATATCTGGGCCAGCGCGATGTAGACGACTTTTCACTAGAAGCGTACTGGGCGGCGCGAGATGCCGCGCGAATAGCGTATCAGGATTCCCAGACCGAGGAAAACGACCCGTTGGGAATATGATGGTCTGCCCAGGCAGAGGGGCATTGCAGCCGGATTCGAGGCCAGACAGGCGATTGGCGCTCTTGTCATAACCTCAATCGCCGGTTTGTCGTAGTAGCCATGGACATGCTGCGACGCTGGAGACTCGTCTACGCCGCTGCAAGCGCTCACTGCATTGGGCGAAGCCCGAGCAGGACCGCCTAACCCCACCTAGGTCGGCCCGCAATGCAGCCACCATCAGGGGGAAATCCAGCTTCGCTACTGCGTTCGTATGCAGTCACGACGGTAGACGAAGGAATGGTCATGTGCGCGGTCAATCGATGCAGCAAGCACCCCATTCTGCACGGACGACGCGAATCTCTGTGCCGTCTTTGGAAAAGTCGTAACGCGCCACTCGGCTTCGTGCGGGCGTCTGGGGGGCCTTGAGCTTTTCCAGAGCACGAACAAGACTGGCCCTGAAATTGCGCATGTGGGACTCGTAGCCCGAGAAGTCATAAAGCCGCTTAACCGGCAACCACTTCGGACAAGCGTGTCCCGCGTAGAAATTTGCAAGCCAGCCTCTCAATCCGTCATACCCTACCGTTTCGTTTTCGACAGCTGTCCAGGCACCGGGACCGAACAGTTCTGCCACGGACGCTGTTACCCGCAGCATCAGCGCGTCACTGCCCCTGAAATCCTCGCCAACTTTGCCGTCCTCGAAAGTCACCGACAAAAGCTTCGGCACCTCGATGTTCATGCGGTTGTAGCGCACGCGCATCTGGGCAAAACTCAGGCGAAGCAGACTTGCCCGAATGGCCCTGTGTGCCTTAACGCTGTATTCGCTTCCCATGCGGTGTGCGAACTCATAGAAGTTGGTTCGGACATGCCGAGGACTCTCTTCCGGGGAAAGCGGCGCATCCCGGTAGTAATCCAAACAGGTCGCATAGACCATCCTGTCGAACTGACAGAGCTCGTACCCGCTGAAAATCAGAGTCATGTTTCTGAGCGAGGCAATTTCCTTCCCAGCGACAAGCAGGGTTGGAGCGCCAGAAAGCACGTTCGCGTTATCGGCCTGCACACTACGCCCAGCAGAAAATAGGGCGGACCGGAGAAATGCGTTTGGTAATGCACGTGCCATCGCTGACCAGCATGGCAGATACACCTCCGAGCCTCGACGGGTGGTCGAGCCGCACCGCGACTGTGATATCCGGCAGCAGGCTGGTATCGAAGCGCACTTTCCAATGATTGCGGCCATTGTCATGCGCCTGGCAGCGCGCGAGCACGATGCACGCCGTGAATTCGTCGTTGACCGTCAGGAGGTCGGTTGCCGGGTCGCGTATCACCGTGCCGCCCAAATCCGAGATTTTCCTCTCCGTCTGCGCAATGATTTCCGGATGCAGTTGTCGCAGGAAGCGGTTGGTCTCAATGTATCGATAATCTCGGCCGGGGGTAAAACCGACTGTCTGATAGGCACGAATTAAACTGCCGAATCGGTACACATAGACCGACGTAGAAGGCATGCCATCTGTTTCATCAATCACTACGCCGGACAGAAAACCGCGACTGCGGAACAGGTTGCGCAGTCGCTCGATTAGCTCTTCGTTCGAGTAATGACGCGCTCTTGCCCTCATGATGCCCTGAGCCGTGTAGAACGTTTCGCTTGGCACAATTGCCTGAAATGCCCCCTCCTTTCGAATCCACATGTCCGGTGTGTTGGTCACCCGCATCTTCTTCAGCTTGAACGACACCCGGTTGTAAACGTTGTTGCCGATGTATTTCTCGTTGGTCAATACTTCCCGTACCGTTGCTCGTGTCCACTCCCGGTCAAGGTCAGTCCGTACGTTCATGCCGTTCAGGCGAGCCGCGATTTCGTATTCGTCGAGCGACCCGTCGATAAACCAGTTGTAGATTAGATTGACGGTTCGCACTTCGCTTTCCGGCCCCGGCATGAGGACTACCCGGTCCGTTTGCAGGCTTTTATGCTCGCCGCGGCACAGTTCGGCTTTCATTAAACCGTGTTCATCGACCAATACGCGGCGCAGTCCATAGCCGGCCGGCCCTCCTTGCCGGAACCCCATCTCAATTAATCGGCACTGGCCAGCGAATACTTTCGCGGACAATTCTCGGCTGTACTCGCCAGCCATTGCCCGCTTTACCCCTTTCACGATGGTAGAGACAGGCGACCCGTCGTTCTCAAACTGCTCGGCGCAGTAAGCAACCTGGATGCCAGCACGGCGGCAGATGTACTCGTAATACGCGCTCTCGTCGGCATCCTGGAATCGCCCCCAGCGACTCACGTCATAGACGAGGATTACGCAGAAATCCGCCTTGCCATTGGCGACATCGGAGATGAGATTTTGAAGTGCCTGGCGACCGTCGATTCGAAGACCGCTTTTACCCTCATCGGCATATGTGCGGACGATTTCGAATCCGCGGCGGGTTGCGTAGTCTCGAATTCGGTCGCGCTGATTCTCGGTCGAATACTGCTGGTGTTCGGTCGACATGCGGACGTACTCAGCTGCCCGTCCTGCCAGGGAGCCGGCTACGACTGCTGCACCCGTGTTATTGAATGACATTCTCCGCTCCGCAACTCAGACACAAACACGCGGTAGGCACCGAGCGCAAGGGGAGTCCCAAATGCGAACGCCGCGGCTTCACATCAGGCGGTGGCGTTTGAAAACGAACGGTGACAAGGCAAAGGTAGCAGGCCCGACGCCAATGTGTATCACGTCATCTCTTTGCAATCATATGGGCGGTGCTGTCGGCGCAGACAGCACCGCTATGTGGACGGTCCACACGTCCATTTTTGCGGCGCCGGCATCATCCGCATGACGCAGCACGTAGAAGCCAGAGCCCAGCGGCCGAGGGAGTTCGATGACATCCATCTTTGCAATCGGCTTGAAACTCCGTCGTGCATTGCGTATCCGCTGCATGCTGCTGTTGCGCTCTCGATACGCCGGATGTGCAGCTCGATATTCGCGCCAATAGCTTGAGTGGCCTGCGCGCCATCGCGCTTGGGCCCGGGCCTGGTTGTCGCGATAGTCGCGGTCGATACGGAGCCGGTGGTTCTGCCAGTCGCGTCGACGAGCGCGCTGGCAAGCTTCCGACGAGCAGTAACGCTGATGGGGAACATGCGCCAGCGGCAGGAACGCGCTGCCACAGGCGAGACAGAGGCGCGGCGATTTCATGAGTGCCCTCCAGGTCGGGTTGCGACGGGCGGACGCCGACGCCTCGACCAGTCACCGAAAGCACTGGCTCGAGACGGAATCCGGCGGGGAACGTTCCGGCGCCAACGCGGACCAATTCGCTGATGGTTGCGGTGTCGGTCCGGCTGACCGGCATGGCGGCCCTTCAGTTTGCTGGACTGCATGTCTACATGAGCGCCGTACCGTACAAGTGATATGCTCGCGGTAATTAGGGAGAAATCCGCCATGATGGAAAAAGTCTTTCGTTTTGCTGAGTCGCACCAAAACGTCGACCGTTTCATCTCCCGGTTGGGTTGGGGCGCGGTGAGCCTTGGCGCCATTGCAGCCGTCGTCCTGGTGATAGCTTTCGCCCTGAAGTAAATCCAGTCGGGGACAGAACGGTCCCGCGAGAATCCTCGATGCCTCCTAAGCTTCCGGCCTCAGGAGGCATTTTTCCTTTGCGCGGGCGCAGGCCGAGTGCCGCTAGGTTTGCCACGTCGTCAGGTGGTCCGGCAGGTGGAATGCCACACTCACTGCGGGGAACATGCGGCAGCGGCACGAACGCGTTGCCACAGGCAAGGGGATTTCATGAGTGCCCTCCAGGTCGGGTTGCGACGGGCGGACGCCGACGCCTCGACCAGCCACCGAAAGCACTGGCTCGAGACGGACCAGAGAGCGCCTTACTCGGTAATCGCTTCGTTAAACGGTCATCGCTGTTCGCTTGGCCCGTTAGCAGGCCAAGCTCAGAAACTTGGACATTTCTTGATGGCGGACGTGCATCGAGATGGTTCGCTCACGAGCGCAAATTGCCAAAATTGCTTTATCTGAAGCGCAATTTTTTGCGGCTCTCAATACAAACCTGAGCGACGGCTGCTGATGGGAGAGGGCCCGTCCCGTCGCGTGCTCCCGTACATGTCGGAGATGGCCCTGGACGGTTGTTCTCAATTTATGCGTCCACTTTCTCGCATTATGGGTTCGCCCTCAGCCCCAAACCCTTGTCCCATAAGGCGCGATTTCTCGGGTTATGGGTCTCGCTACATGTTGTTGTCGTAGGGCGCCAGAGTAAGTGCGACTGGCGCCACAGTTTGCCTTGGTCGTCGTTGTAGACTGTCAGGATCATGCCATTGGTGACGTGATAATCGTGGTGAGTGTGATTGCTGTAGAAGATCCGGACCACGCCGTTGAGGCTTCCGCTCTCCCAC
>NZ_JAMWXW010000005.1:0-354134 GCF_031570135.1 Paraburkholderia sp. USG1 | reverse complement strand
AATGCCCACAGTTCGTCATCAATGATCGGCGTGCCCATCCCCTTGGTTCCTGTTGTTCAGATGGCCAAGGTTAACAGCTTGCCGAAAAGGTTAACAGCCCCCTCGGGGTCTTTTTGAAATGGTCTCTAAGAGTCTGAGCCGCGAAGATCGCATTGCCCGCCGCTCGGTGACCGCCGGCGCGGATCGATCGGACCGCACATGACGGTTTCGAATCCGGCAGCGGCCGTTCCCTCGATTTTGAAAACTGCGACCGCGTCCTGCAATGCCGTAGCCTGCTCGGACATGGCCTGCGCGGCGGCCGACGCCTGCTCACAAGTGCCGCGTTCTGCTGCGCAACTTCGTCCATCTGGCTGACCGCGCCGTTCACTTGGTCGATTCCCGTACCCTGCTCTTCAGAGGCCGTCACGATTTGACCCACGATATCAGTCATCTCGCGTACCGCCTTCACGATGTCATGCATCGTCGCCCCAGCCAGTTCAACCTGCGCCGCACCCTCAGCCACATGCCGGACCGACTGGGAAATCAATTCCTTGATTTCTTTCGCAGCGCTCGCGCTGCGCTGCGCCAGCGTTCGAACTTCGCCCGCGACGACCGCGAACCCCCTGCCCTGCTCACCGGCCCGCGCCGCCTCGACCGCGGCATTGAGCGCAAGGATATTGGTCTGAAACGCAATCCCTTCGATTACCGAAATGATCTCGGCGACCTTATCCGAACTCCCCGAAATCGACTGCATCGTTTCGACCACCTGATGCACCGCTTCGCCTCCGCGCACCGCGACTGCGCTGGCCCCTCCAGCCAGCGCGTTTGCCTGTTTCGCGTTTTCCGCGTTTTGACGCACCGTCGAGGTCAGCTCCTCCATGCTCGCCGCCGTTTCCTCAAGCGACGCTGCCTGCTCTTCCGTACGTTGGGAAAGATCCATATTTCCCTGTGCAATTTCTCCCACCGAAATCTTGATTGACCCGGCTGACAGCTGGATACCTGCAACGATAGATGTAAGCTGCTGCCGCATGGACTCCAGCGACGCCATCAGGCTGGCGTGATCGTTCAGTGCCACCGGCACGGCGGTCGCAAGGTTGCCTTGCGCGATGCGCGCCGCAACCTCCGCCGCATCGACAGGCTCCCCGCCCAGCGACCGGATAATCCCGCGTGTAGTCCAGAATCCCAGCCCTATCGCGAGGAGCACCGTTGTGATGCCCGCAATCGCAAGCACAAGCTTTGTCGCGAGAGCCAACGCTGTCACCTCTTCAGAGCGCCTGTCGAGTTCCGTCTGCTCCGCGCTGTCGAATTCGGCTGTGACCTTCCGATAGCTGCTCAAGAACGGCTTGTCGTTACCCTGCCTGAAATAATCCGTCAGCGCGTTCCAAGGCTGCTGGCCTGCAGTTACATCTCTACGCAGCACGATCAGCTTCTCGTCGATCTCCTTGACCTTCGTGTGCATCTCGCTCAAGGACTTGAGCCGTCGTTGCTGGTCAGGATCGTCCGCTGTCAAGGAGCGGGCCCGATTCAGCAACTTGTCAAACTGTTCGTTCCCCCTGTTGTAGGGCTCCAGCAAGGGTTCTGTGCCGGATGCCACAAATTCACGCACACTCGCTTCCATCTTGATCATATTGGTCAACATGTCGTCGCTGGTACGCAGAACCTGATAGCTACGGACGTTCCAGCCATTCGCGTGATTGAGCCGGAGAAAGTTGATGATGGAGATCGTGTTTCCAACCAAAGAAACGACTACCACTGCGCCAAACGTGGCGGCGAGCTTCCTGCCTATCGTCATCCTCATGATCTTCTCCCCGGTGGTGACATGCACCTTTACAGCACGGATATTTTGGATATTTCGGTCTTCGCGTTTTCGTATATTCGAGGCGACTTCTCAAGGACAAGGCCGACTGCCTTCCCAGGCGCGCTGGAGCAGCGCCCGAAGGGAAACAGCCTCCACTGGGCGCGGATTCCAGTAGGGATTCGACATCGCTACCTCGCACGCGTGATCAAGGTCAGTCTCCCTCAGTCCAATCTCACGTAACCCTCCTGGCACACCGAGCTTCCGATTCAGTTCATACAACCCATCCGCTGCGGCGTCCACACTGAGTGCCCGCGCAATGCGTGTCATCGCCTCGCCGGCGGCAACACTGTTATAGGCAAGTGCATGTGGAAGCACGATCGCATGCGTCTGCGCGTGCGGTAGATTGAACGTCCCCCCGAGGGTATGGCATAGCTTGTGATGAAGTGCCATTCCGACATTGCCGAGAACCGTTCCACAAAGCCAGGCCCCGTAGAGACACTCGCTGCGTGCCTTCCTGTCCGCGCTGCTTTTCTTAACGTCACGCAGACCATTGGAGAGCGCGCGGATTCCCTCTTCAGCCATCAGCGACATGACCGGATTTCCATCCTTTGCGTACAACCCCTCGGCAGCATGGGCAATTGCATTCAGGCCGCTCACTACCGAAAGGTCAACCGGCAAACCAGCCGATAGCTCCGCATCGTAGAGGACCGTCTTCGGAAGAACCTTGGCATCGCGCCCGGTTCGTTTGAGTCCCTTCTCGGTTATGCCGTATATCGGCGTCATTTCCGAACCGGCGTACGTCGTTGGAATCGCGATAATCGGCAATGACGACTCAAGCGCAATGGCTTTACCAAGACCTATTGTCGATCCTCCACCAATGGCCACGGCACAGTCGGCGTCAACCGACTTCGCATACTCCCGTGCACGGCGAGCGTTTTCAATAGGCACATGCATCTGCGCCCCATCGAAAATTCCTGCGCTCGAAGGGCCAAGAAGAGCCGAAACGATCTCGGCCTGCTCTCGCTGCTCGGGGGTGCACAGAACCAGTGCCCTGCGCGCTCCCAGCGTCTCAACCTCCTGCTGGATGAGCTTCATGCTGCCTGCGCCGAAAACCACCCGAGAGGCAGACGTCGTATAGGTAAAATCGTACATAAGATCTGGCATTCCTTTTCTTGGGGGCCGCCTTTCGGGCTCAGATGTAATCCACCTGGTGTCTGGCGATCCGGCAATCTCCCAAGACCTGCTTGACGCGCAGATGCTCGGGATGGACTGCATACGCCTCAAGGGACGCGTGACTCTCGAACTCGGTGTAGAGCACGACGTCACACGCGTAGTCGACTCCGCTCACGTCCATGCCGACTTCGAGCTTTGTGAGCCCCGGAATTTTCCCGCTCAGGCTCTCGAAGGCGCGTTTCACACGCTGAGCCGTTTCCTTCTTTTGCTCGGGCGTCTCACCGCGAACATTCCACATAACGATGTGCTTGATCATGTCGATTCCGTAATAACTGCCGATTCCTGTGGAAACCACCCGGAACACAAAGCTCAAGCCTTGTTCTTGTTGTAGACATCCACAAACACAGCCGCGAGCAACACGATTCCCTTGATCACCTGCTGGTAGTCCACACCGATGCCCATTATGGACATGCCGTTATTCATCACGCCCATGATGAAGGCGCCTACCACCGCGCCGACCACCTTCCCTACCCCACCTGAAGCGGATGCACCGCCGATAAAGCATGCAGCGATCACATCCAGTTCAAAGCCCGTGCCGGCCTTCGGCGTTCCGCTATTCAGACGTGCGGCGAAAATCAGACCGGCCAGCGCTGCAAGGACACCCATGTTCACAAAGGTGAGAAAACTCACTGCCGGGACGCTGACGCCCGACAATCTCGCCGCTTTTGCATTGCCGCCAACCGCGTAGATGCGACGCCCGATTGTCGTTCGGTTCATGATGAACGTGTACACGCCAATCAGCACACCCATGATGACGAGCACGGTAGGCAAGCCACGATAGGATGCGAGCAGGTAGCAGAAAAACACAATGAGTGCCGTAAGGACGATGTTCTTCGCCACGAACATTGAGAACGAGCCACTCTCGACGCCATGCTTCGCCGCGCCGGCACGATGCCGAAGCTCGATGACAAAGAAAAGCGCGCCGACGAACCCGCCTAGGAGAATCGAGGTGATGTGAAGTGTCTGTCCGTGAAAAAGGTCAGGGACGAAACCCGAACTCACGGCGCCGAATGCATCAGGGAAAGGGCCAATGGACTGGCCTTGCAGAACGAGGTTTGTCATGCCACGGAAGACCAGCATGCCAGCCAGTGTCACGATGAACGACGGCATCCGCCAGAACGCAATCCAGTAGCCTTGCAGGGCTCCAATCAGCGCGCCGGCCGCGATACAGATGATGGTCGCCCAGATATAGTTGACGTCGTACTGCACCATCAATACTGCCGCTAATGCGCCCACCAAACCGGCCGTTGAACCGACCGACAGGTCGATGTGGCCCGAAACAATCACCATGAGCATGCCGAGGGCCATGATGACGATGTAGCTGTTCTGAAGCACCAGGTTGGTCAGATTGAGCGGTTGCATCAATACGCCGCTCGTCGAGACCTGGAAGAAGACCATGATGATGACGAGCGAAATGAGCAGTCCATACTCGCTGCCAACACGCTTCACCACACCAAACACTTCGCTTTTCTTGACCTCGGCGCCATCGGCGACCACTGGAGAGAGTGCCTTACGCATTTTCGATGCCTCCATTTCGCATAATCGCCCGCATAATCTTTTCCTGCGTGACTTCTTCTGCGGTGAATTCGCCGACAAACCGGCCTTCGTTCATGACGTACACGCGGTCGCACATGCCAAGCAGTTCGGGCATTTCCGAGGAAATCATGACCACACACTTACCTGCCGCGACGACCTGATTGATGATGTTGTAAATCTCGTACTTCGCTCCCACATCGATGCCTCGCGTGGGCTCGTCGAGAATCAGCACTTCGGGTTCAGAAAACAGCCACTTGCTCAGCACCACCTTCTGCTGGTTTCCACCCGACAGGTTGCCAACGACGTGGGTAACGCCTTGAGCGCGGATCCGGAGCTTCTTTAGAAAATCGGTCGCAACCTTTATCTCCTCGTGCTCGTCGACGACGCCAAATCTGGAGACCCCGATCAGGTTCGCCAGCGTGATGTTTCGCTTGATGTTGTCGTCCAGGAGCAGACCGTTGCCTTTCCGGTCTTCGGTCACGTAGGCGATGCCCGCCTTGATGGCCTTCTGTACCGACGAAACGTCGACCTGCTTTCCATGCATCAGCACCTGGCCCGTGATGTCCTGACCATAAGTGCCGCCGAAGACGCTCATGGCGAGCTCCGTGCGCCCAGAACCCATCAGTCCTGCGATACCGACGATTTCACCCTTGCGCGCTTCCAGATTGACGCCTTTGATGACTGCACGGTCCCTCTGCGTGGGATGTTGGACACGCCAATCCTTGACTTCAAAAATGACTTCGCCGATGTTCGGTGTGCGTGGCGGGTACCGGTCAGACATCTCCCGGCCGACCATCGCCTTGATGATTCGGTCCTCGCTCACGCTCTCGGCTTTACAGTCGAGGGCATCGACCGTCGAGCCGTCACGGATAACGGTGATTCCATCCGCGACACGCGAAATCTCGTTAAGCTTGTGCGAAATGATGATTGACGTCACACCGCGCGACTTGAGCTCGAGCAGAAGACTAAGCAGTGTGTCGCTGTCTTTTTCATTGAGGCTTGCGGTGGGCTCGTCAAGAATCAACAGGCGAACCTCTTTCGACAACGCCTTTGCAATCTCGATGAGTTGCTGCTTGCCAATCCCGAGCGTGCCAACCGGCGAATCCGGCGAGTCTGAGAGGCCGACCTTCGCCAACAACGCCTTTGCCTTCGCACGCGACACCTGCCAATCGATGACGCCGCGCTTCGACTGCTCGTTACCAAGATAGATGTTCTCGGTAATCGAGAGCATAGGTACGAGGGCTAGCTCCTGGTGGATGATGATGATTCCGACCGCCTCGCTATCGGAAATATCGGCGAATGCCCGCTCCTGACCGTCGTAAAGGACGTCGCCAGAATAAGAGCCGTGCGGATAGACCCCGCTGAGGATTTTCATCAGGGTCGATTTTCCCGCGCCGTTTTCTCCGCAAATGGCGTGAATCTCGCCCTGACGGACTCTCAGATTGACGTTATTCAGGGCTTTGACAGCGCCAAAGCTTTTCTGAATTCCGCGCATCTCCAGAATGGTATCCATGGTCAAATTCCTCTGATTGGTCACGCTCGCGAGCGTGTCTGCGTGAAGCGAGGCCCCGGTGGGCGCCCCGCCACGCGGACGTTCAGATACCTCACTTGATTTGGGCCTGCGTGTAGTAACCGCTGGTCACCAGCTCCGACTGGTAATTGGCCTTGTCGACGAGGATCGGCTTCACAAGGTAGGTCGGAACAATCTTCGTTCCATTGTTGTAGCTTTTCGTGTCGTTGACGGGCACCTGCTTGCCGCTCAGCGCGTCGTCAACCATTTCGGCGGTCACGCCAGCAAGCTTGCGAGTGTCCTTGAACACGGTCGAGGTCTGGTCGCCCCGAACAATGTTCTTGACGTTCTGGATGTCTGCGTCCTGGCCCGTGACAACGGGCATGGTTTGCTGGGCCGAACCGTATCCGATGCCCTTGAGAGATGAGATAACACCAACTGCAATTGCGTCATTTGGCGTCCAGACCGCATCGAGGTGGTCCTTGCCGTAGAAAGCGCTCAGCAGGTTGTCCATCCGGGCCTGTGCCGTCGCGCCATCCCAGTTGCGCGTAGCAACTTTGTCGAAGGCAACCTGTTTGCTCCGAACCACGAACTTGCCGCTGTCAATGTACGGTTTGAGAACAGACATGCCGCCCGCGTAGACCATATGGGCGTTGTTATCGTCCGAGGAACCACCGAACACTTCGATGTTGAACGGTGTTTTGCTGCCGGCCTTCTGCCACGCGCTGACGATGCTCTGTCCTTGAAGAACGCCGACGCCATAGTTGTCGAAGGTTGCGTAGTAGTCGACATCCTTGGTCTGGCTAATCAGGCGGTCATATGAGATGACCTTGATGCCTTTCTTCTGGGCGAGCGCCAGAGCGTCAGAGAAGGTCTTACCGTCGATCGGTGCGATGACCAGTGCTTTGACACCCTTCGCAAGCATGTTCTCGACCTGGTTCACCTGCGTCGGAACGTCATAGTTGGCGTACTGCAGGTCAGACGAGTAGCCTTTCGCCTTCAGCGCGTCGACCATGCTTTTGCCGTCGGTAATCCACCGGGATTCGGTCTTGTCGGGCAGCGAAATGCCAACAACACCCTTATCCTGGGCAAAAGCAGCACCCGACATTGCCGAGAACGCTGCCGAAGCAGCCAGAATGACCACGACACTCTTCAGAATTTTCATGACTTCGTCTCCTATTTAGGAATGCGTATTTGTGTTGCCGGTTTATGAAGTACGGAATCCTAGGCCGACGCCCGAAGACGTCAGCCATTCAAACGCTTAACCGATAAAGACCTCTGCACCCGCTTCTTTGGACGAAGCGAACATGGCCTCGATGACACGGCTAATGTTGTACGCCTGCGTAGCCGGCACAACCGACTGCGTGCCGTTGCGCAACGCGTCGAAGAACGCGTTCGACTCCCGGTCGAAGTACACCGGGTTGCCGATTTCGGCGATATCGGGCGAATACTCCGTCTTTTTTGTTGCCCAGATTTCCGGGAAGCTCGTCTCTTGCCACTCGGTCCAGCCCTCCGGATGGTCACCCTTGCCCGCGTCATAAATCTTGTAACTCGCGGGCAGCGAGCGGGAAGACATGATGCCTTCCGTTCCGTAGGCGGTGATGTCCCAGCTCTCGGTCCACGGCAGGACGTCCCACGACATGAAGTCAACCGTGACAATCTTGTCTTCGTAGTTCAGCACCGCGCCTGCTGCGTCTTCACGCGATTCGTCACCGTGGAAGTTCGGAAACTTCGTGATACGCGCGTTGACCGAGCGGGGCAAACCGAAGTGCAGAAGGATGCGGTCCACCAGATGACATCCGATAACGAATACCGCGCCGCCAATATCGCCTGGCTGGGTCATGTGCGGCGTTCCGGCCTCATCGTGCGAGCAGCCGCCGTGGGCGCGCACCTGAACGACTTTGCCGAGGCGTCCGCTCTTGAGTGCCGCCTGCATGGCATCGACCGATGGTGCGAAGCGCCAGCAATAGCCGACTTGCACGAGTCCGCCGGTACGCTCCACAGCCTCGACGATGCGCTTGGCGTCGACGGAACTGCGGCCAGCAGGTTTCTCGCACAACACTGCCTTGCCCGCTTCGAGCGCCTCAATGGTCAGGTCGGCCATCTTCTCGCTCTTGGAGTGGACGAGCACGACATGAACATTCTCGTCCGCCAGGATATCTTCCTTCGATCGCGCCTCGAGACCGAGCGCGTCGACGAACGGTGCAAGCAGCGGGCTTTTGTCCCACGCACCGAGCATCCTGGCGTCGGTGCGACGCTGGATTGCCTTGACCCGCCCGGACGTATGGGGGTGAGTGATGCCAAGACATGCTACGCCGAGCGTTTCGTTGGGACCGATCTTTCGCGTCATGACTTATCTCCTCCAGATTTCCAGTTACACCTTGACGGCCTTGCCCGACAAAGCCGACTCGAGCGCGCAGTCCGCCAGACGCAGCGCCTTCAGCCCATCCTGCACGGAAGTCGGCAAAGGCGAGTTGGCGTTCAGTGCGTCGACGAAGGCCTCGAGTTCGGCCTTGTATGCAGCCTCGTAGCGCTCCAGGAAGAAGTTGAGCAGCGGCTCGCGGACGTCAGTCGCTTCCTTGGACCAGCGTCGAATCGTCGAAGGACGCAGGTTTTCTTGCAGGAGCATTCCCTTCGAACCCGACACTTCCATGCGCTGGTCGTAGCCGTACACCGCTTCGCGACAGCAGTTGATGTGGCATTGCTTGCCCGAAGCTGTCCGCAACTGCACCATCACCGTATCGAAGTCAGTCAGCTTCTCAAGCGACTCGTCGACGAGACGGCTAGCCATCGCCATTACCTCGACCGGCTCTTCGCCGAGCAGCCAGCGAGCCATGTCCAGGTCGTGGATCACCATGTCGCGGAAGATGCCGCCCGAGTGTTCGACATAGTCACGCGGAGGCATGCCCGGGTCACGGCTCGAAATGATGACCTGACGCACTTCGCCGACGTCGCCTGCGTCGATCGCTTTGCGGAAGGCTTGCGATGTCGGGTCGAAACGTCGATTGAACGCGAGCATGACGCGACCGCCCAGTCGCTCGACTTCGTTTGCCGCGGCTAGCGACTTCTCCATGTCGAGGTCGATAGGCTTCTCGCACAGAACAGCCTTGCCGCGCTTGACGGCTTCGAGCATGAACGTGATGTGCGTATCCGTGGGCGTACCGATGACCACTGCGTCGATGTCGTTGCGCTCGAGGACGGCTGCCGCGTCCGTCGAGGCCTCGCAGCCCAGACGGCTAGCCAGCGACTTAGCCGCACTTTCAACAGGGTCTGCCACCACGACCAGTTTTGCGTTCGGGCTCGCGGCGACGTTGCCGGCGTGAATGCGACCAATGCGGCCGGCACCGAGTACGGCGATTCGAATCATGTGAGTCTCCAGAAATACGTTGTCGGTTAAGGTCGAAAGCTTCAGGCAGAAGTCGCGGTTTTTGCCGAGAACTGCGCGATGGTGGTGTCGTAAGCGCGCTTTGCCATCTCGTCGAGCGGAAATTTCCGGTGCACCTCAGAGATGAGTTCCACGCCGTAGTACGGCAGCGTGCAACCTGCTTGCTCAAGGGCGTCGACGAAGGCCGGGCAGTCACCTGCACCTTCGCCACAAAGCTGGCGATTAAAGGTCGAGTCGTCGAACAACGATCCCTTGACCTGCGCGCCGACGTCATCCATCTCCACGCCCTTGATGAAGCGCGCGGGAATCTGGGCGACTTCGCTATAAGGGCTGCCACCGCGCGCTACGTGCCAGTGGTCAACCATCAGGCCACCATTGGGCTGGTTGGCGCCTTCAGCAACCTTCAGCGCCTCTGCGATGTTCCGTATGGGAGAGAAAGGCATGAACTCGATTGCAACCGTCGCGTCAACCGTCGCCACATCCTGGCAAAGGCTCGCGAATTCGTCGGTCATGCGGGCGAAGTCGGCCGGATTCCTGTCGAAGGGGCTCGCGCCAATTTTCAGATTGCGCATGCCCAGTTCGCCCCCCAGTTCAATGAAACGGCGACGGCAATCGTCCGACTTGGCACGTGCCTCTCCATCGAGGTACCAGTCCATGAGGATTTCGAGCTCGAAGTACTTCATGCCCGTGTCGTCCAGAATCTTCTTGACGCCGGACACCCCGTACTTCCCGATGCTGAACTCGAGGTCATCGAGAATGAGGCCGATGCCGCTCCAGCCGGCACGCGAAGCTGCTTCGCAGCGGTCGCGCAGCGGGAACGGACTGATTTCGTTCGCTGCACACGGATAGACGTCACCAGCGAGCGTCCAGTACGCAGCCAGCAGTTCTTTCTTCGCGCTCATATGTACTACTCCTCTATCTCTCAATGTCATCAGCTTTCGTTTGGCGCGCTTGCGCGCGCCAAACGATTACGGGATTGCCCGCGTGGGCTTCGCGGACGTCGCGAGGGTGAAGTCCCACGACACGGACCAGAACGGGGATGAGAACCCGACGCGCTTACCGGCTTCCGCATCGTCAATCTTGTTGAATTCGGCGATCAGTTCACGCTTGACGCCGAAGACCGCGTCTTCGGGAAGGTACGGACAGTCGGGCGTAAAAATGTGAGTGATGATCGGATCGAAGCCAGGCGCGGTCACGATGAAGTGCAGATGAGCAGCCCGGTTAGGGTGTCGGCCTATTGCGGCGAGGAGCTTGCCGACCGGACCGTCCGAAGGAATCGGATAGTGACGCGGCTTGACGGACTTGAACCAGTAGCGACCTTCAGCATCCGACGTAAAAATGCCGCGAAGATTTGAGTCAGGCTGAATGCCTTTCTGCTGCACGTCGTAGAAGCCGTCGTCGTTGGTCTGCCACACCTCGAGCTTCGCGTCAGGAATCGGGTTTCCCTCGATATCGGCTACCCGACCTTCGACAACCATGGGCTCGCCCTTTCCATCCAGGCAGATGTTCGCGCCGTTCGGATACTCGGGTGCGTTGGCAACGTAGAAGGGACCCAGAATCGTGTTCGGTGTAGCACCGCTCGGACGACGATGATTGATTGCATCAACGAGCATCGAGACGCCCAGGACGTCCGAGAGCAGGATGTATTCTTGCCGCCAGTCCGTGCACATTTGACCCGTCTCGGTCAGGAGGCGAATGGCGGTGAACCACTCTTCATGCGTCGGCTCAATTTCCTTGACCGCAGCATGAAGATGCTTGACCAGAACCGACATCACCTGACGCAGGCGAGCGTCGGCATCTTCGCTCATACGCGCATTAACGACTTCGGCCGAGCGCGCTTCATCGAAATACGGCGACTGGGATGGCGAAACAGAGGGTGCGGCATGTTGCACGGAGCGTCTCCTTCAATATTTTCGTACAGCTTTAAGCGAGTCTATATTCCTTAAAGTCGGCAAAACAGAGCTAAAGAGGGAATCTCTTTCGCGAAAAATGGGAAAGCGGGAGAGGCATGCGGGATTGCCCCGCCCGCAGCGCCGTCACGCGGTCCAGTGCCGCTCGTACTCGTTCTGCTGAAACCGCTCGACGAGTGCATCGATGAACAGGCGAACCTTTGCCGGCATATGGGCCCGGGTCTGGAATGCAATGTTCATCGTAAGCCGGGGCAGATCCCAGTCATCCAGCACCGGAACAAGGCGGCCGGCCTTGAGGTCGTCGTATACGATGTACTTGGGCTGCACGAGAATGCCCATGCCTTCAAGCGCAGCGACCCTGAGTATCTGGCCGTCGTTCGATTCAAGAAGGGGCTTGACCTTGACGAGAACCGACTCACCCGTGCGATGAAAGGCAAGCTCGCGCGGATTGTCTGCGAGCGCGTAGTTCAACACCTTATGCTTGACCAGTTCTGCCGGAAAGCGCGGCAAACCGTTTGCTTCGATATACGAATGAGCTGCGGAGAGTATTCGCCGGGTCGCGGCCAGCCTCCTTACCGTTATGTTGCTGTCCGCCTCAAGGACCTTGGTACGGATTGCGACGTCAATGCCATTCTCGATGATGTCGTGGTAACGATTGCACGCCACAACATCCACCGTGATGTCCGGATAACGCGCCGTAAATTCCGGAAGCATAGGTGCAATGTGCAGCATGCAGAACGAAAGCGATGCAGTGACGCGAAGTACGCCACTCGGTCGCACCGTCGCATCCTTGATGACCGACTCAGCTTCGCTGAGGTCCGCAAGGATGGACTTGCATCGTCGATGGAACTCTGCCCCAGCCTGGGTAAGATAGAGATTGCGCGTCGTCCTGCGCACGAGCTGGACGGCAAGCCGGGTCTCCAGCGAGATCAGGTAGCGGCTTGCCGCGGATATGGAAAGGTCTACAGCCTCCGCAGCCCGGCTGATACTGCCCGTCTCGGCAACCTCAACGAATAACTGTAGTTCCTTGAACTGGTCCATCTTCCTGTACCACCGTACTTTTCCCCCAGGTTCCGTCGCACAGCAGCACAGGTGCGCGATTTTCGGGAACTTCGCCGGCCGCCTGTTTGTCATGGGCTGGTAATAATACGGCACCCGGTCTATCGCTGATGGACAAAAACAAATCAAAAAACCATCAATTTGAACGTCCACCCGGATCCGGTGCGAATTTACGTCATGCGGCTTCGCGAGGCCTGATCGTTCAACGCCTGTATGAATCTGGCGGGCTCCCAATCCTCGTCGAGTGCGCGTTGCATGAGTTCCTGCTGGCTTTCTGGCGCCAATCCGCCGACCGGCGGGTTGCGGTCGAGGTCGGTAGGAAACGGGTATCCCTCAGCACAGGACGCAATTGCCGCGGCGGCTTCGGCGTCACTTATTCGCCCCATTGCCCGGCGCTCGCGCAATACCGGATAAACCGCCTCGCACATTCTTCTACGGTCGAGCACTTCCATCGCCCGGCCATATGCCGACGAGATCTGCAGGAGATTCGCCATGCGCTGAACGTCAGTGGTGCGATTGGCACCCGCCGCATGAAACAACGCGGGATTAAAGAACACGACATCGCCCTTTGAGAGCGGCAACTGGACGAAGTGCTCCTCGAAGTATTCCCGGAAATCTGCACGCCGCCATGCCACGTATCCCTCGGCATACCGCTGTGAATACGGCAGGAGTTTTGTTGGTCCGCTTTCGACCGGCATATCGGTGTGCGCCACCGCCCCTTGCAGGGTAAGAAAGGCGGACATCCTGTGCACGTGCACCGGGTAGCGTTCAGCTTCGCCGACCGTCTGGAAACCGAGGTGGTAGTCGCGATGTACCTTTTGTGCATCGCCGCCGGGGCGAACCACATTGACCTGCGATGTCATCTGGTAACACGGGCCAAGCCAGGCCTCCGACACTGCCCGAAGCATCAGATTCGAGAAATACTCCGCGAATACGGCCGGCGCTCGAAGGCAAAGCTTTTCCTGGGCATTCCAGATGCGATCGTTTGTGTCCGCCGCTGCAAAATGGTCCGCTCCGCTTGAGCCTTGTTCCCGCTCGCTGCGAATGATAGCGGCGAAGACAGCTGTGGCGTCATCGATAGGTCGTATATCAGCGAATGCCTGCTGGAGCAGCAGCACTCCGGCACCATCCCGAAGGACGCACGCCCATTCCGCCTGCAACTGCGCGCGACCGGATGCATCGCGTGCGACGTCATCGAGCTGTTGACAGTCGTACACGGGAATTCCCTGCCTGATCTCCGCCGCATAACGCGTGGGACAGTCGTCGCCCGCGTTCAGCTGAGCCACGAATTCATTCAAGGAGCAATCACGTTCGCTATACCACTGCTGCCCCCTTTTCGCGAGGCATCCTTGACTCTGTTTCATAGGCCCTCCCTTGTGAATCAAGCATAGGCCCCAGAACTGATATGCGGGTATCATAAAAACATCAAAAATACATCAAGGAGATGCAGGCATGGCACACCGCTTTCTTATCAAGGAGATAGCGCTTCAGGCCGGGCTCGGAGTGGCAACGGTCGACCGTGTGCTCAACGAACGCGCCCACGTTCGTGAGCACACGCGCAAGCGCGTCGAGCAAGCCATCAAGGAACTCGAAAAGCAGGAACTGCAGTTGGCGACCATAGGGCGAAAGCTCATGGTCGACGTGGTCGTAGAAGCCCCCGCACGCTTTGCCGACGAGATCAAGGACGCGCTTGAAACAGAACTTCCGGGGATGCACCCGGTAGTCATTCGTCCGCGCTTCCTGATGCGGGAAACGATGACAACGGCCCAGGTAATCGAGACTCTTCAGTCGATTGGACGTCGAGGAAGCCACGGGATTTTCCTGAAGGCGCGCGATGTTCCCGAGATTGCCGAAGCAATAGGCGACCTGCAGCGTCGCGGCATTCCGGTCATCACGATCTTCACCGATATCCCATTGTCGGGACGCGTTGCATACGCGGGGCTGGACAATCGGGTCGCCGGCGCCACCGCCGCATATCTTGTTGCGCAGTGGCTAGGTCCAGGTCCTGGCAACATCCTGATAACGATGAGCGATGAACGGTTCAGGGGCGAGGAGGAACGCGAAATAAGCTTTCGACGCGCGTTGAGAACCCGCTATCCCCAGCTTACGTTGATTGATGCCAGTGGCGGCCACGGCCTTGACACGCCTACCGAAAAGCGAGTCCTCAATGTTCTCGCCACAGATACCAGAATCGCCGCGGTCTACTCGATGGGAGGCGGGAATATCGCCATTCTTCGAGCGCTCGAAGCGCAACAACGGTCTCCGGTGTGTTTTATCGGACACGACCTGGACAGGGACAACGTGCGCCTACTGCGCGAG
The DNA here is from genome assembly GCF_031570135.1 of Paraburkholderia sp. USG1. NCBI lineage: Bacteria > Pseudomonadati > Pseudomonadota > Betaproteobacteria > Burkholderiales > Burkholderiaceae > Paraburkholderia > Paraburkholderia sp. USG1. The sequence continues at coordinate 339,405 of NZ_JAMWXW010000005.1, read as the reverse complement.
GGTAAGGTTCAGGCGATTCTGCATCACGAACTACGTCAGGACATGCGCTCAGCATGTCAACACGTCATGCACTTTCATAAGCTCCTGCCAGCGTCCGCCGTATCGCCGTCTTCATCGGTAGTCGTCGTGACACCCGAGAACATTCCGGAGCACATAGCGAGCCGGTTTCGTTGATAGCGATGTTGACGGATCCAGTGTCCGAAACGAGCCGGGATCGGGTTGCGACTGGCCGCCTCTTGTTGGCTCCACAGTCTCGCGGTTGAACCTCACTTGCAAATCGTCTGGCGCGAAGTCAGCCTTGGTCGGGCGGGCACGGTTAGATGAACTGGAAAAAGTGCGCCCGCGCCAAACGTTCGAGATACAAACTGTCCCGAACCCTTCCGCTCCTCCTAGAACTGATGGGCGATACCCGCGATTACGCCAAACTGGCTCTTGCCGTAGTTCGGATTTGTGCTGGACGCGGCGCTGCTTATCGGGTCGTTATTAGTGTTTGCGCCATACAGCCCGCTGTCTAGCCCGAGATTGGATGTCGAACTATTCCGGACGTAACCGAGCTCGGTATACAGGAGCGTTCGCTTCGACAGTGAATAGTTCGTGCCCAGTGTGTATAGCGTCGCGTTGCCATTGCCGTGATTGGCGTTTGCGTGATAGACCGCACCGGTGATCGAAAGCGCTGGCGTGGTCTGCCAGATGGCGCCAATCCATTCGTGATTTACTGCCGTCGGCAGCGATGTGCCTGACGGCAACGTTGTCGGAGTGGCCGTACCAAAGTATCCTGCGTTGGACGCGTTGGGTGCGCTGAGGTGCTGATAGCCAATATACGCAATCACGGGACCGAACGCGTAGGTCGCACCCGTAAGGATGGAGCGCGAGGCCAGGTACACATTGCTGAACTGGCCGTTGGGGTCGCGGACCTCATCATATGTCGCCTGCCAGTAAAGACCGCCGGTCTGATACGACAGCTTGATGCCGTCCGACCTCCCCTGAGCACTACCCAGACCGCTCGATGAGCCCAACTGGCCCGGCGCGCTTCCTGGATTTCCAGAGTTCCATTTCGTCGAATTCGTCAGGTCGTATTGCCCCTGCAGCGTAAATCCGCCGATCATCGGTGACAGATACTCTACTCCGTTGCCGGCCTGCGAGAAGATCCGGCCGCGCACCAGCGTGCCAATCGCATACTTCTTCGTCTGCTGCGGGTCGACGTCGCCCGAATATTGGCTGATTTCGGCCGAGCCCATGTTGCCAAACTTCAGTTGACCCCATGTGTCGTTGTGCAAGCCTACAGTCGCCTGCCCCTCGAAGAAGCTGCCGTTGGCTAGGCTACCGTTCTGTGTGTTGAGTCGAGACTCAAGATGGAAAATAGCCTGTGTACCGCCGCCGATATCTTCGGCGCCTTTGAGACCGAATCGCGACTGGGCCCATCCTCCGCTCTGTGCGCCGAACACGTGCCCCTTCGGCATGCCAGTCTCATATTGAAGCCCGTTGTCTACGATGCCATACAACGTGACGTTGCTTTGCGCACTTGCAGACGCCGTCGCCGTCATTGCGAACAGCCCAAACAGAACCTTCCTCATCACATCTCCTCTATTTATATAGTACTACTATATTAATCACCAAACTGGCGAAGATCCGATAGTGTCGACTTGATATTTACGGCAGCGCGTGATGTTCTGTAATGCAAAAAACTAGGCCGGTGCCTGTCATCGATCGCGCGGAAATCGCGTTTTCTACATCTGTTTAAGAAGGGTCCGTATCGTTGCCGCGTTCATCGCATCCGGAGCTTGGTTCGGAATGCGGAGCGTAAATCACTTGCAGGGAGACGACGCGCTCTTGCGGACTCGGTCAGAGCACCTCGGGCATGCCGACTGCCCGGCGCCTTCGAGTCTGCTTGCTTGTTGCAGGCGCTCGTAGTCCGACGATAGCTGACCAAAACGGCTGCTCACTGCATCCTCTGAGTGCGTTTCATCGAAATACGATGGGATCTCGAAGCAGGGGTTGCTTGCGGCATGACGCGTCTCCGTCGTTGTTCTCGTGTAACTTTGGCCCGAGTGTATATTCGTCAACGATGGAGACACAGAGCCGAATGGGGAATCTCTTTCGCGGAAATCGGGAAAATCGAAGCGCTGCCAAGCGATACAGGTATCTAACCGCAAGTCACGGTCCCTAACGTCGCCAGCCGGCGACCCGGAGACAGGATCAAAATCAGGTGCTGCCCACGCGTATCTCTGCTGCCCGATTCTTCATCGAACGGCTGTCAACAAAGACTTCTTTTTACGCCCGATCCCCGCTGGTCATCTGCAGCGAGATCAAAGGGTTGCCCGCTTGCCTAACGCTCCGAGAAAGCTTCTTTATACGCGCGCGATGGTTGGCAGTGTTAGGGCACCGCAGTGACCACTGGTCACCATAGCGCGTCGAGCGGCATACGCATAGCCGAATTAGGTCCGCGCGAATTACGCCGCAATGCGCAACCAACCTGCGAGGCGGGAAGTCATGTACTGAGAACGGCATCCTGCACAAGCTCAGCGCGTATCCGCGGCAGAACTGCCTCTCTGCCGGCCTGCGCGAACTCGGTCGCATCGAGCGCTGTTCAAGCTGAAGTGGCTTCAGGATCCGGCGTTGCGCCGCCACACGTCTGCCGGACTTAACAAGGGCAAGGCCTGCAACTCGCTGGCGCGAGCGGTCTTAGATTGCCGCTTGACGACAACTGTGGAAGATCGACAAAGCCTGATCCCGCACGTCGCGCCGCCGGCGGCTGGAATCATATCGACCTGATGGGAGACAACGTGTGGCACGCGAACAAACGTGTCGCCAAGCGGCGATTTCCGGCGGTTGCGCACCGCCATCGACAAAGGTGAGACCTTGGCGAAAAAGTCCGTTTATTGACGGCACCCCCGCTCGGGCCCTATCGGGATTGTCGAGATGGACTACCGCGTGGGCGCGATTACTCCACTCTTAGCCGACAGGTCGCGAAGCGGGAGAACCTCGGTCTGGTTGACTGCCGGAAAAGTGCTGCAGACCGCCGAGTCCGCAAGGCTGTCGTTACCGACCCGGGCAAAGCGATGACTGCTCATATCGATGAGGCGCGCGAGGGGATCGGACGTTCGATTTTCGCTGAATGGGACGAACAGGACGTTGAGAACCTGGCGCGGCTCACGCAAGTTTGCTGACGACCTTACAGGTGACGCTTCGAGTGATCCCGCAAAAGTCCAGTGACCGGTCGGCTCAAAATCACCAGGCCTCTGCGCCCGCAAGTTATTTGCGTATCGGCAGGACACCGCGCGAGCGCTATGAGGGTTGCCGGTTACCGCGGCACCGCTCGAGAGCCACGGTCGAACCTCCAATACCGCGTCTTAGCAAGACATGCAGAGCAGGATTAGAATCGGCTTTCTGGCGTATCCCCTATCGGCGCGAGCACATCAACGGGCTTGGCGACTACCTGCAGGATCCGCAGCACTCATTCCCTCGCTGGATCCAGTCATAGATTTCTTTGTTAAATCAGTGACGTAGTTCGAGATGTGGCGGATTTTCCACGAATCCCGGCCATGTCTCTTATTGCCGCCACGCTGTCGAGCGACGCTTTCCGCTTCTCTTCAGCGTTCGCGATGAAGTGGGACAGTTCGCGCTCCGTGCCTGAATCCTTGGCGCCCGGCTTCCATGTCGCGACTCCCTGCCGCCGACGCATGGTCCGAGCAAGTGCGGTAAGACGGCGACAACGCGCTGACCCCGGTCCAATAAGCGCCGGTGGCGCCGACCACGGTTGCCAAGACTCACACATCTGCACCGGGAGATTGAGGCTTCGTCCATAGTGGTGGGATATTCGCCGGCCCTGCGAAACAGCTACCGAAGGCCGCACCGTGTCTCGCATAACCTCGGCGCTGCCGTTCTTCGCGAGTTCGGTTTTCCACGCATGGACTATCCGATAAACTGCGCATCCTGCGCACGGCTCGCCAGATAGACACTGGTTTCCCCGATCCGATGACGGAATCAGTAAAGAAAGTACCATCAAATCTAAGTTTTATACATGGACCCATCGCCTTCCGCACAATTAACCTTGCCGAGCAATGTTCGATACATTTTTCGCCAGTGTCGATATCGAGCACGCAGTAAATACAATCAATCAAAGGGAGCCAGACTGAACAGCGAAACTACTCTAGGCCGTCAGCTTGCCTTGCTGGGACCCGCCTTCGATCCGACAGACAATAACCCGACGGCCCGCCCCGAGCCGACTCTCTCGCCGTAAGATCGCGGCAGATCCGGGCGTATCGGCGCGCTTTCTCATGCCACTTCATGGCATTTCCGTTAGTTGTACGTAGGTCGTATGTTTCTATAAAAGCACCTAAATTCTGGTGCGAATATAAACGGAGATTCCGCATGAAAAGGTTTGTCAGTCTCGCATCCGGTGCAGTCTTGTCCTGCGCGTCCATCGCCCCCGTGTTCGCGCAGTCGTCGGTCACACTCTACGGCGTGCTCGACAATGGCTTCGTCTAGGATCGCACGCAGTGCCACCGAAAACGCAGGCAAATCCTGTACTAGAGGCAATGTACCAGCGCCAGGTCGACGGCCCTAGCCTAATGATGATCTCCACATTACGGCGTGACCCAGTTCAACGAGAACGTCGCCCCTCTTCAGGCCATACTTCTTCGCGGCAATCTCCGGCCGGCGCGGAAAGCTCATCGACACTTTTCATTAGGCCGGCACGAATGTCTCCTGTTTGCGCAACAGCCCTGCGCGTCAGGTTGAACAACAACAATTGAATTGCGACCAAAGCAATGGCGGCGTAGCCAATCGCATTGAAGCCGATGAACTTGACCAGCGTTCCGGCAAGGAATGGAGCGATGGCGGCACCCACCATGAGCATGGCCGGAGTTGCCGCTACTGCCCGCCCGGTAGCATCTAGTCGCGCAAGCAGGCCAAAAGCATAGGTGTGCGTGAACAAAATAGTGAATGCCATCAGCGCACCTGAGGCGGCAAACATCGGATAACTCCAGGTATGCGTCACGATCATGGCGCACACAGCCTGCATGATTGGCCCGATTGAAATAACTGTTGTTGCCTTGATGCGCTTTTCAAGCAAACCAGCCAACGGCGCCGGCACTAGAGCGACGATGCCATAAATTACGAGCGCCAACGTTACCATCTCCCGGCCAAAGCCTCGCGCCATACCGATTCGCTCGTAAAAACTGAGTGTCATCGCTTGGGTCATCGCGAGCAACGCGATTCCGACGATCGAATACCAGACCGCCCAGGAAAGCGGCTGCACTCGCACGGAAGATCGGTGGCGATCCTCCGCGATCTCACGGCTTGGACGCGGGAAAAACAACAGTCCCATCACAGCCGCAAGCCCCATGGTTCCGGCGAAGACAATAAATAAAGTCGCCCCTCCAAACTTAGTTAGAACCTCTGGAGTAGCGCCAAAAAAAACGATGCCGAATATGCCAATAGCCAGTCCCGCCCATGCGAACACCCGATGAGGATTGAGCGCACGCCCGATCGTACCGTGCGTCGAACTCAACGCGGCTCCCACGGCCAAGCCGCCGGCGAAGTGCAACGGTGCCAGCGCGGCCATGGTCGACTGTCCGAAGCACAGCGCGAAGGCCAACGCCGCTGCAGCAAAGCCAATCACCGCAGTCCACTTTGCGTTCACACGGTTAAAGTGGGCCGCAAAAAACATGCTGGACAACGATGCACCAATCAGAAACAGTGTCGGCAGCGTTCCTGCCTGTTGGGGATTGAAGCGATAGTGCGCGACCAGTGTGCCTACCCATAACGGCAACGCAACCAGATCCAACATGCCTGCGCAGTGCGACACCATCAGGGTCACCATTCCGCGAGCACTCTCGATTCTTGGTAAGTCCTGTACCTTCTGCATGGTCATCTCCGGTCAGAACGCATGAATCCAGCGCAGGTTCACGTGAGTGCCGGAGTACGTATTGCGCTCCACCACCGGGAAATAAAGGTTCGCAAACACGAAGTTCTTGCGATCGATCGTCCACTCGGCACCGGGACCCAGCGACAGGTTCGTCGTACGGGCCGCGGCCTGGCTTGCGCCGTTGACACGGTCATCGGTGATCTGGCGGAACCAGAAGCCGTTCAAGCCGACATCGAGGTTCGGCAATATCTTGTAAGACGCCGCAAAGTTGGCCCACACCGCCTGGCCGGCCTGGAAGTTCACCATGCCCGGGACTTGAAACGGATTGTTGATGCCAGGATTGGTATTCTTCATGTTGTATAGATAGTGCATCCGTACCGACACTTCCGTCTTCGACGTCGGCAAAACCGTCACCGACCAGTGCGGGTTCAACGACCAGAAGCCCGAACTCGGATTAACCAGATTGTTCGGATCATAGGCACCGGTCGGCGCGATCACGTCAAACTCGAAACGCTGCACGAAGACCGGACGACCGTTGCTGATTACAGGTGCCATCTGCAAAAACGGGCCGAACGTAATGTCGCCGAAACCCGAACGCGCAGTCAGCGTCGGCGCATAAGGATTGAACTCAGTCGAGTGTGCGTTCAACGACGTCACCGGCAGCAGCGCCGTGAAGCCGAGTGCGCCCCCCAGTATGGGAACCGGCGACGTATAGACGATCTGTGGCACCCACACGAACGCATTGAGCTGCGCATCCTTGAATGCGGGATTCTGTGCGCCGCTGTTCGTGTAAAACTCGGTGTTGTGCTTGTACTGCAAGAGCTGGATTGTCGTCCAGCCTGGTTCCATACTGCCGAACGCATCATTAAACGTCGTCGCGCCGAGATCGATGCCCGCCGGCTGGTATGTCGATGCTTGCCCCAAGCATGACATCGCAGCCAATGTCGCTCCAATAACGACCTGCACGGATCGCTGCATCCTGCTTTGATAACCACGTCTCTCTTTCATTTCGTCTCCTTTATGTAGTAGTACTATTTACGTGATATATATCTGCACCTTAAAACACCTTCGGATATTCCTCATATCGGAAACTTCGGGGCGCGGCGATGGGAGCCATCGTCATGCGCAGCGTCGTCCATCGCGATCCGATCCCAGGTTCCACCTCACCGAATGTCAGGCGGGTGCGCTGAAGACGGTGAGGACTATTCCAATTGCGATCCGGTTGGCTATGAGGGCGGCAGCCTGTTGGAAAAATCTGGATACCTTGCCGATATACCTTCGCTCATTTCGGGTATGACGCAAACGGCAATATGAGACGCGAAAGATGCGTTGAATCTCTATAAATAGTGTGAGTCACCGCTCGTCCAACCGGCAGGTGAAATGCGTCAGGAGGCAACAGGGAATTGTGCTCATCCACCAGCGGCTCGTTGCACATAAGTTCGACGACCAGCTTGTGGCCGGCCTTGAATTCATTCGCGAAGGGGTAGAGCCGCACGACGTATTCGTTGATCACGCCAGGCTCGACAGGCACACTGCGGGTGTGCGGATGATACGGATCGCCGTCGCTGGATCGTTCGTCGAGTTCGCGATGCGAAGCCTTGAGGAAGCCTGTCGTGACAAGTTGGCGCTTGCCGGTCGGCGCTTCGTCCCACACGCGCAGGATCAAATTTGTGTCGTCCTGGTCAATGGCAATGTGGAGATGCGCAGCGCCCACGCCGTGAACCGACGTTGCGGCCGGGAACGGTTCGGTGGACCAGGTCAGCTTCTCGACCTTGTCGACGATGGTCAGCGGTGCCTGATAGAAGCCTTCGGGATGCGCATGATCGACACCCAAGGGCTCGGGCTCGAACGCCAGTTTGCCACGGGTACGCAAGTACAGCGCCTTGTATTTGACTGGCGTGACAGGCCAATGGTCAGCGGCCATCCATTGACGGCTGCCTTCGACATGCACCTTCACCGCCGGCTCGTCCATGATCCCGTTGTCGATGCCCTTTAGCCAGTAGTCGTACCAGCGGAACATCGTGTCATGCTCATCCACCCAGGGACGCGTCTGCATCGGCGGATATGGCCCGATGTCCAGCTTCTTCGGCCCTTTCAGCACAGCGAAGATCTCGATCGTTCCGTCTACGGTCCAGCCGCGCCCCTGATTGATCTGCAAATAGACAGGGATGTCGATGTTTTTAGCTAGATTGATCGGGTTCCGCTCTTCGTACCATTCGCCATCGAGATGATTCATGACGATGTCGAACCAGGACTCGTGGTGAATTGGATAGTTCAGCAGGTGTACGAGGTTGGGCCAGGCGGCCACGTCCGGGTCGGCGAGTCGCTCTGCCACGAGTCGTTTGATTTCCTCCTCGGAGTAGGTCTCCAGCATGCGAGATTTGTGACGATGCGTGAAGGCCCAGCCCGAGTCGCCGCCACGGCCCTCTCGTGCAGCACGTGGCATGAACCACATGACACCGCCGTGATAGGTTGTCTCATAGAAATCAAAATGCCCGCCACTGACGAAAATCGCCTTGAGATGCGGGGGCCGCTCAGCCGCGGCAAAAATCTGCATGGAGCCGAAATACGAGATGCCGATCATGCCCACAACGCCGTTGCACCAGGGTTGCGCAGCGACCCACTCGATGAAATCGTAGGCGTCCTTTCCCAGCGGAACGCCACCGGCGTTGTAGTTCCCGATGTGCTCCCCCTCTGAACCGCCGGAGCCACGTACGTCACCGATCACGTGAACGTAGCCCTCCTTCACCACACGCGCAATGTCACCGGCCTCGATGCATCCGTCCCACAACGGAGAGGGACGTCGCTGGGGAGGAATGGTGAGCGCAAGCGCCTGTAATTCCTTACCGTAAGGGCTTAGCGCGACGAGTGCAGGGCGCGGCATATCGCCTTCGGCATGGTAGGCGTCTGCAGCCAGGTGAATGCCGTCGCGCATCGGCACACGCAGGTCTTTGTGTACAACCATCATGAGCGGTAGCCCTTATGAAAGTATCCGTGCATAGTGGTAAAAAACGGTGAGGGTTCCACTGTTGGGTCGCCGTCGTAGCGCAAGTGCTGCGCGATACAACAAAAGGGCGAACAGGAAGCCTTGGCAACAGCCTTGCCGTCGAGGCCGAATTGTCCGGTGGCGGCACGCACCCTCGCCTCAATGTCGAGGCTTTCCTGGATCTTGGCTGCCGCCTGTTCGCGAGGCAGCATCACGCCCTGTGATTCAGCACCCTGGCTGCGATAGGGATGACCGAGAAACAGGCGGTTTGGCTTGACGTAGTCGCGAAGGTGCAGCAGGCTGGCACGGTATGCATCTGGATCTGCATAACTCGGAAATCCGTTGGCTGCACCGTGGATCTGCACGGCGTCGCCTACGAAGACATCACGCTGACCTTCCACCACATAGGCCACCGAGCCAGCCGTGTGACCCGGCACGGAATGCACCGTGATCGTCACATCCGGCCCAAGCGACAACTGGTCGCCATGACGGACCACCTGGTGCGGCTCCATTTCCCCGGAGATAGCGGCCGCACAGGCCGCCGTCAGCTTGGCCTCTCCTTCCGGGTCGTTGATATAGCGGCCACGGGCGGCCAGATACTCTTCGACATGAGTGCGGCGCGATCGCAGGAACGGCGCATCGGCCTCATGGATGACCACTTTGGCTTTCCGGCCCGTCAGCTCCCATAAGGCATGTGCACCGCCGAGGTGATCGATATGCCCGTGGGTCAGAAGAATCCAGCGCACGTCTTCAATGCGCCGACCTAGTTGCTTCAGGGCTGGTGCAATGCCACCCGCTGGCGATGAGGCGATGCCAGTGTCAACAATCGCCGGTTCGCTTCCGTCGATGAAGAAACTGTAGAGGCCGAATCGCCCCCACTGCGAAAACAATGGGTGGATATCGACAGCACTCATCGCTTTGTATTCCTGATGAAGTCAGCGGTTTCGGCGAACACGCCCTGGAATTCCGGTAGCCAGGAGAAATGTTGGACAAAGCCATGCCCGGCCGATTCGTAGCGGTGAATCGTGGCCGGAATGCCTGCTTGCTGCAGATTTGCACCATACAACTCCCCTTCGTCACGAAGGGGATCGCATTCCGCCGTGACAATGAGTGCCGGCGGCAATCCGGAAAGATCCGGTCTCTTGATGGGCGACACTCGAGGATCAGCAGGGTTCGCACCGCTATCGACGTAGAACGTGTTGAATGGCTTCAACATCGCCGTTTCCAGACCATTGCCGACGGCGTTGGTCTTCATCGACGCGTAGCGCTCGGCATCGAAGTCGAGATCAAGCGACGGGTAGTAGAGCACCTGGTGCGTGATGCATCTCAGTCCCGCATCGACCGCCATCGCGGCGACCGCAGCCGCGAAGTTCCCGCCTGAGCTGTCACCTGCCACTGCCAGGGTTTGACCGTCCCAGCCAATCCAGTTGCCCGGACTGCGGCCATTCTTTTCTATCCACTGAACCACGGCGTAGCAGTCGCTCAGGCCAGCAGGGAAGACGTGTTCGGGAGCCAGCCGGTAACCGACCGAAACAACAACGCATTGCGTGGCACTGGCCAGTGCACGCGCAACATGATCGTGCGTGTTGAGACTGCCAAGAAAGAACGCGCCACCGTGGAAATAGACCAGCACCGGATGGATATCGGCTGCCGTCGGCTTGTAGACGCGCACGGGAACCTCGCCGACAGGCGTCGACAAGGACTGGTCGAATACCGAATGCACGGGCGGCCGTTTTTCCAATGGAGGAACGCGGCTCTCGTCCGCCGCTCGCATGGCCTCCGGGTTGAGCGGTCCTGGCGGCGGAGGCGGTAGGGATGCGATGAACTCAGCGACCACAGGATGCAGTGCCATGGTTTAGCTCCTCGCGGCGATTTCGCCCTGATGCTGGTTGGGAAAGACACTCTGGACTTCGTCTTCGCTCCAGCCTTGGCGCGACAGGCGTTGCAGCTCATCGGTTACCGGTTTGCGGCTGGCCTGATATTGCGCCAGTGCTTCGGGAATCGAATCGGCCTCGCGGAGTTTCTCGACAAGCGCACCGGCATCAAGAACCGCCGAGTTCGCACCTTGGCCCTGATGGTGCAGCATCGCGTGAGACGCATCGCCAATCAGCACCACCGAGTTGGAATGCCAGTCGGGAACCGGGTCGATGTCATATACGGCGCGCAGGTTCACTTTGCTCATGTCGAGCCCCTCTGCGATTGCCACCAGTCGCGCATCGAAGTCTGCCACGACCTTCATCAGCTGTTCCCTGCTGACGGCGGGCGCCGGCGTGGAGTCGGTCGCAAGACAGGTGACATCAAACGAAACCTCATTGCGATGGTGCAGCGGCAACAGGTAAATCTTGGTGCCGTGCCCCACGAACATGCGAAGGTTGCCGTCGGCCACCAGACCGAAGGTGTCTGCCGCCGGGATGACGGCGCGATACGCGTGTTCGCCGGCAAATACCGGGGGCTTCTCGCTGAACAGATGCTTGCGCACTTGCGAGCGGATGCCGTCGGCACCGACGATCAGATCGGCATTTACCTTCACGCCGTTTTCGAAGATTGCCGTGGCGCCGTCGCCGTTGTCGATGATCCGGCTGAGACGGTGGTTCAGCTTCACCATGCCTGCGGGAAGCGTGCTCAGCAACGTCTCGATGAAGTCGCCCCGGTGCACGAAATGCGTGCTGGCACCAAAGACCTGCTTTTCGGGCCACTCCTCCATGGCGATCCGCTGACCGTGAGCGGTCAGAATCTCGAAGTAGTCGCTTGGCGAGGTCACGGCGGCGATACGGTCGAAGATGCCGAGCTTGCGGAACTGGTCCATCGTGGACGGACGTAGTCCAATCCCGGCCCCCACCTCGTTGATCTCTTGCGCCTGCTCATAAACCGTGACCGTTGCGCCCAACTGGCTCAGCGCCAGCGCCGCGGTCGCACCCGCGTAACCGGCGCCGATCACGGCGATATTCAGTTCCTTCAAAGTGCCGGGTGTCATGTTTGTCTCTCTGGTCCACTACTTTTCAATGATGGGAAATAGGCGTCAAGGTCAGAAACTCGGCCGCGTTATGAACAAACAGCTGATCGATGACCGAGTCATCGATACCCTCTGTGTGCAGATCAGGGATGAGTTGCTCGAACAGATAGTTCACCGTGTGGCCTTTCACGCCAGGCCAACCCAACGGCGAGCAATTGGCATCCGCCGATGCGAGGACCTGTTTCGTCAAGCCACTTCTCAGGAACCTCAGAAAGTGGTGGAGACGCTCCTGACGGTGGCGGCCCCAGAATGGCGGATCGGGCAGTTCGAGGTCGTAACCGAAGGTATCGAAGCCAATCCGCGCTCCCGCGTCCAGGAGGGCCTTCTCATTGATCAAACCCTGGCTTACACCATCATCGGCATGCCCGAACAAGACCCGGTGGCAGGGCAGTCCCTCCTCCGCGAAGATGTTCAGTGCCGGCGCGGAGTCGACCGCGAGGTGGGTAAAAATCGGTGCGCCGGTGATTCTGGAAGCCCGTGCTGCGGCGCGATAGATGCGCAGGTCGAGCTCCTTCATCTTGAAGCCGCGACTCACCCCAACCTTGATGATCCCGGCCTTGGCACCGGTGCCGCCAATTCCGACCTCAATTTCATGGACGAACTGGTCGGTCAGATACTCGACGCTCGCCCGCTCGAAGAACGGCAATGCCGTGTCGCCACCGACAAAGCCCGTGCTGGCGACGATGTGCACACTCGTCTTGTCCGACAGAGACTTGTAGTAGTCGATGTCGCGACCGTTGCAGATGCCCGTGGCTTCCACGAAGGTGGCCGCACCCCAGGGTTTTGTGTTCTCGTGAAACTGCCGCAGCTTGGGTACCGTTTCTTCGTAGCGCTGCTCAGGCGTCTTCCACCATTTGCTGTCGAGTTCGCAACCCGGCATGCCATAGCCAATGTGCTCATGGATTGCGACAAACCCAAGCTCCGAAGCCGAAATGGTGCCCAGTACCGTATTCACTCGTTTCATTTGACTTCCCCATTTACGCTCAGCAATTGCGCGGTGTTCGTAATCAGCATTTGTGCAATGTGCGCCCGGGATACCCCCGCTGCCTGGAGCATGGGCACGAACTTCGTCAGCACGTCGCTGTAGGGAATATCGTTACCAGGCTCGCCAAATGCCACCCCCGTGGCACTAGCGGAGAGAAGGATGCGAGCGGCAAAGCCTTCTTCGATCAATCTGTATATCAAACTGACCCGTTCGACATCGCTGAGATAAAGTGGGTCATTCGAGCCGATGTGATCGATGCTCAGCCGGACACCGGCCCGCGCAACTGCCATGGGCCAGCCCTTGACAACGGCGTCACGACGATCCATTCCGCCCATAACAAGGCGTTCCGGCTCCAGCACCTCGTCGATGGCTAGCTGCATTTCCGCCAGAGCGTCGGCGCCGCTACGGATGAATACAGGCACGCCATAAGTCGAGCCGGCGCGCGCAGCGCCTCGCACGAGGTTGCCATCGGTCGGCGTCATGCCACTTTGGGTGACCGCCGTCACCACCATGCCAGCCGGCGCACGACGTTCCTTTCGAGGAACCACCATCCCCTCATTGACTTCTTTGCCGAACAACTCGGCAAACTTGCTTGCTGGCCACGGGGTGGGAGGATTGGTCTGTGGCGTCAGAAAATATCCACCGAGCATGGACTCCGGCCCCTGCCCGGTGGAAGCGACGATATGAACGCCGGTGGCACGTGACAGCGATTCGTACAGGCGCAGGTCGCGCCCTTCGAACATGCCCGTCGCATCGACGATGGTGCCCCCGCCGGCCGCCTTGAACGTGCTCAGCTTGGCCGCCAGGAGGTCAAAGACTTCAGCACGATCCATCTTGATGTCATAGGCGTACTGCGCCCCCGGCAACACATACATCAGCGATTCGCTGACCAGCGTGATCCCAAGCAGCCTTGCGTCGACCGGGCCGAGCACCGTATTGACTAGTGTTGCATTGACACCTTCGTAATTGGGCGGGTCAAGGATCAGGGAAGTGAACGGTGGCAACGGTTCAAGCGCACCTTGGCTGTGTTTAACGCACATGTTCGCCTCCTATAAGCGATGGGGCGCGATGCACGTTATCAGCAGTAAAAACGGTCATCTCACTCAAAACAAACTCTCCAGTCTAATAAACATAATGTTCTTTGAATCTGCCTTCTGTTAGGTTTCCCAAAATAATCTCCTCTTCTTCGGTCGCCCCAGTAGTTAAGGCATCTGATATTTCATTTAGACATACTTAATATTTATGATCATCAGCTTTAAGCTATAAACGGTCACGCGGTCACGCGGTCACGCGGTCACGCGGTCACGCGGTCACGCGGTCACGCGGTCACGCGGCGCAGCTTCGGGATCGGAACGCGATAGTCAAGTGCGACGGCAGTCGCTGTGCCGTCCGGTTGCCGCCAGCGAAGCACTCCCCGCTCGCCGGTGCCTTCCACGATTTCTGCCTCGCCAACAACCGGTGTTGGCCCAATGGCTTTTAGAGAAATACCGAAAGCCTCTGTCCAGAAGTACTGCTGGAATGTGAGTTCCGGAGCATCCAGCCTGAGGAGCGCGGCGGCGGCCACTTTCGCTTGATCGATGGCGCTCGTCCATAGCGGAACACGTGCGACGCGCCCCGCGTGCGGAAATGCGGCGACATCTCCTGCGGCTGCGATGTTTGGGCGAACCAGGCCACGCCGGTCCACCACGAGCGCGCCGCCAGCGAGTAACCCGCTGGCGACGAGCCACTCGACATTGGGGGCGTCGCCGATAGCAGAGACAATCACCTGCGTTTCGATTACCGTGCCGTCGCCAAGCGCCACCACGGGTGAACCGTCGCGCATCACGACCTCCGCGGAGTCAGTCGTGACGATCTTGAGGCCCTGCGCGAGAGCAGCATCGTGGAACCGCGCCGCCAGCAACGCACCAAGATGGTCAGCGAGCGGCAGTCCTTTCGCAACGAGTGTCGTTGCACATCCAGCCCCGATAGCGCCGGATGCGATCTCCATGCCGAGCGGGCCACCGCCAACCACCACGACCGAAGGCCTTGACGCGAGTCGCGCCCGCAGCGCCAACGCGTCGGCGAGTGTGCGAACGGTGTATTCGTCGCTATTACCACCAGGACTCAGGCGTCTGGCACGCGTGCCGGTGGCGATAACCAGCGCGTCATACGGCACCTCGTCGCCATCCGCGAGCCGCACGCGCTGCCGATCGACATCGACGCCAACGGCGGCGATGCCGCGTCGTTCGATTGCCCCGTGCGTCGCTTCCGGCAACAGGTGCGAGGTCAGATCATCCTCGTCGCGCAGCATGGCCTTGGACAGGGCGGGACGGCTGTATGGCGCGACCGGTTCGTCACCGATCACCGTGATTCGGCCATCGAATCCTTCGGCGCGAAGCGTGTCGCAAGCGGTTAAACCCGCGATGCCACTGCCGACCACTACGATATCGCGTGGGGAATCTCGAAGGACACTCATTAAGTCGCCCCATCATCGACGAGTTTGAGCGCCGCTACCGGGCAGACGCGCGCCGCAGCCTGGGCGGTCGCCAGTGTCGCATCGCTGATCTCGTTCACATCGATAGCGGCATAGCCTTCGTCGTCGATGTGAAGAAGCTGCGCGGCCACCTCTTCGCACAGACCGTGACCTTCGCAACGAGGGCGATCAAGAATCAGTTTGATCATATGGCCTCCAACTCCAGCACGGGAACGGTGTCGAACGACAGCGTGACATTGCTCGGCACGCGTGCGACATCGCCGATGCGGAACGATTTGATTTGAGTCGCAAGCGCCTCGATGATTGCTGCACCCTCCATGCGGGCAAGTCCTTGGCCGGCGCAGCCGTGCGGGCCATAGCCAAAGGAGAGGTGGTCGATCGGGTTGCGCGTCACGTCGAAGACTTCCGGATTCTTGTAATGGCGCGGGTCGTGGTTGCCTGCGCCCAGAATAATCGCAATGCGCGAGCCACCCGGAATCTTCACGCCCGCGATTTCCACGTCTTGCGTCGCAACGCGACTCCACACATGGACGGGAGAGTAGTAGCGCAGCACCTCGTTGAACGCCGAGGGAATCAGCGAGAGATCGTCACGAACCTTAGCAAACTCTTCGGGAAAGCGCCCGAATAGCGCGACGGTGTTGCCGATCGCGGCAAGTGTTGTGTCAAGGCCAGCGCCGAGATATTGGTGGATGATGTGGCGCGCGGCGCCTTCAGGAACGATCCCTTTTCTTTCTGCCTCGAAGACACCCCAGCCGACAGAGCCGGGGGTGAGCGCGTCCTGGGTGATCTGCGAGCAGTAGCGGTAGAGTTCGCCCGCGATGGGAAAATTCTCTTCCGTGCGCCGATTCATCGGCCCGACGACTTCCATCGCGGCCTGCCCCCAACGGAGCATATTCGCCCTGGCCTCACCCTGGAAGCCCACGAGGTCGGCGACGACCCCGATGGGAAAGCGCCGGGCGATGTCGTCTATCGCGTCGAAGGACGGTTGCTTAACCAGGCGGGCCACAAGTGCCTGCGCATTGGCCTTGATCTGCTCCCCCAGACCACGCAGCGCCCGTGGTGTGAGGTTCTCGGAAAGCGCGGCGCGCAACTGGGTATGCTCCGGCGGGTCGGACGCAAGCGAAGTTCCCTGCAAAGCCTGGTTTACGCCGTCGTTGAAGCCGATTCCCTGAGCGGAAGAAAATCGCGTCGGGTCGGCCAGCGCGTCCTTGTTCACCTCGTAGCCGGTAAGGGCAAAGAGTTTCGAGTGCGTGAGATAGACGACTTCGCCGAGTTCGCGCAATGCCCGATAAGTTGGGTAGGGATCGACGAGAACATCGTCGGCCCAGAGGTCGATGCCGGATTGGGGGACGGTAGTCACAGGCCATGTTCCGCGTTGTTGATCATGGCCTGAATTATCAATTTCGCTTTACATGATGTAAAGCCAATGGATACCTTGATAGGGTAATCCCTGAGTCACTCTGTGCCGAGCAATTTCCACCACAATTCGGTCAGCACCTCGAGCGCCGGTTCGGTCGTCAGATCGAGATCGCCGCGCATCCAGGAAAGCGCGGTCTGGTCGAGGGCGACATAGGCCAATTCACCACGATAATGCCGCGTGCCCGGCTCGTAGCGGTCGGCCGCATCAAGACCTTCGCGGATGTCTGCCACCACCTCTTCAATCCAGCCGCGAAGCAGCGCACGCATATCAGCATCGACCGCGGAAGCCTCGGTTGCCGCCAGCACATAAGGTTTGATTGTCGGCCAGCGCGCAGCCTGGTCGCGCAGCCAACCACCCAGCTGTTCGCGTGAGCCTTCGCGTACCACCGCCACCAGCAAACTGGCCGTGGAGTTGCCACCGGGTTCGTCACGCCGCTCAAGGATGCCGTTGAGTTGGTGAATCAAGGCACGCATCAATTCGCGGCGCGACTCGAAGTGGGAGTAGAAGGTGACGCGCGTGGTGTTAGCGGCGGCGGCAATGTCATCGACTGTCGTGCCCACGTAGCCGCGCGAAACAAACAGTTCGAGCGCCGTTGAAAGGATGCGCTGCCGGGTCGCTTCCTTCTGGACTTCTCTTTGGTTTTTGGGTTGCGTTGTCATGGCGGCAACGATACCGCCGATCATTGTTGTTCGACAACCCTGCCTTACCGATCACAGGAACATCCAAGAGAATCACCTGTGGGCCGACGTAAGCCCAAATCGGGAAAATGTCGGTTGGGCGACCCCGCACGACCTGCTCAGACTGCATTGAAGGGATACGGTCGAAAAGTCATACTAGCGGACGTTCAAACGGCCCTTGTGCCTCCGGGAGGCGCCTTTGCAAAGGCCTCCCCTTTTAGTCGATGACCGCCCATTCAAGGCTCTCCGTGCCAGCTAGCCACTACAGTCCCTTGAAGGCGCGCTGGTATATGTCGCGCTTTAGCCTGGAGCAAAATGATGCGGCATGCCTATTCGTCGTCACGAAGCGAGCTGGCGCGCGTCGCACGAAACGCTGGGAGACGCCAGCCAAAACGAAGTGAAGCGAGGCGAATGGCCACGCATAGGAAGGTGGCGAACCATGGCGTCCACCACTGCGTCCAGTGCGCGTACGAGAACAGAATCTGCGCGCCCGCACCGGTAAGCGCGGCAGTGGCATAGATCTCGCGATCCAGGATGGCCGGTAGACGCGAAAGCACGACATCGCGCATAACACCGCCACCGACCGCAGTCACGATACCCATCAACACGGCTAGCTCCGCACCGTGCCCAAAGCTCAATGCCTTTTGTGCACCCGCTACTGCGAAGAGACCGAGTCCGATCGCATCGAAGAAAAGGACGGGTTGTCGCAGACGGCGTACCGGCGCATACGCGAAGATTGCGACCGCGGACGCGAGCACCGAAGCCGCAAGGTAGCGCCAGTTCGAAAGCCCTGCCGGTGGAATTGCGCCGATACAGACGTCGCGCACGATTCCGCCACCGCACGCCACCATAAAGGCGATGGACAAGATGCCGAACAGATCGAGCCGCTTTTGGCGAGCAGCGACGGCTCCGCTGATTGCAAATGCGAATGTTCCGATTAGATCGAGGGCAAAAGAGACTGCGTGCGAATTCACGCCGATTCATCTCGCGGTTCGAGCCACGCCAAAGCCGCGCATAGCATCGCCTCCAGCCCCGTACGCAGCGTGGGGTCGAGCACTGGCGCGAACTTCGGCGAATGATTGCTGGGAATTTCGTTGAGCTTTTTTTCGTCCACTGCCTTTCTGAAGGTATCCGGATCGGTCCCACCTATGAACCAGAACGCATACGGCACGCCCCATTCACGCCCGAACACGCTGAAATCCTCGCTTGCCGCTGCCGGCGGGGTTTCGTAGGCGCGCTCGCCAAATTGCGCTTCGAACGCTGCGCGCACGCGATCGCTCCTCTCTGCGTCGTTAATCGTCAGCGGATAACTTGAGAGCGTCGTAAATTCGGGCTCACGCGGCGCGTTGGAGGCTGCGCATTCCGCACAGCAGATGCGACGGATCGCACCCAGCATGTACTCGCGCACGTCTTCGTCGAAGGTGCGCATGTTGAGCTTGAGCGTCGCGTCGTCGGGGATGATGTTTTCTTTCGTGCCTGCCTGCAGCGCGCCGATCGTCAGCACGGCGCTGTCGCGTGGCGAGATTTCGCGCGATACGATCGTCTGCAGACGAAGCGTCGTCGAAGCCGCCATGATGACGGGATCAATTGAGGTCTGCGGCTGCGAGCCGTGCGACCCGCGCCCAAACAGCTTAACCTTCAGACTGTCGCCCGCCGAGAGGATCGTACCGCTCCGATAACCGACCGTACCCGCCTCGCCGACCATGACATGCTGGCCGAGGATCACATCGGGCTTCGGGAAGCGCTCAGCCATACCGTCGTCGATCATGCTGCGGGCACCGCGCGCAACTTCCTCGCCTGGCTGAAACACCGCCATCAGCGTCCCGCGCCAGGCATCCCGATGGACGGCCATCAGGTGCGCCACACCCATCAGCCAGGTCACGTGCATGTCGTGCCCGCACGAGTGCGCGACGCCCACTTCGATGCCATCTTCGTCCTTTGCCCTCACCGTACTCGCGTACGGCAACCCGGTCGCCTCCGCCATCGGCAGCGCATCCATGTCGGCGCGCAGCATCACGGTCGGGCCGCCGCCGTTGCGCAGCATCGCCACGACCCCTGTTTCACCGATGTTGCGCGTCACGTCATAGCCGAGCTTTTCCACATAGTCGGCGGCAATGCTCGCGGTGCGTACCTCCTGCATTGACAGTTCGGGATGTTGGTGCAAATCCTTGTAGATCGCTTCGAGTTCGGGCAAAAGGCCTTCGATTGTGTGCGTCGCCGATTTAATCAATGTCGACATGATCGACCTCCCTGATGGTTCGATTGCGGCGATTGATATCGCTCGCCCAAATTTACGACGCCTTCTGCATGTCGTTATCAATGGGCAGCATCTGGCCCGAGATCGACTTTCCCGAATCCGACGCGAGAAAGACCGCCAATGCCGCGATATCCTTCGGATCGACGAAGCGTTGCAAGGACTGGATTGACATTGCATCGTACCGCTCCTCGTGCACGGAGCGGCCACTTACCTGCGCGCGTCCGGCCAGCACTCTCTCGATACGATCGCCCGCCACGGCGCCCGGGAGGATTGCGTTGACGCGCACGCCGAATTCGCCGAGGTCACGCGAGAGCGTCTTCGTCAACCCGATCAAGCCCCACTTACTGACGGAGTACGCACTCCGATTCGGATAACCAAAACGCCCGGCAACCGATGACATCATGATGATCGATCCTGCCTGCGATCGCTTGAGATGCGCAATGGCGAGACGGCTGACGTTGAAGTTACCGTTCAGGTTGATCTGCATGACAGCTTCCCAGGCGTCAGGATCGTAGTCTTCAACCGACGCCGTCGGGCCAGAAATTCCTGCATTGTTCACCAGCACATCGAGCCCGCCCATCGCCCGGATTGCGTGCGGGACGACGCGTTCGATATCGGCGCGGCTGCCCATGTCACAAACGGCAGTTTCGATGGTCGGAGATTCGGCGGCGAGCGTGGACAATCCATTCGCATCGACGTCGATCACGAAGACTTTCGCACCGCTGTTTGTAAAGCCGCGGACGATTTCTCGCCCGATACCCGAGGCGCCCGCGGTCACGAGAACTTTCTGCTTGTCCATGTTCAACTCCATTGATGGTCGTGTGTCAGCAAGGACACGCGCGACGACGCCGGTCCCACTTCATACTGGCTACCGGGCCGGGTATGGGAGGCCGTGTCATTCGTCCCCTGACAAGGTAACGAAAGTACGGCACCGAAAAGTTTTGCGGGTTCGCGAATGAACGCGCTATTCGTCGAGCGGCAGGAGCGCCATCAGCAGGCGCCGCAATTCGCGGCCTTCTGCCGGTGTCAGCTTCGCGATCAGGATACGCTCCACCTGTTCGACACGCGGCCGCAATGTGGACAATTGCTTCTTGCCCGCAGGTGTGAGGAACAGTACGTAGCTGCGTTTGTCGACGGGATCGTCGGATCGTTCGATCAATTCATTCCGAACCATGCGTGCGACGAGATCGGCGATGGTCGAGCGGTCCACGTCGAGTTCGTCGCCTAGCTGGCGCTGATTGACACCCGGTGTCATATGCAGGATTTCAAGCGCCGCGTATTGGACGCTCGTCAGCTCGGTGGACACCTCGCTCTGCCAAATAGCCAGATGCCGCTGTTGCGCGCGGCGAACCAGACTGCCAGTGAATCTGGAAGGCGCGTCGGGGTGATCGAGTTTGGTCGGCACTGTTCAGCGGTTCTGCGAAATGGAACTGGTTAGGAAAATGGGCCGCAGGAACGCGTTCAGGTCGTCGAAAGCGTCGAGCGGAAGCACATGCGCCACGTACTGATCGGGACGGACGACGACGAGCGCACCCCGTTTGCGGTCTATACCGCGTTGATCGAAGATATCAGCCGACGCGTCGATCGTAAATGCCTTCTCGTAATCGATCAGTCCGTATCGCCCCTTGCGCGGCAACAACGACGCATGCAGATCCTGCAGTCGTACTTCGCGATGTGGCTTTTGCAGCACGGCGCGCAAATCGAAGACGCTGTCCACATCGGCATCGTCCGGCGTGCTGATGCGCACGATGGATTCAGGCGACATGACGAGATGATCGCAAAATGCATCGAGCGCCTTTCCGCTTGCATCCGAGAAAGCATAGAGACGCCAGCGGCCATCGGCGCGCGCCGCGTGACCGAGGTGCATCGCCCTTGCATCGGCGATGCGAACGACGGGCGACGAATGAAAGCGCGTGCCGATCGCGAAGCCGCTCGCCAGCGACTGATACGCCGATTCACCCGTCAGCACGCCCGGCGAATAGCGGGTTGCCACGCCCGCCGTATACCGGCCCGCACGTACGAAATAAGCCTGAAGTTCCGCGGGATCGACACCACCCGCCTCGGGATGAGCGGGGTCTTTCGGCGGAGCGGCCATCATCGCCGACCATTCCTTGTCGAAGTCGATCAGTTCTTGCGCGACGGGCTGCCGTTCATCCGAATACGTGCGCAGCAGGTTCGCGTCGCTGCGTCCCTGAAGGACTGCACCGAGCTTCCAGCCGAGATTGAAACCGTCCTGCATCGATACGTTCATACCCTGACCCGCCTTCGCGCTGTGCGTATGACACGCGTCACCCGCGATGAACACGCGCGGCTCACGCGAGGTTCCGTCGCTCGCGATGGCATCGTCGAAACGCCCGGTCAGACGTTGACCCACTTCATAGACCGAGAACCACGCGACTTCTTTGACATCCAGCGAATACGGATGAAGAATGTTCCGCGCGGTCTGGATAATGCGCTCGACGGTGGTCTGTTTGATGGTGTCGCGATTGCCCGGCGTGACTTCGCCAAGATCGACGTAAAAGCGCACGAGATAGCCGCCTTCCCGCGGGATGATGAGCAGATTGCCCTTGCTGGCCGACTGGATCGCCGACTTGAGGCGAATGTCCGGGAAATTGGTAACGGCGAGCGCATCCATCACGCCCCACGCGTGGTTGGCGGCGTCACCATTCAGCGTCTGCCCGATGGCCGTACGCACGCGGCTTCGGGCGCCGTCGCAACCCACCACATAACGCGCACGCACCGTAACCTCTTCGCCAAGCCGCGCCGCATCCGTTCGGCGCAATGTGACGCACACCGGATATTTGTCGGAGGCGTCGCGCGTCATATCGACGAACTCAAGATCGTAATCCGGTTCGAGCCGATGCGAGGACCGGCGCATCAGATCGAGCAGATACTCCTGCACGCGCGCCTGATTCACGATGACGTGCGGAAACTCCGACAAACCTGATTCGGTATCCTGAACACGTCCGGTACGGCGGATCGCGCCACGATCATCGGCGTCCGGTCTCCAGAAGACAGTCTCGTTGACCCAGTACGCTTCGCGCAACATGCGCTCGGCGAGTCCGAAAGCATTGAACATTTCGACCGTGCGGCAGGCGACGCCATCTGCCTGCCCCATCAACAACGGCCCCGATCGACGTTCGACGATGCGCGTCGTAATCGACTGAAACTGCGACAACTGGGCCGCGAGCACGAGCCCCGCCGGACCGCTGCCCACGATGAGCACATCGACCGCATCCGGCATGTCGACGCGGGGTGCGCCTACGGCGGCCGGTTCGATCATCGGGTCGTCTGTGCGAAAACCGTTGAGATGAAATTGCATGATGTCGTCTCCTGTTTAGCCTCAACTGCATTGGCCACGAATATACTCCGTACACCAACCATTTCCAAGAGTTTCTGTGCGTTCTTACGTTTACCCTGATATCGAAATGCGCTCGACTCAGCCGCAGGCCGCACGGATGAATTCAGGTACGGGGACAGCTTTCAGACGCCCGTCGGCCCAAGGGCGCGGTCTTTGTCAACGCGGTGCGTGGCGGTCTGGTGGACGAAGACGCGCTCTATGAAGCCCTGATCTCGGGACATCTGTTCAGCGCGGGTCTGGACGTATACCGGAGCGAGCCCAACGTCGACAAGCGCTTCGCGGAACTGGACAACGTGTTCCTGACGCCCCATATGGCCAGCGCCACGATCGAGACCCGAGGCCAGATGGGGTTTACGGCGCTAGACAATGTCGCCGCCGTCCTGGATGGGCGGCCCGCCTTGAATCCTGTCTAGCACGGCGCTTTTTTCGGGATCGTGAGACTGCCAACTGACTCTCCCACCCCTCTGTTCACGCCGCTTCGGCCAGCATCGAGTGACGACAGTCCGCCGCGGCGCACCGGCACGCGTACTGCGCCCGGACATGTATTTAACTTGCTTTTGGTGGCTGCCAGCCCAAAACAGGTCCGACATACACCGAGATACCGTAGGCAAATGAATCCTGCTTATAAGGAGCGCCACAATAGAGGACAGCCACGCATTCTTTTGCGAGCATTTTGTAAATGCCATTTTCAGTTCCACAACTGTACAGCAACGCGACACTGAAAAGTTCCTCGCCGTGGGAAGCATCGACGGTCATATAGAGCGCCTCATCGTCGGGCTCGTTGACTTTCACATTCCAACCAGCATCGCGTAAAGGCCGAACCAAATCAGTCATACATTGCTGGGAAAGAAGCCCCTTACGGAGCAGGACGCCATTGTCTGCTGGCAATGGAGGAACCAAGCGCCCATGTTTTCGAAAATGATCCTGTTCGGCGAGCTTCAACTTCATCTGAACATCGCCCCGAAGCAGCGCCTGTTGCCAAAGCAGGGTGCTGTCGTCATTCATGCCAGGGAGAAAAAACGAGACGCTATGAGAGGCATCGTACCAGGATTCGATGGCCGCAAGTGTCGCAAGCGCGACCACCATCCGAGCGAAATTCGCCGGTTGCTGCCATGACGCCGCGGTGCCGTGTGCAAACATGTGCCGATTCAGCCAGGTCACCCCCCGGTATTCGTCGGTATTGCAGAAAAAATGGTTCTTGAGCCACCTCCGAAATGTCTCAAAGGCGAAAACACGCTCGTCCTGCCCGAATAGATAGTCACAAGTCTTATATTCTGGCGGCACCCACATATGGTCAAAATGTAGTTGTGCAGCAGTTTCGATCGCACGGTTCACTGCATGATCAATCTTGTCCGGCGCAGTAGCCTTAGTCCCCAGATCAGAAACAATTCTTGTCAGACTGCCTTCCATCGCCGGGATCAACGCTCCGACACTGGTGGCCCAATAGCCGCTATATGCCCCTAGATAAGCTTCCCGCGCCAACGGCACGATCTCTTTAAGGCTGCGAGCGAGAGGCAAGATCTGTTCGATGCAAACCGCCTGGAAGGCCAACGTATAAAGCGTTGACGTGTGATATTTGAAAAGATCGAGCGCTCGCGCTCTCGTCACATGTTTGACGGAAGCAAGTAGCTTGGAGATTTCACCCATCGGTAGCCATAGCGGCATAAACCACTCGACCTTGTCCCAAAGAGCGGCTTGATCGTCGTGTTGTTTTCGCCGTATTTGCCAGTTTTCATCGCCGGAAACCGGAATGGTCGGGAAGCATGCTTTGCCACCTTCGACGGTCAGGACAATACACGACGTCGTATGGAAAGCGCCGACGTCTGCAAGCTTCGCGACCGGATTGATGAGCCGCTTGTCAGTAGCCCATTTTTCAATGAGTTCCGGTGTCAAGGCGTTCAGCGACGTCTCATTAAGCGCGCGCCGCCAAATTCCACTGAATTTGTCCTCGATATTGGAGAAAGACATTGAACCCATCCAAAGTGCAATCGTCGTTAATTTTGTTCAGCAATTTACCACCGGTTTCTGGACACGGCTGTCGCCGTGCAAGCGACCAAACGAACGTCCGTTCCACCTTGAAAGCGGCCCGGTATGTCGTACCGAGTCGACCGGCCGCAGTCGCTTGGGGTCGTTTGTCGTTGGCAGTAGCCACCCAATTGCAAACATTGAGATTTGAGTGGCGAAAGAGCGTTCGTCACGCCGACCACGTGATGCCTGTTCTCGACCACTATCGCAGCTGCTTAATGCGCTCTTGAAGAGCCAGGGCGGTTGGGATGTTCATAGCTGCAAGTGCAGCAGCTATCTCGACAAGTGCCTGGCGCGCCTGGGGGTGTTGCGACAGGGCCTGCGCATCAGAACTCAATGCCGCAGCCACCAGCGCTACCAATGCGTCGCCCGTACCCTCACGGTACCAGCGACTGGAAGGCTCGCGCTCCTTCAGCATGGCGGCGAGCCAGCGAAGCCCGTCAAGCCGAAGTGGGGCTCCGAATTGTGTCGTCAGGAAGTGGCAGAAACGGGTGACGCATTCTTCGTCGCGAGCCAGGTTCGCAGCGGCCCAGCGTTCGTAGAAATCCTTCATCCGCAGAGCCGCGCCCGGGTGCAACCGGGACAGGGCATCCTCGCTCCCGAAACCAAGCAGGTCGCAAATCAAGCGCAAGCCGTGAAACCATAGGCCAGGTTGAGACCAATCAGCTGCGAGGCCGTATTCCGCGGTCGCCCGCCAGACGCGCTCGAATGCCATGGGGTCGTCACCTTTCCCGAGGCGCAGGAACAAGCCGCGAATGAAGTGCTGCAGCGCGTAGTGTGCGGCAGGACCGTGGGCGAGAACAGGCTCCCAAACCGAGCGATCTCCTCCTGCGGGCGCCGCAATCGACAGAGTTCCGAGCTTCAGAAGGATGTCGTAGCCGAGGTTTTGGCTCGGCAAGTCGTACTCGCCATGCTTCTTCCTGCGTGCCTTGGCGCGCGTGGCGTCGTAATCCCAGATGCGCAGCGCCAAGCGCGTGTCGAGATCGCGATCGCCAGTGCCACTGCCTTCGATGAGCCAGTTAAACAGGACTTCGAGGAAGTGGCCGTCTAGCGAACCACCTCGTTCGCGCTCCGGCTTTCCGCGCCAAGCCTGGTCGCCGGCATTGTAGAGCCGCGTGCGGCGCTGGAAGTCCAAACGCTCTAAGCCCGCGACGACGCGCTTGAAATCGAGCTCATCCGGCGTTGCGTTCGGTCCACAGAGTGGAAAGCGCCGCAGCCGTGCGAGCCATACCCTCCAGGCGCGCTCTGCGTCGTCTCCATCGCCGTGGTGCGGAGCAAGCATGATGAGGCCCGACCAGAAGAGCCCGGCGCGGAGCAGCCGCCACCACGCGGTGCCAAGCTGCTCTCGATTGGCGTAAGCGACGTCGACCACAACGGCGGTCGCTCGCGTGTCGCCGCTCGTCAGAAGGCGCAGGACGGAGGTCTCCCATTCCTGACGGCCATCTCCATCGGAAAGCCACAGTTGCATGACCGCGTAGGAGACGAATTTCAGCTCGTCGTGGAGGCTCCCCATGCGCCGCCCGCGAATCTCTTCTCCTGTTGACGCGATCGCCGTCACACCGGCGCGCACGACTTTGAGTGCGTGCTTCTGCGCTTCGGGGTTTCGAGCGAGCCAAGAGCCGCCCAATGCGACGAGCGTGCCGGCTGCAGCGAAACTGCATTTCGATTTCGCGTCCTGATCTTCGCCCTCCGCTCTAGCGTCACACTCGTGAAGCAAATTGAAGAGGTACGAGGCCTCATCGTCAGTGAGCGGTTGGCCGCCTCGAAGCCTCTGCTCGCACTGGTTCGGCATGAGAAGGTACGTGAGGGTTGACGCGCTGTCGGTCTGCCACGACAACACTTCAAGGCGGAGTTCGTCAGGACACACGAAGCCCTTGGTCTCTGCGCCCGTCGCCGGGTCGGTGACGGTATGATAGTTGGCGCGGTCGAGCTCGGCGAAGAGAAGCTTGAACTCCAACGCCTCCTTCAGGTCTTCAGGCAGCGCCCAGGTCGGCAGCAGCGCTTGAAGACGTCGCGCAACGTCGCCATCGGCCAACAGGAGTTCGACAACGACATTGAGGAAGTTCTGCTGGCGATGAGGCGCTAGGGTCCAATCACGCGCGAAGTCGAATATAGTCTGGCCGCCCTGGAGCCAGCTCCACCCGATGAAGTTGTAGCTAACCTGCTTCACGCGAACGCGGTCCCAATAGAACAGGTTCGGAAACGTCATCAGGGCCGCGAGGGGACCCGTCAGCAACGACGGCCGATACTTGGCGACGTTGATGAGTACACTGACGAGCGCCGCAGAATTTCCCTCCCCGAGTATCCTCTCGATATCAGCGGTGATGTCCTCACCCGCGTCGAGCCGTAGCATAAGCCAGCGCTCCAACGCATCGAGAGCGCAGAACAGATTTCCGTTGTGCATATCATTGGACTGCGGCCAACCGAATACCTGCCACCAGCCAGGGAAAGTCTTCTCTGATCCGTCCGCAAATTGCAGTTTTACCCCGGGAGCCTCCCCGGTTTGACCCTTCATGACCTCGGCCACCCAGCGCTCCGTGCAAAAGTTCACCAGCGCGATGAGCGAAGTGAGCGCCATTTCCGGGACTAGCTGGAAGAAGGGGAAGAACGGGCTCTTCCAGAAGGCCGTCGGGTAAGCGTCCTGGGAATATTCGAGGCCGAGATCCACTTCGAATCGCCCGGACCCGTACTCTCGTTCCGGCTGGTCTTCGATAATGAGGGCGAGCAGGACTTCGGCTGCCAGTTCAGGCTGCGCCTGCATCAGGGACTGGATGCCGTTCTCCTTAATGCAGGCGGTCCGGAAATCCATGTCGACCTTGTCGCGGGCTCCTAGTGGCCAAGGCGGCAATCGCTCGCGGAACGATCCGAGGGAGCGCGGCATCTGCTCCCGTTCTTCGTGCCGCGCCTTGTATTGGGTATCGGTCTTTAGACGCTCGGCGTGCGCCTTCGCCTTCTGTAGCCGAACCTCGGCGATGCGCCGTTTGACGTCAGCGTCGACCTCTCGGCGTCCCGCGAGTTCGAGCGCCCAGTTCCCAACCTCGGTCGGCAGGTCTGCCGCGCCAGCCAGTGGCGCGGTGTCCAGCAACGGCTCACGCATCAGGTACATCACGCCGTGGCCCTTCTCGACCTGCACGGTCCGAGCCATGGCGAGCGCCATCTCCGCCATCTCCAGGCGGAAAGGCATCGGATTGCCGTTGCTCAGCGTGTGAGGCGTCTTCGTCAGCCAAGTCTCGATGACCTTCGCGAGAGCAGATGAAACCAGCCCAGCCAGTCGCTCCCGCTGCGCGATGAGGAAGCGGAGAACGGGCGGCCAACGGCCGAAGACAATCGAGCGGTACTGCGCTTCCATGTACAAGCCGACCGCCGTGCTCAGTACCATTCCGCCGCCGGTCGGCACCGTCGCGATGTGGTGGAAGCGCAGAAGCAGCCGCGTGAAGTGTTTCGCGCCATTGCCGAGCAGGAGGTCGACGCGTTCGGTCAGGAAGCGTTCGGCCTCGGGGTCCAGGCAGAGCGCGTCAAGGAGAATATCGCCAGCTAACTCGTTCTTCGCGGCCTCCGCGAGCCTGAAAGCGACGTCCCAAGCCGTGCCAGTCTCGGCCGGCTGTCGCAGCAGGAACTGGCCCAGCATCCGGAGCGCGTTCGTCCAGAGCGGATTGCCGGCCAGGGCGGCCCACTGCGGCGTGTCAGTCCCAATCTGCTTCAGGAACTGGAAGCGCGCCCAATCCGCCGCGAGATCGTGCTCGAACTCGATGCGGTTGGTCCGCTCGTTCAGGCGCAGCGGAAGCTCGTCGGACCGTTGCGTGAACGTCGTCGTGTCGGTCGGCTCCAAGTCGGTCAGCGCGAAGCTGCGCTCGAACGATGCTTCTCGCTGGGCGAGGCGCATCATCAACGCCTGCACGTCGACGCGGTCCTTCGTCCAATACTTCCAGAGGCGGTCGGCGATAGCGGTGTGAGACGCCAGTCCACCGGCGTTCGCCCCCAGCGCCTCCCCCGCTTTGATGACCCATGCCAATGTCCGCAGGTTCGTCAATGCCGCAATGGTGTCGTCATGTGCGGCCAACCAACCCAAGGTGGGCGAAGGCAGTAGAGCCAGCTTCACAGCATCGCTTTTGAGCGTTTCGACCTCGACGAGATGCGCTTTCCGCCCGCCGAGTATCGTCTCTTCGCCTTCGCTCCAACTCTGCGTCTGCGTGACGATGACGACCCGCCAGGCGCCCTCGATCTCTTCGCCGTCCCTCGGCAGGATAGCCCGAAGCAGTTGGCGGACGACGACGAACTCGCTGGCCTCGATGTGTTCCGCAGAGTCGATGACCAGTACGTTCTGCGGCGTCACCGTGGCGTTTAGCACCAGAGAGAGTTCGTGCGCCAGAGGGAGGGCGCCGCGGCGCGCGGCGCTAAGCGCCGTCTTCAATGCTTCCGGACCGAACCACACCTGGTTCCAGGACGGGTACGCACCGTCCAACACAGACTTGACCAGCGCCGACTTGCCCGAACCCGACTCCCCGAAGACTACCGTGACCAGGTGGTCGGCGATAGTTGCCTGGAGCGACGCCCTCTCCGCTGTCCGCGGGACGACGTAGCCAGACGGTAACTCCGTCTCTATCCGCGTCTTGTGGTCCGCTGTGATGTTGAAGAGTGTCTCCCAATCACGGTCGAAGTCCGGATGATGGCGGAGGCCGAACCGGCCCCGGAGCAAGGACAACAGATCCGGGACGGTGATGGTCCCGCTGCGAAGGCGCACCTCCTTCGCAACGTTAATAAGGCCCTCCCAAAGAGCCTGCGCTTCGTCGTCACGGCCGGACGCGAGCAAGCGACGGCATTGCGTGATGGCCTGTGTCTCGTTCTCGGAGTGCGCGAACTGCAAGTCGGTCGGCAGCACGTACAAGCGGCGAATGAGCTCGACGGTCTCCTCGTCGGACGCGCCGCCGGGCTTCCGAACGCTGTCGAAGATGCCGGACTGCCTGGTGTTGCTGCGGATGCGGCTCATAGCGAGCGAGGAATCCGTGCCGCTGCACGCGTTCTTCACTTCTGTCCACGCCGGAGCGAACGCCTGATGGGTGCCGCGTGTGACCAAACCCAGCCCGTCGGCCGCGCGGTCGAACGGCCCCTCCGGGTCACGCCACTGTTCCCAAGCGCACGTCACGAAGTCAGCGGGGAGGCCGGCTGCGGTCACCTGCAAATTGCCCTTCGCCGAGATCGCAAGCCGCCGCGGCGCGAGGGAGCCTTGGGCCGTCAGCAGCAGGTCGTCGATGCGCCACCCCAAGGTCGAGACTTGGGCTTGGACCTGCGCGACCACGCCGCCGATACCCGGTGCCTGCTCACCTGACAGGGCTCTCACTAACTGCCAGGCGCTTATCAGGTCCTCAAACTCGAAGCCGGCGCCGCTCGTCGACCGCAGCGTCGCGGGCGCGCGTCTCGCGCTGCCGCGGCGAAGCGCTTTTGGCTTCGATGTGTTCTTAGACGAAGCCATTAGCTTCCGAGTGCCTGTAGCTCTGGATTATCGCCATATCTGTCCGCGAGAAGCAGGGGGCGCAGGCTCCTCGCAGCCTTATGATGGGCTTGATACACATTGTACGTCCCCGATTGCTGGTTCAGCACCATTCACTGAATTGCACCGGCAAAGTGTACCGCCGAGGAGGTGCCGAAACCACCGCGCCTGCAGCCAAAACCTGAGGTGTGCACCCGGAACAGACCTTCGGAACGTCTCCAAAGGGTCCGACTCAGTACCATGTTTTGTTTAATCATCCAGTAAACCGTTGCCGCCAGAGCGTTACGGCTATGGAACGCTCAACATATGCTTTATCCAAAAATTGATTTAAGCGAAATCACATTTAAAATCAAAGCTATACGTATAAGATAAAACAATCTCAGCTTTTGTTTTATTTCCGTAAATTGTGGCAGGCTTTTGGTTTATTCAGCGCCTGCCGAACAGCACTGGGCCCCCGATCTAACGTTCAACTTTTGGTTTATTTTCTGTCGACTTTTGCTTCATTTGTCAGAATCCGACTGTTCAGTGAGACCCGCTCACGCCCGAATGGCACCCATCAGCGCGACACGAATCCTGCAGTCACTTTACCTGACTCGCAACCGAGACCCACTGGTCGAACTGCGCCTTGTTCTGCGTCATCCAGTCGGTCGCGAGCTTCGTGACGAGTGCCTGCGAACCGCCGTTCCTGCTGATTGCGTATTCCCACGACGACCACGTGGATGAAGGAAACTTCATCTGCTCGATCAACGAGCGGACCGCCGGATTCGCCGCGATGAACGCGCGATTCGCGACCGCACCCCAGTTCCACGACGCCATCGCCATCCGGCATGGATCGGCGTTGCCCGCGCAGCCCTGCACGCCGTTGACCAGCGACGAACCGGTGTTCGGCACGTTCGGCGGCAGCGCGGCCTCCGGCGTGGGCAGCCAGACAACGTCCTTGCCCGGCACCAGCGCGTTGACCGTCCACGATGGACTCCAGGCATAGAAAAACGCCGGCTTGCCCTGCTTGACGCGCGCGATCGTATCGACCATCAATGCTTCGTATTTGCCGCGTACCGAGTGAACGGTATTCTGCAAACCGAAGTGCTCCAATTGATAGTCCACGACGTCGCCGCAGCTCCAGCCCGGATCGCAACTGATCAATTGCGCCTTGCCGTCGGAGCCGAAGAGCGCGGCCAGCTTCGGATCTTTCAACTGCGCGAGGTTCGTGATCTTGTAGGCATCGGCGGTCCTCTTGTCGATCAGATAGCCGTTGATGCCACCACCGATGATCATCCCGCTGCCGACAACCTGCGCGTCTTTCTGAACGGCCCGGAACGCGAGTTCGCGTTGCGGAAAGTTCACGTCTGTCGCGAGATCCTCGTCACCCTGCGCCGCCGCCTGGAAGAACAGTGTTGTGTTCATCGTCGTCAGTTTCACGCCGTAGCCGAGATTCTTCATTGCCTGCATCACGATCTGCGTCGCGACGTAATTGCCTCCGAAGCTATCGCCTTGCGCGTAGTTGACCGTCTTCCCTTTGCCGGGCATGCTCTGCGCGAATGCGGGCACGCCCGTCGCCATCATCACCGCCAGCGCTACCGCGCCGCATGCTGCTAACGTCTTCATCAAGCCACTCCTGCGTTCAGATACGATTGTCGATATGCTGGATTGGCCCGGCGTCATCTGCCGGTGCCGGTTACTGCGGATACTCTGCAAGGGGCACGGCCGCCGGCACACGGCGGGCGCGATCGAGCGGCTACAGCGCTTCCTTAGGGCTGCGCTCTTCAGGTAGCGCGCCCGCCGTATCGCCGCGGCCGCCGCGAATCAGCCGGGCCATTGCGTCGCGCAGCGCGCCGCCACCCGGCTGCGAGCGCGCGAGCTTTTGCGTGACGCGGTCTAGCATCATCGCGAGGAGCACGATCGCGATGCCGCCGATCGCGGCCTGGCCCACATCCAGACGGCCGAGCCCTTGCAACACCACGAGCCCGAGCCCTTCGGCGCCGATCATCGAGATCACGACCGACATCACCATCGCGGTGAGCACCGTCTGGTTCAGGCCGCCGAGAATGGTCGGTACCGCAAGCGGCAACTGCACTTCCCACAGCAACTGGCGGCGGTCCGCCCCGAACGCGAGGCCGGCTTCGACCAGTTCGTGATCGACCATCCGGATACCGAGATTCGTAAAGCGGATGAGCGGCGGCATGGCTGCGATGACCACGGCGACCTCTCCTGGCACCGTGCCGACACCGAACAGCATCACGACTGGTACGAGATAAACGAAGGTAGGCGTGGTCTGCATGATGTCGAGGATCGGCTGCACGATGCGCCACACGCGTTCGCTACGTGCGCACGCCACGCCGACCGGGATGCCGATCACGGCGCAGAACACGATTGCCGTGACGATTAGCGCGATTGTCGTGATGGCGTCGGACCACACGCCCAGCACGGCGATAACGACAAGCCCGATCAGCGTGAATGCGGCGATTGCCTTGCCGGCGACGCGCCAGACAACCAATGCGCAGACGAGCACGAAGATCGGGAACGGCACCGCATGCAGTGCGTCGATGTTTGCTTCGAGCAGCTTCTGGATCGGCCACTTGATGACGAGGAAGATCGGGCGCAGATTTAGTGCGATCCACTGGATTGCGGTCTGGATCCACTGCGCGACCGGAAGCACCGCAAGGTCGTCGGCTTTAAACATGTTTGACTCCGTTGGCGCCGCCTGCGCCGATGTGTGCGAGGACACGCCCCGCTTCCAGCCGGCCGACGAGCCGGCCTGATTCGTCGAGTATGCCTACGGCGCGTGCATTGCCGAAGTGCGCGGCAACGTCTATCAGGCGCGTATTGGCCGGAACGCAGGCGAACATGGAGTCGAGCGACGGCAGCGCGGCACCGCCGCGCAGCGCATCGAGCTGCTGGTCGCTCACTGTTCCGATCACGCGCGAATCGGCATCGATCACGAATGCCGGCCCGGGTTCGTCGCAGCCAAGGACGGTCCAGCCGTCGCGTTGCACGATCGGCACGAGCGACGTCATTGAAGAACCGGCGCTGAAGAGGCGCGCGCGGTCGACGTCGCGCGTGAACGCGGCGACGTAATCGCTGCCCGGCTCCATGACGATCGATTGCGGCGTGCCCTCGCGAACCAGCTTGCCCTCCGACATGATCGCGATGCGCGTGCCGAGTTTCAGCGCCTCCTGAAAGTCATGCGTGATGAACAGAATCGTCTTGTTCAGCGTACGCTGCAGCCGCAGTAGCTCGTCCTGCATTTCCGAGCGGATCAGCGGATCGAGCGCACTGAACGCCTCGTCCATGATCAGGATATCGGCGTCCGTCGCGAGCGCGCGGGCGAGCCCCACGCGCTGGCGCATCCCGCCGCTCAGTTCGTGTGGCATCTTGCCTGCCCAGTGCGCAAGGCCGACCACTTCCAGCATGTGCTCGGCCCGCTTGCGCCGCGCTGCGGCCGCCATGCCGCGCAACTTCAGGCCGAACTCGACGTTCTCGATGACACGCCGGTTCGGCAGCAACGCGAAATGCTGGAACACCATTGAAATACGGTTGCGCCGCACGCCGCGCAGCGCGGACTCGTCGAGCGTGCAGATATCCGTGTCGTCGAGCAGGATGCGGCCCGCGCTGGGCTCGTTCAGACGGTTCACGCAGCGCGCGAGCGTCGATTTGCCTGAGCCGGACAGCCCCATGATCATGTACATCGCGCCGGCAGGCACCGACAGCGATACGTCGTCGAGGCCGACAGCCTGACCCGTGTCGCGCAAGACGTCGGCCTTGGTCGCGCCGTTGCGGAGCATCTCGAGCGCGCGTTCGGGGCGCTCGGAGAAAACCTTGTACAGGTGCTCGATTTTCAGGCGTTCGGTCATGAGATTCACTCCCTCGGTAGATCGGACCGCCCGGCCCGATCGGACAACACATGTTGCAACGGCGAAAACGCGGTCGGCACCAGAATACGGTTCTCCGCCTGCTCGATCAGTTCCGAGAGCCGCGGAATGAATTCCTGCCAGCGCGGATCCGCAGCGAGCTGCTGACGGCGCACCCGGCGATCCTCGAGATCGGCATAGCCCCACCAGTGCACGACCTGGCTCAGCGCGCCGATTTCCGTTGTGAAGTAACCGAGCAGATTACCGAGAACAGGCTGCTGGAGCGGTAGCCCTTCGTCCTGCACGAGTTTCAGGTAGCGGCTCATGCAGCCGTTGCGAATCCGGTAGATGCGCTCCTCGACGATCATCGCGCGGCCTCCTCGGGTTCGAGCAAAAATTCACGCATCAGCGCGGCGACGGTATCGGGCGCTTCGTTCAGGATCGAGTGCCGCAGGTTCGGCAGGATCGCGAGCCGCGAGTCCGGAATGCACTCGTGCATGTAGCGCGCCATTCGCGGGTTCGAGCCCTGGTCGTCCTCGCCCGTCGCGATCAGCGTCGGTGCCGCGATCTGGTCGATCAGGCCGCCGAAATCGGTGTGCGCGAACAGGCGATAGGCGGCCGCATAGCAGTCCGGATCGTTCTGCGCGTTGCGGCGGCGCAGCTCGGCGACGAAAGCCGGGTGCTTCGCCTGAAAATCCTCGGTCAGCCAGCGCGATAGCGACGCGTCGTAGTGCGAACCCCGCTCTCCCGCCTCGAGCGCCGCGAGCCGGGCGAGCACACGCGCGCGTTCGTCGGCGCTTCGCCCGGCGACTGTCGATAGCAGCACCAGGCGCCGCAGCCGTTGCGGATGGCTGAGTGCGAGCCGCTGCGCGATCAGGCCACCGAGCGAGAAGCCCGCGAGATCGAACCGCCCGAAACCGGCTTGATCGGCGAGCGCCAGCACGTCGCGGACGAAGTCGTCGATCGCATAGCGGCCTTGGACCCGCGATGACCGGCCGTGGCCGCGCAGGTCGAAGGTTAGCACGCGAAAATCAGCGCCGAGCGCGTTGATCGTCTGCTGCCATGCTTCGAGATACGAACCGACGCCGTGGATGCAGACGAGTTCGCGCGGCCCGTCGCCTTGCAGCCGGTAATTCAGCACGACATCGCCGAGCGTCAGCGTACCTTCGACGGCCGAAGGCGGTGCATCCGGGAGAGCGTCGAGCATGGCCTAGACTCCCGCAGCCGCTGCGTTCAGCGCCGTGTCTGAGGCGCGTTCGCCATCGCGGTCAGCGAAATGAGGCATGACTTCGTCGGCGAAGAGGCGCAGCGTTTTCATCTGCAGTTCGAACGGCAAGTTGAAAGACAAGCCGAGACAGAACTGATCGACGCCTTCGTCCTCATAGATCTGAAGCTTGCGGATCACTTCGTCGGGCGTGCCGAACATCAGGTTCTCACGAAGTGCCTTCGGATCGTAGTTCGCCCGGTTGGTTACTGTCTCGTACGGCACGGCTTCGGGGAAGCCGTTGTGCACGGTGCCGATGTTCTGCATCAGGTTCTCGAAATAGCGGCCGTGGTCGACGCTGTGACGCACTGCGGTCTGCCAGTCTTCCGGGCGGTCGTACACGCAGGTGCGGCGTAACATCATGAAGCGCGGGCGCGGCTGCTCCGGGTGATCGGCGAGCGCCTTGCGGAATTTTTCACCGAGCACGGAGACTTCGGACGGCGGCGCGGAAAGCGGTGTGGACAGAATATTGGCGCCGATCCCGACCGCCCAGTCGAAGCTGGCAGGATCGCGAGTGGCGACCCAGATCGGCGGATGCGGCTGCTGCAGCGGTTTAGGCACCGAAGTCGCGAGCGGGAATTTCCAGTAATGACCTTCGTGCGCGTAGTCGCCTTGCCAGAGTTTCCGGACAGCGGGAACCAGCTCCTTCATATACGCGACGCCTTCCTGCTGCGGCATGCCACCCGCCATCCGGTCGAATTCGTACTGGTACGCGCCGCGCGCGATGCCGAATTCGAGGCGGCCATTCGTCAGGTGATCGCACATCGCGGCCTCTCCGGCGAGCCGGATGGGAGACCAGTACGGCGCGACGATAGTCGCCGTGCCGAGCCGGATACGTTCGGTGTGCTGGGCGAGCCACGTGAGAACCGTGAACGGATTCGGTGAGATGGTGCATTCGATCGTGTGATGCTCGGCGGTCCACAGCGTCTCGAAGCCGCCCGCGTCGGCAACGCGCGCAAGCATGAGCAGCTTGTCCCGCACATTGCTCATTGAATCGTCCGGAGAGAAGCGCTCCATGTTGAGTGATACGGCGAATTTCATAAATGCCTCGTGTCGAATGGGGAATCGTCGCGTTTAACGCAAGCGAATGACGAATGGGTCATGCATCGCGCCCGAGTAGTCGAGCACCACGTTCTTGAGCCGGGAGAACTCGCGCATCACCTCGAAGCCGCCGCGCCGGCCATAGCCGCTGTGTTTGAGGCCGCCGTTGGAAGACATGTAGGCCGCCGAGCGATAAGTGTTGATCCAGACGGTGCCGGCGTCGATATCGCGCGCAAAACGCATTGCGCGATCGATGTCGCGTGTCCAGATGCCGGATGCGAGGCCGTATTCGGTGTCGTTCGCGAGCTGCATCAGTTCCTGTTCGTTCGAGAACGGCACGACGCCGACCACCGGGCCGAAGATCTCTTCGCGCATGAAGCGCATCTGGTTGGTCGCCCGGGTCATCACCGTCGGTTCGAAATACCAGCCGTTGCCGAGCGCCGAATCCGCCGGAGCGCGCCCGCCCGCTGCGATCGTCGCGCCTTCCTCGACGCCCGAGGCGACATAGCGCTGAACCTTGTCGAGTTGCGAGGCGAGTGCGAGCGGGCCAATGTCGGTGTCGTCGTGCATCGGATGGCCGACGCGCACGCGCCTCGTGCGCTCGACAAGCGCCTCGACGAATTCGTCATAGATGGATGCCTCGACGAAGCAGCGCGAACCGGCCACGCAGGTCTGGCCGGCCGCGGCGAAGACGCCCGACACGACGCCGTTCACCGTGCGTTCGATCTCCACGTCGCCGAAGATCACATGCGGAGACTTGCCGCCCAGTTCCATCTGGCAGGGCACGAGATTCTGCGCGGCGTTGCCGGCGATCTTGCGGCCCGTAACCGTGCTGCCGGTGAACACGTATTTAGCGACGCCGGGATGGCGCGTCAGCGCGTCGCCAGTCGTCGCGCCGTCGCCCGTCACGACGTTGAACACGCCGGGGGGAATGCCGGCCTCAATCGCGAGTTCGGCGAGTGCGAGGGTCGACGCGGTTGCATGTTCGGACGGCTTCGCGACGATCGTGTTGCCGATCGCGAGACACGGTGCGAGCGTGCCTGTCAGCATCATCAGCGGCGAATTCCACGGAATGATCATGCCGACCACGCCGATCGGCTCGCGCAGGTTGAAGTTCAGCGTATCGAGCTTGTTGACGGGAATCGTGTCACCCTGCATCTTGTCGGCCATGCCCGCGAAATACAGATAGGAATCGGGAATGGCGCGCATCTGTACGCGCATTTCCTTCAGCAGCTTGCCGTTGTCGCGGCATTCGATCATCGCGAGTTCGTCGGCGTGGGCGAGCACCAGCTCACCGAGCTTGCGCACGAGCTTGCCGCGCTCGGTCTGGGTCATTCGCCGCCATGCCGGGTTCTTCAGCGCGGTCTGCGCGGAGCGGACGGCGGCATCCACGTCCGCTGCATCTGACTGGGCGAATTCGTACCAAGGTTGCGCGGTGGTCGGGTCGAAGCTCGGCGCGTATTGGCGGCTGTGCGGCTCGACGAATTGGCCGTCGATGAAATTGCCGGTTCGCGAGCCTTGCAGCGTTGCAACTGTCGTTTTCATGGTTTCCTCTGGAGTTCTGTCGAGATTCACGACTGCACGTGCTGGGCCCAGGGCTGCGCCGCGCCTACCGTCGCAACGCGGCCGCCGTCGGGAGAGCCCATGTAGATCGAGTAACTGCCGCCGCCCGCCGTCTCGCGGACAAAGCGGCGCAACATCGCGCGCATTTCGACCGACTCGATCCTGTCGTATGGAAGACTGTCCGGCGAGAAAAAGCGGAAACCGGGCGGCAAGGTGAGCTCGCCGCGCGCTTCGGCGAGACGCGCGCGGTAGATCAGATAGCCGGAGTCGTGGCCGTCGACATCGAACACCGAATACAGGAACGTCTCGTCGGACACGAGCGAGAGCTCGCCGCCGCCCGCCACGGGCAAACGGCCGTTAACGGGCCGGCGCGGCGCCGTGGGCAGCACCCAGCCGCCCTTCCCGTCGGCAACCAGCAGCACATCGCCCTGCGCCTCGATCAGATAGCCGACGATCATGTCGGTCGACGAGAGCCAGCCTGGGGGCAGCGGATCCTTGACCTGCGCATAGCGCCCGCGGCAAAAGCCGAGCGGCGCGGACGGGCTGGTGCCGAACGCCTGAACGCGCCCGATGAGGATCATGTGATCGCCCGCCTCGACGCGATCATGCATCGAGCAATCGAACCATGTCAGGCAGTCGGTCAGCACGGGTGCGCCGGTGTGGACTACGTCGTGATTGACCGCCGCGAACTTGTCGGTCGCCTTGGAGGCGAACAGATTCGATACATCGGTCTGCGCGTCGCTCAGCAGGTTCACCGCGAACTTGCCGGCGCCGGCGAAAGTGGGATAACTGGATGCGCCCTTGCCCACGCAGACGAGGAGGAGCGGCGGGTCCAGCGACACCGACGCGAACGAGTTGGCCGTCATGCCGCGCGGGTGGCCTTCGGCATCGACCGTCGTGATGACGGTCACGCCTGTGACGAAAGTACCGAAAGCGCGACGCAGCGCGATCGGATCGATGGTGGTTCGGTTATCCGGTACTGCCGCTTGCATGGCCATTCACCTCGAACATCGTTGTGTTGAGTTGAATGTATGTGGCGGAAATTGTGGTGGCTTCCATCGGATCGTAGGAGGGAGCGCCGCGCTTCATCTTCTTTTCACCGGACGCGCAACGGCTAAAGCGCGTTGTGCGCTGCGGCGCCGACGGAGTGCCCGGCATCAAGCAGATTGTGAAGCTGAAGAGCAAGTTCGACCGCGAAGCGCCGTTCCGGCGTCTCGACGTCGATCCCGAAAAGATCGGAGATCCGCGCCAACCGGTAACGCAGCGTGGTGACATGAAGGCCCATCGCGTCCGCGCATGCCTGGCTGCGGCAACCGTGGCGGATATAGGTCGCAAGCGTCTCGATATACGATGCGCGATGCTGCGCATCGTATTCGACGATGTGGCCG
The DNA here is from genome assembly GCF_031570135.1 of Paraburkholderia sp. USG1. Taxonomy (NCBI): domain Bacteria; kingdom Pseudomonadati; phylum Pseudomonadota; class Betaproteobacteria; order Burkholderiales; family Burkholderiaceae; genus Paraburkholderia; species Paraburkholderia sp. USG1. The sequence continues at coordinate 299,747 of NZ_JAMWXW010000005.1, read as the reverse complement.
ATCGTGCCGCTGATAAACGCGCGCACGTCCGACGAATCGGCGGCGCCGATCAGCATCGGCAACGGTCCGAGGTCAGGCACGCTCAGCGCGCCGCTCTTGCCGAACGCCCGCGCTACGCGAATCATCCGCCAGCAGCGGTCCCATTCGTTTGCAAGGGCTTCGAGTCCCACGAACAGATCGCCCGCGACGAGCGTTGGTTCGCCGCCGAGCAAGGTCGTCAGTGCGGCGCACAATTGGCGGGCGAACGCCGTAACGGTTGCGGCCGTGCGGGTCGGTACGTCGGGCAGCAGGCACACGAGGCCGCTGCCAATGGTGATCGGATGAATGAGCAGCTTGTGCTGGGCGGCGAGCATGCTCGCCGCGCGGTGGCATTCCGCGGACCGGTCGAAGGCCCGGTCGTCGCGGCGCGAGTAGTCGATGACGAGCAGCCGGGTGGGCGCGGCGAGCGAGAGGCCGAGCCGGCGCGCACGCTCGATCACGTCCCGCTCGTCGCGCCAGCGGCGCTCGACGATCTCGAGAAACAATTCGGTCAGCGTACGTGTTTCCGACCGGAAGCGGATCACGCTGCGCATCAGCTGCACGCTCATCGCAAACTTGGCGTTCTCGATCGCTATCGTGTGCAGGTCGCCCGGCTCGCGCTCATCGAAACTCAGGAGTGCGCCGACGGTGTCGCCGTCGACCGACAACGGTTCGACGTCAGCATGCAGCGGCAGGCCGGACGGCAGGTCGAAGCGCACGCGCCGAAGCGCGTGCCGCTCGATCGCACCCAGCGCTGTAGAACGGATCTGCCGGCCCGCTTCGCCGTCGAGTAACGTGCGCCACGCCGCGCTGTCGAGCGTGGCGCGGGGCGAGCGCGATGCGAGCAGTTCACCCCCGCAGAAATCGATCACGAGTACGGGCGAATCGAGCAGATCGGCCAGCATCTCGGTCAGCGTGCTCATGGATCCGCCCGCGAGCACTTCCTGCAACATTGCGCCCTGCACGTCGACTACGCGGCGTAGATGTTCGGCGGCCGCCTGCTGCGCGCGTTGCCGGTACGCCCGCTCGATTGCGATTGCGCCCAGATGCACGACGAGCTCCATGAATGCGAGATGTTCCGCCGGCACGTCCACGATTTTGCGCGCCGACACGACGAGCACCATTGGCCGCCCCTCGACGTCGCGGCTCGCCATGGGCAGCACGAGCACGGTGCGATAGCCACGCTCGGCCGCTTCGCGGCGATAGCCGAGAAACTCGGTCGTTTCGAGTGCGTTGCGAATGTAGACCGCCTCGTTGCGCTGCAACGCGACGAGGGCGGGACTCGTGGCGAGTTCCCAGCGGTCCGCGAGCGGCTTTTTGAGTAGCGTCGTGTCGCGCCTCGCGATCACGAGCGCGTCGCCGCGCGAGATGTCGACACTCATGATGGAGCCGAGATCCCAGGAGCCGTGGCGACACGCCAGCTCGATCAGGCTGTGCAGCAGCGTATCGACTTCGGCGTCCGTATTGATCCGGCTGGCGACGTCGCGCAGCGACGACATGAGCGACAACGTGTTCGGCATCGACGGTCCCCTCTTGAATGTGACTGACTATACGACTTATCACAGTGTCAAAAAAGTGATGCATCCACCGGAACAGAGGAAGACGCCCAAATTCGCGCTACTTAGCATGCAAGCCATCGTCATGTCATCCGATGGAGAACGCAGATGGACACGGAAGTACGCAAGATTTCGACTTTTGTCGAGGAAATGTATATCGAAGGCGGGAAGCGCGCGGAACAGCCGATCACCACGGTAGTGGTCGCCGCGGTGCTGCGGAATCCATGGGCGGGTCAGGGTTTTTGCGCGGATCTGCGTCCTGAGATCCTGCGACTCGCACCCGTGCTCGGCGCGGAACTGACACGCCGGCTCGTCGCGGTAATGCCCGCGGAGCGGGTCGAGGCTTACGGCAAAGCCGCCGCCGTCGGCGTGAACGGCGAAATCGAGCACGCGTCCGCGCTGATCCACACGCTGCGCTTTGGCAATATGTTCCGCGAGGCGGTGAACGGCACTGCGTTTCTCAGCTTCACGAACACGCGCGTCGGTCCCGGCGCGATGCTTTCGCTGCCGATGATTCACAAATCCGCCACCGGCCAGCGCTCGCACTTCCTGACGGCGACTTTCCAGATCACCGACGCGCCGGGTCCCGATGAGGTGCTGATCGCGATTGGCGCGGCCGACGGCGGCCGTGCGCATCCGCGGATCGGCGACCGCTTCGTCGACATGGCGGAGATGGAAGGCGAAAAGGCAAACGTCTGAGCACTGCGGCGCCCGTCCACGCCGGCCGGGCGCCGCGTTCTCCCTTGGTCGAATCACCTCGCTCTCACGGCGCGCGTTCGCGCACGCCGCCGGGAGCTCCTTTACCCAACGCAAACCCACACGCCATGACTGAGATCATCACGCTGATCACGGGTCTGCCCGACGAGCAGGAAGCCGGCTATCTTGCCGCGCTCGCCGCAGCCATGCCGGCCGAGACGATCGTGGCGCTACGCAAAGCGAGCGCGGACGAGCTTGCACGCAGCACGATTGCAATCGTCGCTCGTCCGGATCCTGCCGCGCTGGCCGTGTTGCCGCGGCTCGCATGGATCCAGAGCCTGTGGGCGGGCGTCGAGCAACTGGTCGCAAGCCTGCCTCCAGACGGGACACCCGTCGTCCGTCTCGTCGACCCGGAACTGTCGCGGACGATGGCCGAAGCAGTGCTTGCATGGACCTACTACCTGCAACGCGACATGCCGGCATACCGGCTACAGCAGCAGGCGCGCGTCTGGACACAACAGATCTACAGGAAGCCTGCGGACACGACAGTCGGCATCGTCGGGCTTGGCACGCTCGGCGGGCGGGCGGCCAACCGCCTGATCGACGCGGGCTTTCGCGTCAGCGGCTGGAGCCGCACGCCGAAGACCCTGGCTGGCGTGTGTGCCCGTCACGGCACGGACGGCCTCGTCCGGATGCTCGGAGAGAGCGACATCGTCGTCTGCCTCGTGCCGCTGACGGCCGACACGCGAAGACTCGTAGATCGCCAGGCGTTCGCCGCAATGAAACGCGGTGCCGCGCTCATCAATTTTTCGCGCGGCCCGGTAGTGGCAGCACAGGATCTCCTGCAGGCGCTGGATGACGGGCAACTGTCCCATGCAGTGCTCGACGTGTTCGACATCGAGCCGTTGCCGGGCGATTCGCCGTTCTGGCAGCATCCGGCCGTGACCGTATTGCCGCATATCTCCGCACCGACCGACATCCATACAGCCGCGTCGGTGATCGCCACGAACGTCGCCACGTATCGCGCGACGGGACGCATCCCGGACAGCATCGACTTCTCGCGCGGTTACTGAACGACACCGCGCACGCTCTCGCTTTATCCTGCGCTCGCCGCGATTCGGCCTTTAAAGATGGCCGATGGAGCCGGTCGCGCCAGCGCATTGCTCACCGGTTTTAACTCACGCCACACGACTAGGGGAAATCATGAGGAAAGCATCGAGATTGGCAGCGGCAGTAGCAGTTCTGGGCGGCACAGCCGCAGCGGCGCATGCGCAAAGCAGCGTGACGCTGTACGGCGTCATCGACGAAGGGCTCAACTTCACGAGTAACGCGCACGATCATGGCACCTTTCAAATGAAAAGCGGCGATACGCTGGGCAGCCGTTGGGGCCTTCAGGGCTCCGAAGACCTCGGCGCCGGCTATCGCGCGATTTTCCGTCTCGAGAACGGTTTTGACGTGAACAACGGCGCGCTCAAGCAGGGCGGCCGCGAGTTCGGGCGGCAGGCTTACGTCGGGCTGCAGTCGGACCGGCTCGGCTCGCTGACGCTCGGCCGCCAGTACGATCCGACGATCGATCTGTGGAGCGGGATGACGGGCGCGGGCGGGGTCAGCGGCGATGTTGCGTCGCATCCGTTCGACAACGACAACGCGGACTTCGACTTCCGTGTGAACAACTCGGTGAAGTACGCGAGCCCGACCATCGGCGGACTGAAGGCCGAGGCGATGTACGGCTTTAGCAACGACACGAACTTCGCGAACAACCGTTTGTACAGTGTGGCCGTGCAATACAGGATGGCCGGCCTCACTGCGGCGGTCGGCTACCTGAAGACCAACGCGGCGGGGTCGGCGAACGGCGCGGTCGCGACTGACGCGGCGTTTTCGGGCGCCTCGGAACAGAACATCGTAGCGGCGGTGTCGTATGCGTTCTCGCGCGCAAAGGTCGGCTTTTCGTATTCACACGTCGATGTCTATGATCCGACCGCCAACGCATATATTGCGTCGACCGCTACGCAACCACCGGGCGGCCGCTGGCAGTCATGGAAGTTCGACAACTTCGAGGTCAACGGTAAGTACTCTTTGACGCCGGCGCTCTGGCTGTTCGGCGCCTATACGTTCACCGATGCACATCTGCATTCAAACATCGGCGAGTTCGAGCCGAAGTGGCACCAGCTCTCGGTGATGCTCAACTACGACCTCAGCAAGCGCACAGCGCTGTATATGCAGGGTGCGTACCAGCACGTCGTTAGCGCGCATACCGGCACGGCGTTCGACTTCGCGACGACCCCCGCATCGGCGGGCGCTTCTTCGGGTGAGAACCAGACGCTCGTGCGACTCGGGATAATCCATCGTTTCTGAGGAATCCTGCCGGTTGTCCGGTATTTCCGTTCGGCGGCGGGTGCAAGCCCGCCTCCGAACGGGGTTCTGAACCTTCGGGCAGCCACGGCCCCGTCATCGGCCGACGATTCGCGGTCACGAATCGGCAACGGCTGGCAGACTTACCTCGACAATCGATAGCCGTGCCGCCAACGCGCGCCCGGCGAGCGCTGTTGCGCATGCGCCGCTACAGGCGTGGCGCTTCCCTATATACCGCAGTAACGCCCGCCGAAACTGCAACGGGGGTCATCTTCTGCCGTTTCCAATCCCTCATCCAAGATCATCTATTCCAGCGACTGCGCGCCTCGTGCCGCAAACTGTGCTTCGATCTCTCCTGGCAACCCATGCCGGTAGTAACGCGAACAGTCGGTCCGCAGACTACGATCGATCGGCAATCAAAATCCCGAAGAATGTTCTGTTTTTCAGCACGGCGGTGTTTTTCGGCAATCCGGCCACGCTGATGCTCGGACAGGACGCCACGCCGCAAGCCATTGCCGATCTGAGCCATCAGATGGGTTTCGATCGACCGGTGGTCGTGCAGTACCTCACCTGGGTCGGTCACGCGTTGACGGGCGACCTGGGGCGCTCCTACACCACGCATCAGACGGTGTCGGAAATGATGATCCGCTCGCTGCCCGTGACAGTCGAACTGGCCGTGCTGTCGATCCTGCTCGCGACCGTCGTTTCAGTGGGGCTGAACAGCCTTACCTGGGGCCAGCGCGCAATGCGAACGCACGGCGTCGCAATACGAGGTATGGGAACAGACATCCGGGGCGAGCGAGCGCGATCCCTTCGAGCGCGAGTGGCAGGCGTACCTGCGCAGACTCGAACCAGTCAGGACTTCGTACCGCGATTGACGCGCTGATCGCGCGATACCGCACAGCGAGTTCTAGTGCCGTCTTACCGGTCGCTGCCGTGCGCCGGTGCAGACCGGCTTGCCCGCACCGGCAAGCTGTTCGCCATGCGGCCGCCCGTCGCTTCACGCCAGATTCACCCCTCAAAGCGCCGTGACGCTGCATCCCCATTCGCCCACGCACAAGCTTTTGTACGCAGTCACCCAAGTGTATCTATTCTGTCGCTCGTACGATCTGTCATCGGTCGCGTTCCACCGATCGCACACTCTTATGGAGCTTAGGAAAGCATGCTGCACGAACTGCCGGCCATCGAGAAAAATGTTCACTGGGGATATTTTGACGCGGCGCTAGCGCCCGCACTGATCGTGGAGAGCGGCGACTTCGTTCGCGCGGAAGCGGTCACGCATCACGCAGGCGACGCCCCCGAGCTCATGATGGATGACAGGGTGCGCGCGCTCTACGACACGATTCCCGAAGCCGATCGCCAACCCGGCGTGCATCTGATGACCGGACCGATCTTCGTGAAAGACGCGAAGCCCGGCGATCTGCTCGAAGTGCGCTATCTGCAAATGATTCCGCGCTTCAACTACGGCTCGAATCTCGCCGCACATTGGGGTCATCTGTTCACAGACTTCGAGAAGGAACGCGTGACGATTTACGAGCTCGATCAGGCATCGAACACGGCTCACGCGCTATATGCGTATGACTATCCCGGCAAATACCTCGTGCCGGGCAAGCGTTCGGAGATCCGCGATTGCTGCCGCGAACTCGCACTCGAAGGCATTCGCGTACCGGTGCGCCCTCATCTGGGCACGGCAGGCCTCGCGCCTGACGTGGCGGGCCGCGTGAGCACCGTGCCGCCGGGCGCGCACGGCGGCAATATCGATAACTGGCGCATCGGCGCGGGTTCCACCATGTACTACCCGGTCGCCGTGGACGGCGGGTTGTTCTCGATCGGCGACCCGCATGTATCGCAAGGCGATGGCGAAATCAGCGGCACCGCGATCGAGGCCTCGCTCAATGTGATGTTCCAGATCGTACTGCGGCGCGACTTTACATTTCCCTCGCCGCTACTGGAAACGCCGGACTACTGGATCGTGCACGGCTTCGACGAAGACCTCGACGTCGCGACCAAAAACGCTTCACGCGACATGTTGCTGCTGCTTACCGGGCAGCAAGGCCTCTCGCGCGACGACGCCTATTCTTTAATGAGCGTCGCCGCGGACTTCTCCGTGACGCAGGTGGTCGACGGCCGCCAAGGCATTCACTGCAAGATTCCCCGCAGCATCTTTCCTCCGAAGAAAAAGCCTCGCGCGTGAGCCGTGCGTGCGCGCTACGGCCGCGCGTAGCCGCCGCGCTATGGGGCTGCGCCACAAATGTGCGGGAATGCACCGTGATAGCGCACCGCCATAGCGCGGCGTGGTAGCGCTAACGGTATTGTTACCGATGGCACGGACATTGCCTTTCAATCCGTCGACTGACGTCCGTCAGGGTCCGGGAGCCAGGGTTGGACTTACAGCGTTTCACCGCCGAGTCGTACGCCGAAGTAGATCGCCTGCGCGCATGGAACGAGGCGCTCGACCGGCTTGGCCTGCGCTGCGGCGCGCCCCAGACGGCCGCGCGCCACTCGCATGGAACCATCAAATCGCGCAAATCGAGCAACGGCTTCGAGTTGATCGCGTTGGCAGCGTTCGCGCAAACCATCGAGCTCAAGGTGGACGGCGCGGACAGCCTCGTGATCATGCTGCATCTCGACGGCGGCGTAACGCTCGTCGCCGACGGTGTACGCACGCGGGTCGCGACCGGCGACATTGTTTATGCTTCCTCGCGCGAGGAAGCGCTCCTGTCGTTCGCCTCCGACTTCCGTGCGTTCGTGATCCGCGTGCCCCGCGCCGCCATCAACGCGCGCCTTCTTACGCCGTTCTCACTGCGCGCCGGACGTTTGCCCGGAGACGCCGGCATCGGTCACGTGTTCTCCGGCTTTCTGCGCTCGATTGCCGAAAGCGTGGAGACGTTGTCGCTCGACGATCTGCGTCCCCTCGAACTCGCGCTCGCGGAGTTCCTGGTCGCCAGCCTCGTCGGTCACGACAAGGAAGGCAGCTTTAGCGGACTCACGCCATCTCAGGCCGCGCTCTTTTCGCGCGTATGTCGAACCATCGAAGGCAATCTCGCTGATCCCGAGCTCGGGTTGACGTCGATAGCCAAAGACGAGCGCGTCTCGCCGCGTTATCTGCAGAAGCTGTTCGAAGCGGTCGGACAGAATTTCTCGACCTATCTGCGCTCACGCAGACTGGAGCGCTGCCGCGCGGATCTGGTCAATCCCCTGTATGAAAAGCTGTCGATTGCGGATGTCTGCTTCCGCTGGGGCTTCAACGATCCCGCGTATTTCAGCCGGGCATTTCGCGAGCAATATGGCGCGTCGCCGCGCACTTTCCGGCATGAGGCGAGCCTTGAACTGGCGCGCCATCTCGTGCGGCGAATCTCGCGCGGTCTGCCTGTCAATGCCGGCAGTCTGCTCGTGCATGCGCAACTCGCCGGGCAAGCTGCCGTTCATGAAATTGCCGACGAAACCGACACAGCAGAACCGCCTGAAGCGCCTTCCCCACCGCCACCGCCCCGCGACTCAGGCAAGCCGCGTCACCACCTGTTGCGCGCGACGGCCAACACGATTCACTGGGGTTACTTCAGTCACGATCTCAAGCCCGTGCTCGAACTGAACAGCGGCGACACGGTGACGATCGAAACACTCACGCAACACGCGTCGGATGACTGGGAGCGCATGGTGCAGGGCGATCCCGGCGCCGAAAGCGTGTTCCACTGGACCGCCGGGCGCAAGAACGTCAACCGCCGCGGCGCGGGTCCGATGGACGCGTCCATTTACGGACGTGGCGCGGGAGAAGGCTTCGGCGTGCATATCTGCACCGGGCCGATTGCCGTGCGCGGCGCGGAACCCGGCGACGTGCTGGAGGTGCGAATCCTCGACATTCACCCGCGCCGCTGCGCCAATCCGAAATTCGCCGGCCGTGCGTTCGGCAGCAATGCCGCTGCCTGGTGGGGCTTCCACTATCGCGAGTTATTGACCGAGCCGAAACCGCGCGAGGTCGTCACCATCTATGAACTCGACGCCGACGCCACGGCGGGCGAAACCGCCTGCGCGCGCGCCGTCTATAACTTCCGCTGGACACCTCAGCGCGATCCCTTTGGCGTAATGCATCCGACGATCGACTATCCCGGCGTGCCGGTCGATCATTCGACGGTAGTCGAGAATCACGACATCCTGAAGAATGTTCAGATTCCGGTACGTCCGCACTTCGGCGTGATCACCGTCGCGCCGCAGCAGGATGGTCTGATCGATTCGATTCCGCCGTCCACCTTCGGCGGAAATCTCGACAACTGGCGTGTCACGCGCGGAGCGAGCGTGTTCTTGCCAGTCGGGGTGCCCGGCGCTCTGCTCTCCGTGGGCGACCCGCATGCGTCGCAAGGGGACTCGGAACTGTGCGGCACCGCGATCGAGTGTTCGCTCACCGGCGACTTCCAGCTGGTGCTTCACAAGAAAGAGACGCTCGGCACGCAGGTATTCTCGGACCTCACGTATCCGCTGGTCGAAACCGCCGACGAATGGGTTCTTCACGGCTTCAGCTATCCGAACTATCTGGCCGAGTTCGGCACCAGTGCGCAAAGCGCCGTGTACGAAAAATCCACTCTCGATCTCGCGATGCGCGACGCGTTCATCAAAACACGGCGCTTCCTGATGACGACCAAGGGCCTTTCCGAAGACGAGGCGATCTCGCTGATCTCGGTTGCAGTCGACTTCGGCGTGACACAGGTGGTGGACGGCAACTGGGGCGTGCACGCAATCATCCGGAAGTCGCTCTTCACCGCGTGAAATAGCGCGTGGTGGCCTCCAATACGCGTGCGTACAAGAGTTTGTTCGCAGCAAGCCCGATGCTGCGATTTTGGCTTCCCTACCATGAGTTCTGACGTGAACACAGGCGTACGCGCCGTTCGACAGGACTCACTGGACCATGCATTCTCCCGCACATCGCGCGCTGCCCGGCCACGGGCGCTTTCAATATTCGCCGATCAACGGCCGCCCGGTTTACCGCTGGCCTGACGGATCCCGGCTGGCGGTCTATATCGGCTTCAACATCGAGCACTTTGCGTTCGGCGAGGGACTGGGGCCGACTATCGGTCCGGTGATGCCCGAGCCCGATGTGCTGAATCACGCGTGGCGTGAATACGCATTGAGGGTGGGCGCATGGCGCTGTCTGGATCTCTTCGATGACCTCGCGCTGCCGGCCGCGGCCATCATCAACACGGCGCTCTACGACCATTGCCCTGAGCTGGTCGCCGCGTTCGCGCAGCGTGGCGATGAACTCGTCGCGCACGGCCACACGAATTCGGAACGACAAGGAACGCTGACTGAAGACGACGAACGCGCGCTGATCGTGGCGTGTCGCGAGCGGATCGCGGCGGAGAGCGCGCAGCAGCCGGCGGGCTGGTTATCGCCGTGGCTCTCGGAGAGTCATGTCACCAGCGATCTGGTGGCCGAAGCGGGTTACCAGTACACGCTCAACTGGTGTCACGACGATCAGCCCACGCGTCTGCTTACGCGCAACGGTCAGCCGCTGTGGTCGATTCCGTATCAGGAGGAAGTCAACGACATCCCGATGATCCTTGCGCGCCAGATGGACGCGAAGTCGTTCGCCGATCTGGTGATCGACCACTTCGACGAAATGCTGCGGCAATCCGCGCGAGAACCTCTGGTGATGGGCATTGCATTGCATGCGTACCTGATGGGACAGCCGCATCGTTTGTGTCACTTGCGGCGGGCACTCGAACACATTGCCCGCGCGCGCGACGAAGGCCGGATCTGCATCACTACACCGGGTTCTATTGCGAGCCACATGGATTTTCTCGGCCATTAGTTCACTTCGTTCTCATTTCGCAATACCGCCTCTATCGCTCGTATTCCGTTTTCAACCTCAATAGGATTCGCCATGTTCATGTCAAAGGCAATCAAGCTGCTGTTATGCGCCGTCACCGGCCTTCTCCTCGCACAAGGCGCGTCCGCGCAATCGTGCGAACCGTCCAAGGTGGCCCAGAAATATCCGTCGCTTGCGGGCAAGACCATCAAGATCGGCGTGGACCCCGAGTCGCCGCCGTACGCGTTTCGTGACAGCAAGGATTTCAACAAGATCATCGGCGCCGATGCCGACATGGCTCGCGCCGTGTTCGACTGCGCGGGCGTGAAAACGGAGTTCTTCACTGCCGGCTGGCCTGGGCTGCTGCCCGCACTGCGCGCCGGACAGATCGACGTAATGTGGGACTTGCTGTACTACACACCGGAACGCGCGAAGGAAACGACCTTCGTCACGTATATGCAGGCCGGCACCGGCGGTCTGGTGGCGGCCGGCAACCCCAAGAAGATCGATGACATCTCGAAGCTCTGCGGCCTCACGGTCACGGCAGGCATCGGCACCGTCGAGCTGACGATGGCGCAAGCGCAAGCCGCCAAATGCAAAGCCGAAGGCAAACCCGATGTGACCATCATGACGTCCGCCGATATCGCGTCGGGCGCGCGCCTCGTCGCCAGTCATCGCGCCGACGTCATGATGTACGACCTGGCGCTCGTCGACGGTCTCGCGAAACAGAACCCGCAGCTCTACACCCGCGGCTTCATGGTGACGAGCGGCATGAAGATCGGCGTGGGCGTGAAGAAAGGCAACGCCGACATGATCGCCGCCGTGTCCGATGGACTCAGGATCATGCAGGCCAATCAGACGCAGAAGAAAACCTTTCAGCAGTACGGCGTGGATCCGTCGCTGGAAATGCCGGCCACACTGCTTACTCAATAAAGGCTGCCTGCGCGGCACACCGTGTCGTGTGCCGGCAGCGTCATGAATCAGGTTCTGAAATGAAGGCATTGCGTATCAAACACAACGTCGTCGGCGCGCTCGGCATGGTCGCCATGTTCGTCTTTCAGCCGGCAATGGCCGCCGGTCTGGATGGCGTTCAGGTGCTCGACGGTTTCAGGGAACTCGTGGGTTACGTCGGCTCGCCGTTCCTGCTCGGCGGCGCGTGGATCGCGGTGAAGATCACGCTGATCGCAATGTCGATCGGGCTGGTGCTCGGGCTCGGTCTTGCGCTGATGCGGCTATCGCGATTCAAGACCTTGAATTCGGCGGCGTGGGGTTATATCTGGTTCGTGCGCGGCACACCGCAACTGCTGCAACTCGTGTTCATCTTCGACGCATTGCCGCTGATCGGTTTGCGCTTCGATGAAGTCACGACCGCGATTATCGGCTTTGCATTGAACGAGGCGGCGTTCAGCGCTGAACTGTTTCGTGCCGGTATCCTCTCGGTGAACCGTTCGCAATCCATCGCGGCCGCCGCACTCGGCATGGGACCGTTGCTCACGTTACGCCGCATTATCCTGCCCCAATCCATGCGCGCGGTGATCCCCGGTCTCGCCAACGACACCATCGGCATGTTGAAGCTCACGTCGATCGCCTCGGTGATCTTCGTCAACGAGCTCACGTTTCGCTCGCAACAGGTCGTCGGCCAGAACTTCAAGTTCTTCACCGTGTTCGGCGCGGCGGCGGTGATCTATCTGTTCCTGACGAGCGGAATCTCGTTGCTTCAGGTATGGCTCGAACGCATGTTCGATCACGAGCGCGACCGGAAACTCACGTTCTCGTGGTTCGGACTGCGCGCTTCGACGCCCGATGCGAAACCGCTCGACGCACCGGTGGTTTTGCCGGCCGCCGTCCAGGAACCGGAGACGAACGATCACGCATGGATCGGTACGCTGCTGCCCGCCGAAAGCCGCACGCCGCGGCAGCGCGATGAACCGTTTGTCGCATGCAGGAACGTCTGGAAATCGTATGGCAAGCGCGAGATTTTGCGCGGCGTCGACCTGTCGATCGCGCATGGCGAAGTGGTAGTGATCCTCGGTCCGAGCGGTTCCGGTAAAAGCACGCTGCTCAAGCTCATCAACCATCTCGAACCGCTCGACTGGGGAACGATCAAGGTCGATTCACAGTATGTGGGTTATCGGGAGGTGCCGGGAGGCGGCGGCACGGTGCGGCCTCTGCACAACCTCGCGCGCGCACGCGCCGAAGCGCGCGTGGGCATGGTGTTCCAGCATTTCAACCTGTTCAGTCATTTGAGTGCGCTGGACAATATCGTCGAGGCACAGCGGCAGGTGTATGACGTGCCGCGCGCCGAAGCAGAGGCGCTCGGCCGCGAGCTGTTGAAGAGCGTGGGCCTCGCCGCGCATGCGGATTTTCTGCCGCATCGGTTATCGGGCGGGCAGCAGCAACGGGTAGCGATTGCGCGGGCGCTCGCAATCAAACCCAAGTTGATGCTCTTCGACGAACCGACCTCGGCGCTCGATCCGGAACTTGTCGGCGAAGTGCTTGGCGTGATGCGCGGGCTCGCCGATGCCGGCATGACGATGATCGTGGTCACGCACGAAATCCGCTTTGCCCGCGATGTCGCCGACCGCGTCGTTTTCATGGATGGCGGCGAGGTCATCGAGCAAGGGACGCCGCAGCAGGTCATCGACAACCCGACTCACGAGCGCACCCGAAAATTCCTTAACGTCGTCGCCAATTAAATATGAGGCTCACATGACGGACTTCGAAACTTTCAACCTTGGCCGCGTCGTGCTGCAGTCCGGCGCGACGATGCCAGACATGCTGCTCAGCTACAAGACGTATGGCCGGCTGAATGCAGCGCGCGACAACGCGATTGTCTATCCGACGTTTTATAGCGGCAGCCATGCCGACAACGAGTGGCTGATTGGGGAGCACATGGGGCTCGATCCGCGTGAGTACTTCATCATCGTGCCGAACATGTTTGGCAACGGCGTATCGAGTTCGCCGAGCAACAACCCGCCGCCTTACGATCGTGGCCGCTTTCCGCACGTCACGCTTTACGACAACGTCGCAATGCAACATCGGCTGGTGACGGAGAAGTTCGGCATCGAATCGCTCAGGCTCGTCACCGGCTGGTCAATGGGCGCAATGCAGGCGTTCCATTGGGCCGCGATGTATCCGCAGATGGTCGAGCGCATTCTGCCCTTCTGCGGAGCCGCGCGCTGCTCGCGGCACAATTTTGTGTTTATTGAAGGCCTCAAGGCGCCATTGCTGCTGGACCCGGAATTCAAGGACGGTTTCTACGACGCACCGCCCACGCGCGGAATGCGCGCGGCGGCACGTGTGTTTGCCGGCTGGGGGTTTTCGCAGGCGTTCCTGCGTCAACGGCTCGACATGGAAGCGATGGGATATGGCTCGCTTGAAGACTTTATCACCCAGTTCTGGGAGGGCGACTTCCTGAAGAAGGACGCGAACAATATTCTGTCGATGATGTGGAGCTGGCAATACGGCGATATCTCAGCCAATCCTCTGTATCAGGGAGATTTCGATCGGGCATTGGGCAGTATCACTGCAAAGGCCATTGTGATGCCCGGACGCACGGATCTGTATTTTCCGCCGGAAGATAGCGAGTACGAGGTTTCGAAAATGCCCAACGCAGAGTTGCGGCCTATCGAGTCAGTCTGGGGGCATTTTGCGGGCGGCCCCGCGGCCAATGCTGTCGACGTCAAATTCATCGACAGTGCAGTGAGGGAAATTCTGGCTGCGTAGTGTCCGGTTTGCTTGCGCTCCGTCCCGCTCGCGCCAGATTGCTTCGCGTGGTCTGGTGCGCGTTTGCGAAGCGCGGCTTGTGAATGACCTTTGCCGCGCAGCAAACGGCGCTAGCGGACCAGCAATTCGAACGGCGCCGATTCTTCCCAGATGAAATTGCCGTCCGGCTGGCGGATCAATTCCGGGAAATGGCCAGGCACGATCCGATCGGCCCGGTCGAGAATGCGCTGAATGGTGCGCGTGCCGACGTCCACTTCGTCGAACGCCATGTCGCAGCGTTTCAGGATCGCTTCTTTCGCATACTTGATCGCGTCGCCCGCGATGATGACGCGGCCACGGTCTTCGGTTTCCAGTTCGAGTCCATAGCAGCCCGGCGTATGACCGGGAGCCGGGAAGAAATGAATGCCATGATCAAGCTGCCCCTCGCCGCTCAGAAATTCGACCTTCGATTTCGACAGTTGCTCGCGGATACCCCACGGCATCAGCAGATCGTCCGGATGCGGATGCGCCGAATATTCCCACTCGCGCTCGCTCACCACGAAGCGCGCATGCGCGAACAGATCGACGTTATGCGCATGGTCGAAGTGCAGATGCGACAGGAAGACGGTTTTGATATCGGCGGGCGCAATGCCGCGATCGCGCAGCGCCTTCAGCAAACCGAGCCGCGAGATATAGCCGCCAGTGTCGAACAGCATCAAGCCGTCCCGTCCGCGAATCAGCGTGACGTTGGCGATGCCGAGAAAATCGTGCTTGAGCCGCAGGTTGTTGCCTTGAACCAGGATCTCGTAGGTTGGCTTCATGAGGTCTCGCGTTCCTGTAGCGCCGCCGCACCGTACGTAGTGCTGACGCGGTGCGCACGCCGGAACGCGTCCAGCGGCGGCAAGATATGGTCGACGGCGAGCGCGACGAATCCCGCGCGGTCGCCGCTCCTCAACTGCTCGATCATGGTGGAGTGATGCTCGCGCGAATGAGCCAGCAGATGCGGATCGCCCACGCCATACCAGCGGATGCCGGTTGTCTCGACCCAAAGTTTTTCGATCGTCTCGGCCAGATACTGATTCGGACAGGTTGCCCAGATACGCCGGTGAAAGGCGTCGTTCAGCACGTTGACCTGCAGCAGATTGCCCGCGTCGAGTTCACGGCAATACTCCTCGTGAATCGCCTCGATCTGCGCCAGCGCCTCGGGCCTCGCCGGCATCGGCACCCGGCTCGCGGCCTCGCGCTGCAGAATCATCCTGACTTCGTAAATCTGCTCGACCTGCTGCAGCGAGAAGTCGCGCACGATCACGCCACGATTTGGCCGCCGGGTGACGAGTCCCATCCGGTCGAGATGCACCAGTGCCGCTCGCGACACATGCCGGGACACCCCGAACTGGGCGCTGATCTCCTCTTCGACGAGTCGCTGATGCGGCCGCAGGCGGCCAATGATGATGTCCGACTTGATGCTTTCGATCAGTTGCGCCGCCTGTGCGTCGGTTTTCGTGACCAAACCTGCTCCCTGAAAAAGTTGCGCCGGGCGCGCCGGTCCAGTTGCCGGACACGCCGGGAAATTGGGCGGACGCCCGCTTATATGGGGCCATTCTACCGGGCCAGAATGGCTAAAGTATTGGCGTTTACCTTTACGCCAATTTAATTGACAAAATTGTCGCCAAATTCGACACTCCGTTTCCATTGGTTCTGAATCGCGAGAAAAGCGGCTTGCAGAACAGCACAAGAAGGATGCGGAGACATGAATCGAAGGGCCGACCTCAACGGCATTCAGACCCACTACCGGTTGACCGGCAAGGCCGGCGCGCCGACGGTCATCCTCAGCCACGGGCTCGCCGCCGATCTGTCGATGTGGGCGCCACAGCTCGATATGCTGTCGCGCTCTTTCTCCGTGCTCTGCTATGACATCCGCGGCCACGGCGGCACCAGCGCCACGCCCGGCGATTACTCGCTCGCGCTGCTGGCAGACGACGTCATCGCGCTCATGGACAGCCTCGGCATTGCCAGGGCGCATTACGTCGGCCTGTCTCTGGGCGGCATGATCGGGCAGCAGCTCGGCGCCTGGCACGGCGAGCGGCTTGCGAGCCTCACGCTATGCGCGACCACCAGCAATGCGCCGAAAGCGTCGTGGGACGCCCGCGTACACGAAGCCCGCGCGCACGGCATCGCGCCGCTCGTCGAAGCGACGGTCGACCGCTGGGTCACGCCCGCGTTCAAGCGCGAGCAGCCGGAACTGATGGAGCAGATGCGCCGCATGGTGCTCGGCACGTCGCTCGACGGCTACGCGGGCAGCGCCGCCGCGATCCGCGACATGGAACTTGCGCCGGTGCTCGGCCGCATCAAAGTCCCCACGCTGGTCATCGCGGGCGAGGCCGATACCTCGACGCCGCTTCCCATCCTCGAACACATCGCCGATTCGATCCCTGGCGCCACGCTGCTGACGGTGCCCGAAGCGGCGCACATGCCCACTATGGAGCGGCCGGAACTGTGCAATCCGGCGCTCGAACGCTTTCTGCTCGCGCACTCTAGCGACCAGTAACCTCTTTCTTCAGGAGTTCCTCATGGCAGGTCGTCTCTCCGGAAAACGCATCATCATCACGGGCGCAATCGGCAACATCGGCAAGGAAGCGGCGCGCGGCTTCATCGCGGAAGGCGCGCGGGTGGTCATCGGCGACATTGCCGAAGAGGCCGGCCGCGCCGTTGCCTCGGAACTCGGCGAGGCCGCCCACTTCGTCCAGGTCGACGTGACCAGCGAGGCTAGCGTCGCCAATCTGATCGCGCGCGGCGTCGAATGGCTCGGCGGCCTCGACGCGCTGGCACAGAACGCCGGTCTGCAGCGCTCGGGCGCGATCGCCGGATTCGAACAGGCCAACTGGGATGCGCTCTTCGCGGTCAACGCGCGCGCCCATTTCTTCGGCGCCAAGCACGCCATCCCGCATCTGCAGCGCTCGGGCAAGGGCTCGATCATCAACATGTCGTCGCTGGCCGGCAAGCGCGGCGGGCCGGGTCTGGTCGCTTACTCGGCGTCGAAAGGCGCGGTGATCGCGTTCACCACCGCGCTCGCGCTCGAACTCGCGCCCGACAACATCCGCGTGAACGCGATCTGCCCAGGCTGGGTCGATACCGCGTTCAACCAGCCGGCAATCGACTTCATGGGCGGCGCCGACGCCCAGCAAAAGAAGATCGCGTCGCTCGTGCCGCTGGGCCGGCAGGCGAGCGCCACGGAAATCGCGCCGCTCTTCGTCTACCTCGCATCCGACGAATCGGCGTACGTGACGGCGCAGTCGTTCGGCATCGACGGCGGTGTCTACAATGGCTGACGCACTCGCCACGTCTACGGCGGCGTCGGGTGCGGGCGCACCGAAGATTCTCGACATCCAGGGCATCGCCAAGTCATATGGCGCAACGGTCGCGGTGCGCCGTGTCTCGTTCGACATCGAGCCCGGAGAAATTCACGCACTGCTCGGCGAGAACGGCGCCGGCAAATCGACCATCGTCAAGGTGCTCTCCGGCATCGTCATACCGGACACCGGCACGCTCACGCTGGATGGCCGCGACTATGCGCCGGCCGACCCGATGGCCGCGCGCGCCGCCGGCGTCTCGACCGCGTTCCAGGAACTGAGCCTGCTGCCCAATCTGAGCGTCGCGGAAAACCTGATGCTGCCGCGCCAGGCAAAGGGCAAGGCCGGTCTCGTATCGGTCGCGCAGAGTGAGGCACGCGCCGCCAGCATGCTGTCGGAGTACGGCCTCGGCCACATTCATCCGGGCGTCTATGTACGCTCGCTGTCCCTCGCCGAAAAGCAGCGCATCGAAATCATGCGCGCCGTCGCCCGGCAGCCGCGCCTGCTCGTACTCGACGAACCGACCGCGGCGCTGTCCGACCCGACCTGGCTGTTCGACATACTCGAGCGCATCACGGCAGCAGGTACTGGCGTGCTGTATATCTCGCACCGCCTTTCCGAAGTGCGCCGGCTATGCCGCCGCGGCACGGTGCTGCGCAACGGCGAAAGCATCGAGACGGTGTCGCTCGCCGGCATCGCGGATGCGGGCATCTTCAAGATGATGGTCGGCTCCGCCGCACGCGACACCCAGGCAACCCGCAGTACAGCGAAACAAACGCGCCCGGAAGCGTTCGGCGTGACCAACCTGTCCGGCGGCACGGTGGCCGATATCACGCTTAGTGTCGGCAAGGGTGAGATCGTCGGGGTTGCGGGTCTCGAAGGTCAGGGGCAGCGGGATCTGTTCCGTATGCTCGCGGGCCTCACACCCGTTCGCGGCGGGCAGATCCGCATCGACGGCAAGACCGTGAATCTATCGAGTCCGGCCGAAGCGGCGCGAGCCGGCATCGGCTTCGTCCCCGAGGAGCGCAAGACCGAAGGCGTGTTCCTCGGCCTGCGCACCGACAGCAACATGACGCTGCCGATACTCGGCCGGCTCGGCCGCTTCGGTGTCGTCAACGGAGCGCGCGAGAAAGCCGCTGTCGACCAGCAGGCCGGGCGTGTCGACCTCGCCAGCCGCTACCTGAAGCTGAAGATCGGCGCGCTCTCCGGCGGCAACCAGCAAAAGGCGCTGATTGGCCGCGTGCTGATGTCGGGCGCACGCCACCTCGTGCTATTCGATCCCACGCGCGGCGTCGACGTCGGCACCAAGGCCGTGATCTACGACGTGATCCGCGACTTCGTCGCGCAGGGCGGCTCGGCCCTGGTGTATTCCACCGAACTCGCCGAACTGATCCACCTGGTGGACCGATGCGTGGTCATCTACCACGGAACCGTCGCAGGCGAGGCATCCGGCCCGGACCTCTCCGAACCGCGCCTCGTCGCCCTCGCGGCAGGACATGGAGTCTCAGATTCATGAACACTTTCGCTTCAGCTTCCAACTCGAACGCTCCGTTGCGGCCCGACGCGTGGTATCGGCGCGTGCTCGGCGACGGCACCACGATCATCGTCGCCATTCTCGCGGTGCTCACGGTGATCTTCGCCGCGACGCAATCCGATGCACTGAGCGCGAGCGTTCTCACCGACATTCTCAACAACAGCCTGCCGCTCGCGCTTGCGGCGGCCGGCGGCACGCTCGTCGTGCTGACGCGCGGCTTCGACCTCTCGGTTGCCGGCGTGGTGTCGCTGACCAACGTGCTGGTCGCAGTGCACGGTGGCGACGGTCCGCTGGGCGCCCTGGAGGGCGCGGCGATCGCCGTCGCTGCCGGGGCGCTGGTCGGCGCCATCAACGGCTATCTGGTTGCGTACTGGAACCTGCAGTCGATCGCACTCACGCTCGCGACGATGATCGTCTGCTCGGGCGTCACGCTGCTCATTCTCGACGCGCCCGGCGGCAACGTCTCCGACTTCATGACCTACACGATGACCGATCGCCTCGGCAAGATCGTTCCAGTCGCGCTCGTGGTCGCCGTCTGCGTCTACCTGCTCTGGCGTGCATTGAGGCGCACGGACTGGGGCGTCGGCCTCTATGCGACCGGCGCCGATGAAACCGCCGCCGTACTCGCCGGCGTGCCCGTCAAGCGCGTCAAGCTGATCGCCTATATCCTGGCGGGCGTTTGCTACGGCCTTGCCGGCTTCATGCTGACCGCGCTGACCTCGACCGGCACGCCGAACGCGGGCGAACCGTATCTGTTGCTGGTGTTTGCGGCGATCGCGCTCGGCGGCACCTCGTTCGCGGGCGGCCGTGGCGGCGTCGCAGGATCGATGCTCGGCGCGCTGACGCTCACGCTGTTGCAGAAGGTGCTGTTTTCGACCGGCGTGTCGTCGTTCTACACCGGGATTTTCCAGGGCGTCGTGATGATCGCGGCGGTTGTCGTCGCGGTGTTCTTCGCTCGCGTCAGCACTCGTGGGGAGGTCCACGCATGACCCAAGCTCCCTTGACCGGCGGCCGCCCCGCCGATACGCGCAGCGGCGACACCGCATCGGGCCTGTTTGCCCGGCTCGACCGCGACGTACGCACCGCAATCGCGCTGTTCGCCATTTCAGTCGCGCTGATCGCCGCCTCACGCGTACTCGGCCCCAACTTCGGCAGCCTCGCGCAGATGAAGGCGATCCTCGTGATCTCCAGCTTCCTGATGGTGGTCGCATTCGGCCAGCAGATGGTAATTCTGCTCGGCGGCCTCGACCTGAGCGTCGCCTCGATGATGACGCTCGGCGGTGTACTCGCGTTCAAGTGGATCGGCGGCCCCGATTCGAACGTCGTGTGGGGTGTGCCGGCGATCCTCGCGATCACCGCCGCGCTCGGCGCGT
The DNA here is from genome assembly GCF_031570135.1 of Paraburkholderia sp. USG1. Lineage (NCBI taxonomy): Bacteria > Pseudomonadati > Pseudomonadota > Betaproteobacteria > Burkholderiales > Burkholderiaceae > Paraburkholderia > Paraburkholderia sp. USG1. The sequence goes on along the minus strand of NZ_JAMWXW010000005.1, from coordinate 279,363 downwards.
GCAGCGGCATCGGCGTGAGCCTCGTGAAAATTCCGCCGTTCATCATGACGCTGGCAATGGGCGTGATCCTGTACGGCGTCACGCTCGGCTTCACCCAGGGTACACCGACCGGCCAGCCTTCCGCCGCGCTGTCCGCGCTATTCGGGAGCACCGCGGCCGGCGTGCCGGTCCTGTATCTGATGGTGGCCGCGATCGCAGCCGGCTGCTTCCTGCAGATGCGCACGAGTTTCGGCCGCAAGCTCTACGCGCTCGGCACCAATCCGACCGCCGCCTATGTCGCCGGCCTGCCGGTGCATCGGCTCACCATCGCGACCTACGCGATCAGCGGCGCGAGCGCGGGGCTCGCCGGCATCCTGATGCTCGGCTATGTGCGCGGCGTCACGCTCACGCTCGGCCAAAGCTATCTATTGCCTTCGGTGGCGGCGGTCGTGATCGGCGGCACCTCGATTGTCGGCGGTCGCGGTATCTATCTCGGCGCCGCGGCCGGCGCGATTCTACTGACCACGCTGTCGACCATCGTGTCTTCGCTCGGCATCGCGGAAGGCTGGCGCACGATCATCTATGGCGCCGTGATTTTTGTGGCTCTGGTGCTGTTGCGCGACGACCTCGCGCTGCTCATCAGACGCAGTCGTTCCAGCAGCAGAAAACAACCTTAGAGACCGGACCACCCGGACGACATACGGAGGAAACATGAAGTTCCGAACATCCCTCAAGACCTGCGCGTTTGCACTCGCCACCGTTGCCATGCTGGCCGGCTCCGCGGTGCAAAGCCAGGCCCAGACGCCGCCCAAGAAGTACAAGATCTATCTGAGCATGAGTTACAGCGGCAACGGCTATCAAACCGAAACGTCGAACCTGATCAAGGCGCTCGCGGCAACGCCACCGTACGACAAGCTCGTCGATCTGAAGACTGTCATTTCCGGCACCGACGTGCAGGCGCAGGCCGCCGCGTATCAGAGCATGGTGTCGGCGGGCGCGGATGCCATCATCACGTTTCCGATCTCGTCGACCGGCCTGAACCGCGCTATCCACGAAGCCTGCGAAAAGCATGTGCTGGTCTACACGTATAGCGCGACGGTAACCGAGCCGTGTGCGCGCACGGTCAGCTACATCACGGCGGGCTTCGCGCCGAACACCGCGCAATGGCTCGTGAACAAGCTGAACGGCAAAGGCAATGTGTTCATCGATCGCGGCGTGGCAGGCAATTCCGTCGACAAGATGAACTACGACGGCGCGATGAGCGTGTTCAGAAAGTACCCGGCGATCAAGATCGTCGCCGAATACTACGGCATGTGGAACAGCCAGACCACGCAGCAGGAGACGGCCAAGGCGCTCGCCGCGCACCCTGACGTCGACGCGATTTTCGGCGAGAACGGCGAGGACGGTATCGTCGCCGCGATGCTCGCGAGCGGTCAGAAGAAACTCGTTCCGGTAACCGGCGAAAATACCAACGGATTTCGCCTCGCGCTCGCCAATGCCGATCTGAGAAAACGCGGTCTCGACGGCATTTCGTCGGGCGATCCGATCAACGTGTCGGGCTACGCGTTCAAGCTGATGATGGAAGAGCTGACCGGCAAGCGCAAAGTGGCGGTGCATAACATCGAATACCCGTTGCCGTGGGTGCCGGCCGACAAGGTCAAGGTGTGCACCGGCGACACGTTCGTCAACGGCTGCAACGCGTTCCCGTCGACGAAGGTGCCCGACTCGTTCAATACCGAAGTGTTCGATCCCGTGCTGACGCCGGAGCTTTCGCTGAATTCCGCGCTGCACGGCACTCCGACGCCGGGCGCAACGATCCAGCCGCTGCCCGCGAACGTCGTCAAGGCGGCACCGGATGTGCCGGGTGTGAACTGTCAGCATTGCCAGGCTCCGGCCGACCTGTTCAAACTGACGAAGGTCTCCGCGACGGTCCATCCGTAAGTCGCCGGACCTGTCAGGTTCCGTAGGCGCCGCGCAAACGCATCGGCTCTCTGGTTCGGCGCGGCCGAGCCGGAGACCGGTTGCCGAGCCAGCGTCAGGAGGCGCCGGTCGATGCCGGCTTTTTTATCCGGCCGAATGGAGGCTTTAATCTTGACCATCCCCGTGTGCGCACCGGCACGTCCCCTCTCGCGCGCGCCGAAGCGCAAGTTGCCGCCCGGCACAGTCGACTGCCATTTTCATGTATTCGGACCGGCCGAAGCATGGCCGTACGCACCAGGCCGCAGCTACACGCCGCCCGATGCGACGCTGGCTGACTACGAGCGGCTTGCCGAGACATTCGGCATCTGCCGCTCGGTGATCATCCAGCCGAGTCCGTACGGCATGGATAACCGGCGCAGTCTGCAAGCCATCGCAGACAGCCGGCTGGAGATGCGTGCAGTGGTGGTGGTCGAGCCGACCGTCAGCGACGCCGAACTCGCCGAATACCACCGTCTCGGTGCGCGCGGCGTGCGTCTGAATCTGCTGTTCGGCGCCGGGCTCGCCATCGAAACCGCTGACGTGCTCGCGCGGCGCATCCGCGAGTTGGACTGGCATCTGCAATTTCTCGCGGACGTATCCACGATCGACGATCTGCCCAGACTCGTGCAGCGTCTGCGCGTGCCGGTGGTGTTCGATCATCTTGGTCACGTGCCGACGCATAAGGGCACAGGCAATGCAGGTTTCCAGAATCTGCTCGCGCTGGTGCGCGAAGGACTCGCGTGGGTCAAGCTGTCCGGGCTCTATCGCAGCACCGGTTTGACGAACACGCCCTACGACGATACGCGGCCTTTCATCGACGCGTTGATCGACGCGAACCCGAGGCAGCTTTTATGGGGCACGGATTGGCCCCATCCGTCGATCGCGGTGCCCATGCCCGACGATACCGACCTCGTCGATCAGTTCGGCGCATGGGTCGAAGACGAGGCACTCCGGCAAGCTATCCTGGTCGACAACCCGGAGCGGCTTTACGGATTTGAGCCGTACGTTAGCTAGATATTCCCGCACTGCACACGGCGCGTTCGCCCGCCGTTGACACGGCGGCGAGGGAGGGGGCGCGTCTCGGGAATAGTGCAGTTCGATCGCCGGCCCCTTATCCCGCAACTGCGCGCCCGATCTTCGTTCGGCATGGTTCGCTACGATCGCCTGTTCGTATCGCACCGTATCTTCGGTTCACGTTGATACACGCGTACACAGAACCCGTCTTCCCCGACCTAGGTCGGGTATATCGGCGCGCTCGAACACGGTCATCGGTTCGCGCCGGGTTACAGCCGCCGCGCCAATGGTGAAGACAGAAGCAATCCCATACCAAATGGCACAAGAGCGTGCAATCTTCCGCTGGCACCCATTCCGTATGCTGACTGTGCTGCGACTCACCGTCGCGAGCTTGCCAGTGCGGGCTGGGCATGAGCGTACGTGCCGTACGCTCCCACACGCACGGGCGCCAGCCTGATTGCCAGGTCTTCAGAGCATTGCTCTCTCTTAACGTTGGAGAAATCGTATGGCCGACTATAAAACCACCACTTTCGTCGCCGGCGCATTCGCCGCGGCGCTTGCCGCGATGACGGCCACGCCCGCGAGTGCAGAGGAATTCACCGCGGCACAGAAGAAGATTCAGGCCGAGCATACCGCCCTCGTCAAATCCGGCAAGGTCGAGCCCTGTTTCGGCACGGCTCTGAAGGGGCAGAACGATTGCTACGCCGGTGCGGGTACGACCTGCGCCGGAACGAGCAGTGCTGACTATCAGGGCAACGCATTCAAGCTGGTGCCCAAAGGAACCTGTACCACCATCTCCACGCCGAGCGGACCCGGCAGCCTGTCTCCCAAGGTTTAAAGATCGCCCAGCGGCCGGGCGCCGTCACGCCCGGCCCCGCAGTCCAAATCGCAATAACGGTTGGCCATGTCAGAGTCGCTACGCCCGGATGTCCAATGGAGCCTGCCTCATCGCGCCGGAGTTGGGCTTAAAGCCGAACATTACCGCACGATTCTCGAATCGCAGCCGGACATCGGCTTCTTCGAGGTTCATGCGGAAAATTATATGGGCGCGGGCGGGCCACCACACCGCTTTCTGTCAGCCATACGCGAGTCCTATCCTCTATCGCTTCATGGTGTCGGCCTGTCGATTGGTGCGGACCGTCCTCTCGACCGGAATCATCTCGAACGGCTCAAGGAACTCATTGCACGCTATACCCCCGGGTTGTTTTCCGAGCACCTTGCCTGGTCGAGCCACGACTGCGGCTTCCTCAACGACCTATTGCCGGTTCCCTACACGGTGGAGAGCCTGACACGTATCGTGGACCATATCGACGAGGTGCAGGAGGTTCTCGGCCGGCAAATGTTGCTGGAAAACCCCTCTACCTACCTGGCCTTCAAGGAAAGCACCTACTCGGAGATCGACTTCATTGCCACCGTCGCGCGGCGCACGGGATGTGGTCTCCTGCTCGACGTCAATAACGTGTACGTCGCGTCGATCAACCAGCAGTGGGATCCTTTTGCATATATTGACGCGTACCCGCTCGCGGCCGTGCAGGAGATCCATCTGGCCGGTCACGCGGAGGAGGCAGACGAAAAAGGTCGCCCGCTGCTGATTGACAGTCACGACCGTCATGTCGCAGACATCGTATGGAACCTTTTCGCACGAGCGATCCACCAGACCGGTCCAATTCCCACGTTGATCGAGTGGGACGCGAACATACCCGACTGGCCAGCCCTCAAAGCGGAAGCCGAACTGGCCGACGCTGTCATTCAGGCGGCGACGCAACCTGCAAGTGCCGACCATGTAATAAGGCGGCCGCAGTCCGGCATGACGCGGCGCCAGTTTAAAGAGGCACAGACACTATGATCAAGCGGCAAGTCCTTGTCTATTATGCGTGGAGTCGGCCGGGCGAGAACGGTGCGCCTCTCCATGTGATCGAAGACCGATTTCCGACACTGTTTGAAAGCCGCAGAATGGTTTTCCCGAGATTCCATGAACTCTCGAACCCGAGCCAGTTTGAGCAGAGCGTCGCGGGTTTTCTCGACCATATCATGAAGCGCAATTTCACCGCCTTCGTCGATCTGGCGGCAACACTGACTGGCCAGAGCGTGACGGAAATCGAGCGTGTCGCGGACGACGGGTTGCTCACGCCACTTGATGCGCACCTTCTCCGCGGTGTCGACACGCTGATCGTCATTAGCTTCGACTCGCTTAGAACGGCTCAAGATGCAGAAAGCGAGGAAATCGAAGCGCTCAAAACGTTCCTGGAACAGCCCGACCATCTCGCCTTCATCTGCCCGCATCACGACATCGGCGACGTAACGGACCTCCCGGAAAGCGAACAATTGCCCCGTCAGATTGCGGAGTTCCAGCATCACGGCGACACGACGATTCCGCCCCGGCAACGGTTCGGTGGCTTCGCACGGTCGCTCCTCGCGGGGCTCGGCGTACCCGTGGAAAACCGTTTTGGACTCAGACCCGCGGCCGAAGCAGACGGATCCCCAGCGCCCATAGAAGCCGAAACCTCTCTCGATCGATTAGGCTTGCTTCATAAAGTCAGCACTTTCAATCGACACCCGCATCTGCCGCAACTCGAACGTCTCGGCGATGCTGTTCGCAAACTTGATGTCCTGGCCCGTCAGCGAGTCGATCCCACCGCTCCGCCGCATCCCTTTACGCTCGACCGCGCGACATTCGATGCCCTCCTGCAATCTCGGCCGGACACATTCATCGGCAGCCTGCTGGTTAGCGATACCACGCTCTGGAGTTCAACCGCCGGCGGCGTCGACAGCCTTCGCGAGCTGTGGACGAATGTGGTTCAACGCCCGCTTCGGTCGTGAGAGCGCAATGGCACGCCAGGAACCATCTCAAGCATCGGCCGCACAGCCGCGCGGCAGCGCTGGCAACACAGGCCTGAACCCCGATTGCTTATGCGAACGTCAGGGAAACTTCGCCGCGGCGCTATTGGAACCCAATATGCCTGTCCCCGTCGGCCTGGTTGGCCCCGATCAGGAGCCGATCAAGAAACGCTTCGACGTCTATCGGAACAATGTCGTAGCTGGCCTCGTCGAGGCGCTAAAGGCTGCTTTTCCCGCAGTGTGCCGCATCACGGGCGATGAATTTTTCGTGGCGATGGCACGCGTCCAGGTCGCGCTCGAACCGCCGAAGTCACCCATCATGCTTGACTATGGCGACACGTTCCCGGATTTCATCGAAACGTTCGAGCCGGCGAAGAGTGTGCCGTATCTGCCCGATGTCGCCCGGCTCGAGCGCGCGTGGGTAGAGGCATATCACGCCGCAGAAGCGCCCCCAACCGACGCCGCCTTGCTCGCTCTGCTTGCCACGATTGATTCCCAGCGCCTTGCGCAGCTTAGTTTGAAGCTGCATCCTTCGCTGCGCGTAGTACGGTCGCCTTTTCCCATCGTCCAGATATGGTTGACGAACATTGACGGCGGCGTGCCCACCGCGATCGACATCTCCAGCGGAGGCGAGAATGCGCTTGTCGTACGCCCCTTTGCCGAGGTTGAAGTTCGCCGCGTACCTGCTGGCGCAGCGAGTTTCATCCTGAGCCTCTCGGCTGGGGCGACGGTCGCCGATGCGACAACGTTCGCTCTCGCCGACGATTCCGGCTTCGACCTGGCTGGGGCGCTTCGAGATCTATTCGCGATCAATGCGATCGCCGGGTGGGACATGAAAGAAGGTTTCGATTGCAAACCGATTGCGAGGTACGCATGAATCAACTTGGCACACGCACGAAAGGCCGCTTCGAACTGTTGATTCGCACGGCCCTGGAACAAATCCAGGCAATCGCGCAGGTTATCGCACCGCCAATGCTGAGGATTGCTCTAGCGCTTCCTTTCTTCCGGTCTGGTCTTACTCGATGGGACGGACTCCTGTCCATTTCCCCGGCAACGCTGTTCCTGTTCGAGAATCAATTCAAAGTTCACATCTTCGGCGCAGCCTACAATTTTCCTGCGCCTGACACGGTCGCATTTATCGTTGCCGTGGCGGAAATAACGCTCCCCATTCTGCTCGTGCTGGGATTCGCAACCAGGTTTGCGGCTCTAGCTCTGCTGGTAATGACGGCGGTGATCCAGTCGGTGTTCCCTGACGGCTGGGCGAACTTCCATCTCTATTGGGCGTCGCTCGCCGTTGGGATCATGGCGCTCGGCCCAGGAGCGCTGTCGCTGGATCGCCTGATAGCCCACTGGTTATATCCGCGAATCTGAAGATACGATCCAAACGTATTCCGGCGCCTACAGGCGGTTCGACTTAAGCGCCAGGCGCGTCAATCTCCCGCGCCTTTCATCGCGCGCCGCCGACCATGCTCGCGCGCGAACGCGGCAGGCGTGCGACCAACGTGACGGTGAAAACGCCTTGTAAAGTGACTCTGATCCGCAAAGCCCGTCATGAGTGCAACTTCCGCAAGCGGGATTGCCGTTTCCATGATTAACGATTGAGCGCGGCGAATCCGGCACTGCTCGACAAAGCCGATCGCCGTCATACCCGTGCTCCGCTTGAACAGCCGGGTAAAGTGAAAACGGCTCACATTCACTATGCCGGCGAGTTCGACGAGTCCTATTGGCCTGTCCAGATTGTCTTCGATATATCGGGTAAGGCGAGCCAATTCGACTTTGCTCAACGCCGGCAGCACCGGCGGTGCAATGGGCTCATATATGTTGTAGCTTCGAAGCAGATGCGCTGCCAGCGCGAACGAAACATGATCGACAATGAGGGCCTGCGCTGCGTGAGGCTTGCGATCGAGTTCCCCAATAAGGATCTGCGCCATGTGTTCGATAACGGGATCTCGCGTCTCAAACACATTCCGGATCTCGATCTGCGAAGTGGCGTGACGCCCAATCTGCTCGCCCACGGATTCAATAAGCGCCGTCGGAATCCGCAACCTCGCCGTTGCAGATGCACTGCCCTCCCAAAGCGAGTCGTAGCCGGCCGGCATGAGCATTGAAACACCTGCGGAGACGAGGCTTTCGTGAACGCTCCCATCTCGCCCCTGAACGAGACGCGCACTCCCATAGGGGCAGTAACAGATCAGATGATGATCGAGGGCAGGATATCTCTCGGACACGTCGGGGAGCGGAGCGTACATGTCCACAGTAACGCCAGACCATTCGCGCTCACGCGTCGTCGCCGTGGGACGATGCGATAAGACATGCACGATCTCATCGATGGTTACAGGCTTATCGGCGGTTTGCTGAATCGTTGACATGTCACGGTGCGGGAACTGCTTGCTGCGGGAAAGCCCGGACCAGCGTTGACCACTGCTGTCCACCCTGAACCTATGTCGGGCCTTGCGATTGAAGTGGCAAGCTCGAGCGGAAATGCTATCACGAAAATATTCCGGCGGAGGTCGCAGTGAACCGCTCCGCACCACGATAAAGTCGGGCACTATCCCGCGATGGATGGAAACGCAGCTCTGCTCATCGAGCATCGACCAAAGCGAGCACGACTGTTCAATTCGGCTTTCGTTTGATCTGATACGCTCGACTCATCCTCTCTATATCCGGGCCAGATTTGAATGGCCGCGGCGGCGCATGTCGATCCCGTTCATTACCCCTCCCTGATGGGAGCTCTGGGCACAAGACTGATGAACCATTACGACGTCATCGTCATTGGATGCGGCGCAGGCGGTTACAACACCGCCATTCGCGCGGGCCAGCTCGGCCTTTCCGTTGCCTGTGTCGAACGGGCGTCGAATATAGGTGGAACCGGCATCCGGACCGGCTGCATTCCGTCCCGATTGCTGCTTCATACTTCTGAAATATACGACCTGGCCAGCAAGGGTAAGAACGCCGCATTGGGAATCGACTGCGCACCAACGCTTAACCTGGCGCGGATGATGGCCTATAAAGCAGCGACCGTTGAAAAGATGTCGAAAAGCATTCACAAACTGCTGCGTAAGCAAGGCGTGACACTGATCTATGGCGACGCGCTGCTGGCCGCGGCGGGACATGTCATCGTCAGGAAAGCCGGCGGTATGCAGCAAATCCTGTCCGGAACATCCATTGTGATTGCCACCGGCTCCGAGCCAGTGCCGCTTCCGTTTGCCGCTTTCGATCGCATACGCATTCTCGATTCGGCTGACGCGTTGTCGCTCGACCGTGTGCCGCGGCATCTGGCGATTATCGGCGCCGGTGCGGTAGGCGTCGAGCTTGGCTCGATCTGGCAGCGCCTAGGCTCGCGCATCACCCTCATCGAGCGCTGCGATCGCATTTGCCACTGGCTCGACCGCGACGTAACGGCCACCCTGGAGCGCTCGCTCAAGCGACGAGGCATTGACATCAGATTGTCGAGCGACGTTGTCGGGCTCGATAAGCACTCCGATAGTGTGTCGGTTCTGCTGCGCAGCACGGCATCTGGCGAGATCGCCACCATCGACGCAGACATGGTGCTCGTCGCTATCGGCCGCCGGCCATCGACGGCCGGGCTCGACCTGGCGAGCGTCGGCATGCAAGCCGGCCCCGAAGGCGTATTGTCTCGGCAGGGACCGCTAGCACCCGTGACGCCCACAAAAAATAGTCCCGGCATATGGGTGGTCGGCGACGCCGCAACCGGCCCGATGCTGATGTCCAAAGCCGAAGAAGAAGCGATAGCCTGCGCCGAACGGATCGCCGGCCTGCCCGGATTCGTCAACTATCCGTCAATTCCCCAGGTTCTCCGTACAAGCCCCGAAGTCGCCATGATCGGGAAAACCGAGGACGAACTTCGGGGAACCGGAGCAGCGTATAGAGTCGGCTACTATCCGCTCGCCGCGAATGCACGCGCCGCAATCTGCGGCACCGCCGAGGGATTTGTGAAACTGTTGGTCGACTCCGGTACGAATCTCATCGCGGGGGCTCACCTCATCGGGCCGGGAGCAGCTGATCTGATTTCACAAGTAGCCGTTGCGATGGAAGCCTCCATGATCTGCGAAGACTTTGCGCGAATCTGTCACCCCTATCCGGTCTGGTCGGAGGCACTCCGTCAGGCGGCAATGGCCGCAGGCGGATGGATGATGCACGCATAGCGCATTACCCCAACGATCTGGCAATGCAAACGGCAACGGTGTGGGATCGCGACTGCGTATAGCGACCTAAGTTCAGTTTCGCGAGCCGCGCACACTGAATCGCGATTCCTGCAGACCGACCTCCCGAACCAGATCTCGCACCAGTTCGTCCGTCACCTCGCCGGCTTGCGACGGTGAGTCGCAGCACAGTCAGCATACGGAATGGGTGCCAGCGGAAAATTGCACGCTCTTGTGCCATTTGGTACGGGATTGCGAGATGCAAGTCAGGGTTGACGGTGAGCCTTTTTTTCGCTCAGAATGCGTGCCAGTCGTCACCCGTACCGGCGGCGGCCAGCGCGGGTGTGGACTTCCGCACCACGGGCGCAGCGCCCTTGCTAGCTATCTGGGCCCGCGAAGCCGGGCGCCGGAGCGGCTCCGGCCGCGGCCGCGCCGGCTGGCCGGCGACCGCAGCACCCACCCGGAAGAACGCCACCGCCTCGGTCAGTTGTCGCCCCTGATCCTCCAGCGATGTCGAAGCCGCCGCCGCTTCCTCTACGAGCGCGGCGTTCTGCTGCGTAACTTCGTCCATCTGCGTAATCGCCTGGTTGACCTGCTCGATGCCACGGCTCTGCTCGCTCGAAGCCGCAGCGATTTCACCCATGATGTCGGTCACGCGAGCCACCGCCTGCGTGACTTCAACCATCGTTTTGCCGGCTTCATCCGCGAGCGTCGTGCCGTTGTGGATCTTCTGCACCGAGGCACCGATCAGATCCTTGATCTCCTTTGCCGCACTCGACGAGCGCTGCGCAAGACTTCTCACTTCACTCGCCACCACCGCGAAGCCACGGCCCTGCTCACCCGCACGCGCGGCTTCCACCGCGGCGTTGAGCGCCAGGATGTTGGTCTGGAACGCAATGCCTTCGATGATCCCGGTGATATCCGCAATCTTCGTCGAACTCTCGCTGATGTCGGTCATCGTCTCCACGACCTGCCCGACCACGGCGCTGCCTTTTTGCGCGACTTCCGATGCATTGGCCGCCAACGCGCTTGCCTGCTGTGCGTTCTCCGCGTTCTGCTTCACCGTGGAAGTCAGTTCCTCCATGCTCGAAGCGGTTTCCTGTAGCGACGAAGCCTGCTGTTCAGTGCGCGACGAAAGATCCTGGTTGCCCGAAGCAATCTCGCTCGACCCGGTGGCAATATTGTCCGCTGAGGTCCGAACCTGAGCGATCAGCTTGACGAGACTGGCCTGCATCTCGCCCATCGAGGCAAGCACGCTGCCGCGTGGCGCCGCCTGCGCACCCGGCACAAGGCTCAGATCTCCGCCCGCCACACGCCGCGTCACCTCGCCCAGCTCGGCAGGCTCCGCCCCCAGCGCTCGCGTCACGCTACGGGTGATGAGGAATGCGGCAACGCCCGCCGCTGCGATCGCCGCCAGGCAGATACCAATCAGCAGCATGCGCTGCGTCGCGTAGCGTGCGGCCGACTCCTGCAGCAATTCCTGCGACCGGAAACTCGCGAAATCGCTATACGCATCGGTCGCCTTGACCAGCGCGGCCAGCAGTGGACGGCACTGCTCGTTCATCATGGTGATCGACTCATCGTGCCGGTTGTTTAACGCAGCGCTCACAATCGCGAGCGCGACCGGCCCGTACTGCGCCTCGACCCGATCGATGTCGGCCACGAGAGCACGCGCCTTCTCGCTCGAGTCGGTTGCGACCGCAAGCATCTCCTTCAATTGCCTGAGCCGTGCCTGCACATCTTCATGTGCCCGTGTCACCGCGGCTTTTTCTATTTCCAGATCCGCTGCCTTTGTCACAAGCACCAGATTTCGCGCGGCGATTGCGCGGCGGTCGACCGCTGTACGAATCTGCTCGGCTACCTGCGCGCGAGCGCTAATTCCGCTCACGTAACCCGAGAAGCGCCCATTCATATCATTCAATGCGTTCAGCGCGAGAATCGATACCACCACCACCAGAAACACGAGCAGGCTAAACGCCGCCATGAGCTTCGCACGTATCGTCATCTTGTTGAAATTCATGCTTCATCTCCATCGATTCAATTTCTAAACGTCTGGTTGCCATTTTGGCGCTCTCGCGCTCCTCTTATGCACCAGACGCGGCACAACGCTACTACTGCGGCAGCAATCAGGCACTCACGGACATCTGAAGCTGTCCGGGCCGCAACAGGCCTGCGACCTCTTCCGCCCGAACAGCCTTGCCGAACAGAAAACCCTGGCCATACGCGCATCCGCGCTGGGTCAAAGCCTGTTGCAGTTCGGCGCTCTCGATTCCCTCGGCCAACGTGGTCAGCCCAAGTCCATCGGACAAACAAAGAATGGCGTCGACGATCTTCGCGCTTTCCGCATCGGAGAGCATCGACTGGATAAACGAACGGTCTATCTTGATCTTGTCGAAATGCAATTCCCTCAGGTGATGCAGGCTCGAATAACCCGTGCCGAAGTCGTCCAGCGAAACGCGTATTCCCCAGCGGCGGAAGTTATCGATGATCGATTTCGCCGTCGGTAAATCGCCGACCAGCGCCGATTCAGTGATTTCGATCTCCAGCCGCGACGGCTCGAAGCTCTCCTCGCTCAACACGGACAGCAATTGCGCGGGCAGCAAAGGGTCGGCCAGTTGATGCGGTGAAAGATTGAGCGCGAGCGTCATCCGCCCCGGCCATAGCCGTGCGTCCCGGCATGCCCGTCTGAGCATCGACAGCGTGAACGTTGTCGCAAGACCGAGCCGTTCAATGACGGGAATGAACGTGTCCGGCTCGACGCTGCCGCGCGCGGGATGCGTCCAGCGCGCAAGAATCTCGAAACCATACGTGCGATTCGTCCGCAGATCGACGAGCGGTTGGTAGTGCGGTTCGATCGCATGCTGCGCAACGGCATTACGCACGTCGAGTTCCAGCGCCGCGAGGCAGCGAAGATCCTCCTGCATGCTTTCCTCAAAGAACTGGAAATCGCCGCAACGGCGGGATTTGGCGCGGTACATCGCGGCATCGGCGGCCCGGAGAAGGGTTGCCGCATCGTGTCCGTCCCGGCCGCACAACGCGATACCTATACTGGAGCCGACTTCGACCTCGGAGTGTCCAATCTGAATCGGTGCCCGAATCATTTCGCCGATACGCGTGGCCAGTTGTGCTGCGTTGTCGAACGCCGGTGTACCTTCGACACGTGCGACAACGGCAAATTCGTCGCCGCCGAGGCGCGCCACCACATCCTCTTCGCGCACCAGAGCGCGCAGTCTGGCCGCTACCGTACAGAGCACGGTGTCGCCGCCTTCATGCCCATGCAGATCGTTGACTGCCTTGAATCGGTCAAGGTCGATCACATAGACAAAATGCGTTGCGCACTTCGCCGTGTCGGCGGCACACATCAGATTGTCGATGCGGCTCGACAGCATCCGGCGGTTGGCAAGGCCGGTTAGCGAATCGTGGCGTGCAAGCCGGTCGGCGACCTGTTCGGCAAGCTTGGTCGCCGTGTACGCTTCTTCGAGCGCCTGCGCGCTCTGTCGGAAGCGCTGGAAAGCCTGCGCGAGACTGCCGATTTCGTCGTCACGGTCGACGGAAGGAATCCGCGCGTCGGCCTCTCCCGCCGAAAGACGCGCAAGCGCACCGGCAATCCCTTCCAATGGCGCGAAGACGTTGGTCTCCAGCTTGCGGCGCATCCACATCGAGGCCGCTGCCATCAACAGCCCTGAAGCCACGATGACGACCAGCAGGCGATAGGAAGTACGGCTGATTGCCGATGTATCGAACCTGGCTGCCTTCGCATTGCCGTCGATCAGCGAGTCGACGGCCTCGTCGGCCGCCTTATACAACCGGTCGGTCGAGTCGGTGAACCGGTGGCTGAAAGCGACCAGCGATCCGCCAGCCCGCTCCCATTCCTGCTCCTCGTTCAGGTACTGCTCGACGGTCTCGAACACGGCCGAGGACTGCGTGAGCGTCCGCGACGAATCGAGGACGAGAAATTCCTCGTGCGCGTTGCGTATTGCTTGCCGATGCTGCGCCGCCAGTTGCAGGGCATGAGTTGTGGCGGCCGAGTCGTTCGCGAGAACGATATAGGCCTGAGCGAGGCGCAACTCCGTCAAGCGGTCGCTCACTTCGCCAAGAAGTCGCGTGTTGGCAATCCACTTGTCATCGATCTCATCTGCCTGACGTGAGATCCCGAGCAGTTGCAGGCAGAACCCGAAGAATAAAACGGCGAACAACGCGACCAGCAGTTTGCTGAAGACACTGAACCGCAGACGGGCCGACCGGTCCAGAAGGGTACGGCAGTGCCGCACCTGCTTGATGATGTTCATATCAGGAGCCCCGTCGTTGTTGCAAGGCTGCGGACGCGACATGCGGTCCGCGCGCTGGACCTCGGGCCGACATCAGAAGGCCTCCCAGCCGACGCTGCCCGGCGCGGCCTGCACACGCTTTCTGGCAGGGACAGTGATGCGGCGCGCGGCGGCAACCGCATCCGGAAGACGGGAGGCGCCACGCGCGGACGCGGAATCGGTGACGCGAAACTTCGAAACCAGCGACTGCAATACACCGGATTTTTGCGCCATCGATTGCGCTGCTGCGGCGGCCTCCTCCACGAGGGCTGCATTCTGCTGGGTCACTTCATCCATCTGCATGACGGCCTGGTTGACCTGTTCGATGCCGACTCTCTGCTCGCTCGATGCCGCGGCAATTTCGCCCATCAGGTCGGTGACGCGATTGACTGCGTGCACGACCTCGCTCATCGTCTTTCCCGCTTCGCCGGCAAGCTGCGTGCCCTGGGCTACCCGCTCGACCGACTGCATGATCAGGTTCTTGATCTCTTTTGCCGCCGTCGCACTGCGTTGTGCAAGCGCTCTCACTTCACCGGCGACCACGGCAAAGCCTTTGCCCTGATCACCGGCGCGCGCCGCCTCGACCGCCGCATTCAACGCGAGGATGTTGGTCTGGAAAGCAATGCCTTCGATCACGTTGATGATCTCCGCCACCTGATTCGAGCTGGACGAGATCCGCCCCATGTTTTCGACTACCTGACTGACGATCTCGCCACCACGTGACGCCGAGACAGAGGCGCTCTGCGCAACCGAGTTGCCCTGTTGCGCGTTCTCCGCATTCTGCTTCACCGTGGCGGTCAGTTCCTCCATGCTCGCCGCCGTCTGTTCGAGTGACGCGGCCTGTTCCTCGGTACGCTGGCTGAGGTTGGTGTTGCCTTCCGCGATTTCGGCCGCACCGCCAGCAATGCCTTCGCCGCAACTGCTGACCTCGTACACCATTGCGGCCAGATTCGCATTCATCGTCTGCAACGCCACGATCAGCGTAGCGGGCTCGTCACGGCCCACATCGGCGATCTCGCCAGTCAGGTCGCCCGCCGCGACGATCTGCGCAAACTTTGTCGATCTGACGATCGGCCCTGTAATCGACCTCGTGATCGCAACGGCCAACGCAAGGCCCAATGCGACTGCGCAGACGGTCAAGGTCACGGTCCAGATAATGGCCGAATGGTAGTGGCTCGATGCGCTCGATGCATCCTGCAGGCTGCCGTTGCGGTTAAGCTCGACATCTTTTGCAACGAGGATCATTGCGGCCTGAAAACTGGTCGCACCTTCGTTAGTAGCCAGTGAGCGAGCCCGGGCAATATCGCCCGAGATCACGGCCGTTCCCATTTGCGCATCGACTTTGAAGTATTGCGCCCATGCAGCGGAAAACGCGGCATACAGTTTTTGCTCGTCTGCCGACGATATGAGCTTTTCATACGCGAAGAAATTGCGCTTCAACGCCTCTACGGCGTCATCGTGCATTTTCTGCTCCGTTTTCAGATCCGCCTTGTCCTCTTCGAGAACCATGTCCAGAGAGAGACGGTGAATATCGTTTGCTGTGTTCTGCAAACTGCCGAGTGATTGCACGCTGGGCAGCCAGTTATCCGCAAGCTCTAACGTGCCGCCAAATACCTGGTGCATCTGATACAGCCCGAGCGCTCCCGTCGTCAGCAAAAGGAATAGGGTAAGACCGAAGCCAATGGCCAGCCTTGCACCAATCCGGAAATTTCGAAGCATTCTCACTGGCACCTCCAAGGTTCATCTAACCTGTTTAACGGAGAGTGCTGTGCTTACTGAAGGAAATGATTCGGTCAACCACCTGATTTTTGTTTTCTTGTGTACACGCTGCCGGGCTTACCCTTAGCGGAGAAAACTCGGAAGCGTGGCGGCCCCTACGCATGTTTGTCCGCACATCGCAATAAGGCCGCCTCAAGGGCGGCCTCGCCTGCCTGGAGATATGTCTGCGGCAGTTCAGTGCCCGAGGATTGCGTGCCTCGCCTGAACCAGGTTCATAACGGCCGTGCAGAGGCTGGCACTCCTGACGGGTTTCGTGAAGTATTGGGCCGGGTCAATGCCCGCACCGCACACACGGCTTTGCGACTGCGGATGCCCGCTCACGAAAATAGCCGGAATGTCCGACAATGCCGAATTGCTATGCATTGCCCTGCAAAAATCGACGCCGTCGAGCGAACCGCCCAATACGATGTCGAGCACGACCAGATGCGGAGGCGACTCGCGCAGCACAGCGAAAGCACTCTCTGCATCCGCCGCTGTTCGCACGGAACAGCCTTCGCGCTGCAACGCGGCCGACAGTACTTTTCTCGAAACCTCGTCATCGTCGAGAATCAGCACCTTGACGCCGGCGAGCTTGCCGACTCGCTTCGACGGAGTCTGCCTGATGCCGGCCGACCTGCTGGCGCCCGCCAAAGCCGTCACGACATCGGACTCCGGCACCAGCCCGAGCTGATCGATCCGGCTAATCGCGAAACCGGCCCGATTGCGAACGAAGCGATCCAATGCGTCGTTCGTCCCCATGAACAGGTCGAGACAGCTATCGGCGGTGAATCTCAGACCGGCTTCCCGCAACAAGGCGGCGAACTCTCGCACGAACGATTCCGGGCGCCTCGCAGCAAACTCCACGCTGAATATCCGGCCCTGTTGCGCGCCGCGAACGACCTCTTGCCAGCCGTCGAATCCCGCGTGCCTGCTTGCCTCGTTCACCCGCTCGACGGTGTCGTCTGTTACAGACCCGGCATGGGCCCGACTTGTCGCCAGTGTGTTCATCCTGATCTCCCGGGATCATATTTTCTTGAGTTCGTGGGGATCACGCGGTCTGGTTCCAGCCGCGTTCAGAACGTTGATGAGTTCTTCTTCCGCGACCGCCGGGGACCAGAGCCAACCTTGCCCCAAGCTGCAGCCCATTCTGGCCAGCCGGTGTCTCACTGCTTCTGTTTCGACACCCTCCGCTACGCATCTGAGCCCCATCTCGTTCGCCATAGCAACCACCGCACGCAGAATGCGCTCCGCGTCCTGATCCCTATCGGCGTTTGCCGTGAACAAACGGTCGAGCTTCAGTTCGTTAAAAGGCAGCCGGAACAGCGAAGCGAGCGATGAATGTCCCGTGCCAAAATCGTCGATGGACAATTGCACACCGAATATACGCAGACGCGTCAGCACATCGTTGATCTGGATCGAACATCCGAGTGCGCTCGTCTCGGTAATTTCCAGAATGAGCGATTCCGCGGGAACGTGAGTTTCGTGCAGTAGCGCGATGACCTGCGTCATCAGTTCCTGGTCGACAAGGGCCGGCGAAACATTGACCGCGACCGACACGTCCGGAAAGAAATGCCGCCACGCTGCGCAGGCACGCAGCGACTCGCGCAACATAAAGTGCGTGAACTTTCGGCTCAAGCCTTCCGCCTCGATAACCGGTATGAAGACATCGGGAGGCACGTTTCCGAATAGCGGCGAGCGCCAGCGCGCAAGGGCTTCTACTCCCGTTATCCCGCCACTTGCCAGACAGACCTTCGGCTGGAAATGCGGGCGGATATGGCCGCCTTCCAGCGCTGCGGCAACGTCAGCGCGCGTGACTCGCGGCACTTCTCTGGGTGTCGGCTTCCATGCGCAGGCCGGCATCGTGCACAAAAGGTCGGATAGCTGGCCGAGCGTCACGGGTTTGCCCAGCGAGCCGGCCACGTGCACACCATACGCATGCGCGAGCCGCACGGCCGCCGTGCGGGTCCGTTCGTCGCATCCGCTCGTCAGAATGAGCGAACGCGGCGCGGCTTTGCCCCGCATCGAGCGCAGTACGTCCAGACCGGCCTCGTTGCCCAACCGGAGGTCGAGGAGCACCGTATCGATAGCGAGCGTGCCAAGCCTCTCCCTCGCTTCGTTCAGGCTGGCCGCCGTGCAAACGTCGAAGCCGAGCTTCGTCGTCATGGATTGCAGCACTTTCGATTGCACGGGATCGTCTTCGATGATCAACACGGTTCCGTGCGTGACTACGCCGAGGTCACGCATTTTCGGCTCCCGTCTCGACCATCTCCAGCAGTTGGGGAAGCAGACGGGAAAAGGCACGCTCGACGCGTTGAGCCAATACGTCGAGCCCTTGCGGATCGGCGGACTGACACGCCGTTTCCACGTCTTTCAGCAGTCGCGAGAATCCGAGCGCGCCCACGTAGGCGCTGCTCGATTTCAGCGTATGGGCGATACGTGCGCCCTCGCCCCACCGTTGCGCAGCGAGCGCATGGAGCAGATCCGCCACCTGCCTTCCCGCCGACTCCTGAAACGTAGCAATGACGTCGGCGACAAGGCCAAGCGATCCGTCTTCGTCGATCTGCCTGAGTTCGTCGATCGATGCGCGCTCGATCGCTGAATCGTTGTCGGGCAGATCTGTATCCGCGACCGCGCTCGTAACAGCGGCCGTGTGCCAATTTGCGGGCGTACCCAGATACTTCCAGAGCGTGGACGAGAACTCGGCGAAATTGAAGGGCTTGGCGATGATGTGATCGATACCGACTGCCCGGCAACGCATGATATTCGCAGACGTCATATCCGCCGTCACGGCGATGATCGGAATGCGCGCTCTCGCGGAGTCGTTCTCGATCGTCCTGATCGCGGCAGACGCGGAAATGCCGTCCCTGCCGGGCATGTGGCAGTCCATCAGAACGAGGTCGAACGAATATGCACTGAACAGTTGCACCGCTTCGTCTCCATTGGCCGCGACCCGCGCCTGCAGGCCGAGCCGGCGCAACGCGGCGAGAGCGACCGTCTGGTTGGTCGGATTGTCCTCTGCGAGCAATATGGACGGCTCAGCATCCGCCGTCTGCGCATGACGGGTAGGCACGGCATGCGTGATCTGCTGCGCGTCGGCAGTCTTGTTCAACGCATGCGATTCAGGCAAGGCACCAGATCCGCTCGATACATCGCCATCGCCCGACAATGCGCCACGTTCTGTATGCGGCGCAATACACGCGTCCGCGTCGTGCGAAACAAGCGGAACAGGCACCGTGAGTGCGAATTCGGAGCCACGCCCCACTTCGCTCTTCAATGCCAGGTTTCCACCCAGACGCGTCGCCAGTTCGCGCGCGAGGAAAAGGCCGACGCCGGCCCCGTCGTGTTGGCGCGTGCTCGACTCGTCGGCTTGAGCGAAGGACGCGAAGATCCTGTCACGCGCGTCGGCGGCAATGCCAGGCCCGGTATCCTTGACTTCGATCACGAGGCGCGCACATTCCGCGCTTTCCATCCAGACGCTCACGCCGAGCGATACGGTACCTGCATTCGTAAACTTGACCGCATTGGAAAGAAGATTGCTGACGATCTGTCTGATCCGCCCGCCATCGGAACGGATCTGCGCGATCGGCCCGTCCGCCTTGCGATAGACAAAGCCCAGACCCTTCGCCTGCGCTTCGCGGCGATACTGATCGGCGAGCCTGTCCGTGAGGCTGGCGACGTCCAGCTCTTCCGTCTGCAGACAAAGCGCGTCCGCCTCGATCTGCGCGAGGTCCAGAATCTGCTCGATAACCGTCTTCAATGAAGCGCCAGAATCGCGAATCGTGGTGAGCAATGCGTGCTGTTCGCCATTCAAATGCAGATTCAACAACAGGTCCGCCGGGCCAAGCACGCCATTGAGCGGCGTGCGCAATTCATGACTCATGCGTGCCATGAACTGGTTCTTGGCAGCATTGGCGATCTCGGCGGTGGTTTTGGCGGCAAGCAGTTCGTTCGCGAGCTGATGCTGCTCGCTCACTTTCTGGCGCAGCGACCGGTTCGCCTGCGTCAAACGTTCACGCGCCGAACGCAAGCCATCACGAGCATCGCCGAGACAGAGCGCCGCGGATGCCACTTCGCCCTGAAGCGCATTGAAGCTGGCAGCCATTTCGCCGAGCTCGTCATTCGAACGCACGTGCACACGTCGAATGTCGATATGCGCCTGCGCCGCGTCGAGGTCTCCGCGCGCCAGCGCATGCATGGCATTGGAGAAGTCCCGCAACGTACCTGTCGCAAGTTTTCTGGCGGCCTTGCTAACCTCTTCTGCCGAATGAGCGATGACGCCTGGCAATACGATGCCGACCGTAATGGTCAGCATCGCCACCATCACGAAGATATCTTCGAGCGCGGTTTTCAGCACGTCCTGCCGCGCGGGTAACTGCGAGACGGCCAGAATGTAGCCGGCGCCGTCGAGCGCCAGCACGAGCAGCATCGCCCCCGTCAGCCGCAGATGCAGCGTAGGCGCAAAACCCGGCAGACCCGCTCGCCGGCGGTCCTCCCACTTCCGCCACGCGTAGAGCGCGGCGCCGGAGTAGGCCATCGCGAGCCCGAAGACCACCGTCGGCAAGCCGAACTGTTCAAAACCAAGGATCGTTGCGGCGCCCCACACTGCGGCGCTCACGAGGCCGAGGCCGATCGTGAATCGCGGAGCGCGATACGACCGCGCGGCGTCGGGTGCGTTCCGACGAAGCAACCACACTGCGACGCTCGGCGCGGCAATACCGATCAGATAGTTGAAGTTGGCCGCAGCCACAAGCCAGATCGGGTCGCCGATCAGCAGGAATACCAGCGCGAGCGCTGCCGTGAGCAGCGTGGCGACAACCGGCACATCGCGTCGCGACCGATACCCGAGGACGCGCGGCGCGAGCCCGTCATCCGCCAGTTGCGACAGCGTGCGCGCTGCGCCGGCCAGCGGTTGCACGGTTCCATGGAACATGTTGAACATCATGAACCAGATCGCGGCGGACTTGGCCAGCGCACCGAATACCGGCGCAAAGGTCGGCCCAAGAACCTGGCCGAGATCCTGTCCCAATGGCTCAGGGCCGAGCGTGCCCAGCCAGATGACGGGCAGGACGACGAAGTACACCATCGCCATCAGCGCGCTTGCCTTCATCGCCCGCGGCACGTTCTTCTCGGGATTCTTCGTCTCGCCGACGTGACAGGCAGCCGCTTCGAACGCCGGCGCCGCGAAACCGATCAGGTAAAGCCCCGCCATCAGCGAAGTCAATCCGCCGAACCAGCCGGGGAATGGCGTATTCAGATGGAAATCGACAGCGTGTTGCCAGTTGACCTTGCCGGACCAGACAGGCGCGAGCGCCGAGACAAAAGCGAGAAGCGCGGAACAGGACGCGATCGGCACGGCCAGACGCGTGACCCAGCGGATGCCCATCAGGTTGACGGCGGTAAATGCACAGACCAGCAGGCAGGCCATCAAGGGTACCGGCACGTCCGGCAGGAACCACTGGTTGAGCGCCGTCGCGGACAGGATAGCCGTCAGGCCGCAGGTCGGCACCCAGCCCCACCAGTAGCAGACACCTGTGAGCGTCGACAGTATCGGGCCATACGGACGAAACGCTTCCGTACACGCCGCGGCAATGCCGCCCACGCGATGCGGCGACATCATGACGAGTTCGATCCATCCCGGCAAAGCCGCATAGCTCAGCAGCAGGCCCACGATCAGCAGTGGCACCGCCGCGCTTCCTTGCCCCGGGATATCGCCTTGCCCGACAAACAATGCCGCAAGCAGAAACAGGCTCTGGTTGCTGCCGCCCATTGCGAGCGCTGTCGTGCCGATCCATCCGATACACCGTTCGAACGGCGCTGGCGCGCTTGCGTCGGCGCTCGTGCGCCGGCCGCGTACCGACATGTTCATGGCGACACCTCCGCGACGTCGCCGGATGCGAGCGACCGCCGACGTAACAACACCTTCGCAATCGCATCGTCGAGCGTCTGCATGGAGACTGGCTTGACGAGGTAATCGTCGAACAGGGCCAGACGGCAATCGTTTTCGGGAGGCGGGCTTCCGGAGAGCGCAATCAGCGGCACCGCGACACCGAACTCCGTCTGTTCATGCAGTTCCCGCGCAAGCGCAAGGCCGTTCAGATCCGGCATGTTGATATCCAGTACGGCGACATCGAACGGCCGCGTACGGAGCAACTCGAGTGCGCCGCGGCCCGTGGATACACCTTCGACCTGATAACCCAAACGCCCGATCAGCGCCTGAGTCACACGACGGCTGACGCCGTCGTCGTCGGCGATCAGCACCAGTTGATCGCCACGCGCCACGTTGTCGAGATCGAGTACCGGGCGAACGCAGGCGGGCGCCTCGGCGATATCGAACGGGATCACGCACGTGAACACCGCGCCGCCACCCGGCCTCGCACTCGCTGTGATGGTGCCGGCCATCGCGTACACGAGCTTCCGGCAGATCGACAATCCGAGGCCGGTGCCGCCGTACTGCGACTTCACGCTAGCTTCCTGGGAGAAGTCGCTAAACAGCGCTTCCGCGATCTCGTCGCGCATTCCCATACCTGTATCGGTCACGACGATCGTCACGCTGGCCCGCTGACTGCCGAACTGCTCCGCTCGCACGCGGACGTTCACTTCACCGTGTGCGGTGAATTTCACCGCATTGCCGAGCAGGTTGAGAACGATCTGGGAGACCCGCGTGCGATCTCCCATCAGATAGGCGGGCACCTGGGAGTCGATATCCAGTGTGATCCGCAGTCCTTTCGAGGCCGCCTGCAGCCGCACACTGGACAATGCGCAGCGCAGTTCCCGGCGCACGTCGAACGGTATGCGTGCAAAGGTAAAGCCACTGGCTTCGAGCTTCGCAAGATCGAGCACTTCATTGATCATGCGCACGAGATGGTCGGTGGAATCGCGCAACGCTTCGACGCCGATTTCCGCAGGAACATGCCCGCCGCTCTGGGAAATCAGACTGACCATGCCCGCAATCGAATTCAACGGAGCACGCAGTTCGTGCGTGACCATTGCAAGGAAATCCGCGCGCGCCTTCTGCGATGTTATCGCTTCGGCTTCCGCTGCTTTCTGTTTCCGCAACTCTCTTTCCAGCGCGATGGTGCGCAGCCGGAGGTGCAATTCATCCACCACCATTGCAGCAAAGTCCGTCAATGCATCCACCCGCGACTGATCGAAGACGCGCGGGCGAACATCCATGATGCATAACGTCCCGACATGCTGCCCGTCTTCCACCTCCAACGGAACGCCGGCATAAAAGCGGATCCACGGCGGCCCGGTAACGAATGGATGCTCTGCAAAACGGGGCGACAGCCGGGCGTCCGGCACGATCAACACACCGTTTCTTTCGAGCGTGGCCTCACAGAAAGATCCCGTGCGCGGCGCCTCGTCGATGTCGAGCCCTAAACGCGCTTTAAACCATTGTTCTTCTTGCCCCGCGAACGAGATCACACACATGGGCACTTCGAAAAATTCGCTCGCACGACGAACAATTCGATCGTAGGCAGGCTCCGGTGTCGTATTGAGAATGTGAAGCGATTCGAGCGTGTCGAGTCGGCGTTGCTCACGCTCGTAAAACGCTGCGCCGCTGCTGACCTGAAGTCGCCGCAAAGGCTTTTCGCCGGAGTCGTTGGCCGCGATGTCGTTAGTCAATTTAGCGCCACAGAAAGTGAAGGACATGTCTGGTCTATCGACTCGCCACGAACATACTGAAGCAGCAAAATCAAATAACCCGACTCTGCTTCAATTCAATACTCCGATGGAAGATTCTTCCGGCATGCATCTTTCAATCACGCCATTTCGACTACGCTGCATGGGCGCCTTCGCAGTAAGCGCCTAAAACGAACCGCACGGTTGAGCGGACGTGAGCCCGTTGCAGTTGAAATCGTCTCGCGATTTATGCGGTCTTTTGTGTGCCCACGCAACGATCAGCCTGCTTAGCATATGAGGCGACCAGCAGCCTCTCTGCGGTAAGCGAACGAACTGCCGTTATCTTGCATAAGCATGGTCATGGCGACCGGCACCATCGCGGAGGGTGGATACATCATGCATCATGAATCGCACTGGATTCCGGAAAGGAAACGCGAGCTGAACGAACTGCGCAGCGCTTTAATCGCGGATCTCTCGTTACTCGACGAACAGGCCGACGCGCTGCAACACTTGCATGGCCTCGTGAAATCACTGTCGTCGCAAACAGAATCGGCACATGCGGAAACCGGCGATCTGCTGAACGACGTGTCGTCTATTCTCGAGTCGAGTTGGCCGCTTCACATTCCGCAACTGATCTTCGCGACCAGCGAGCTTGTCGAGTTACTGACACATGCCAGGGATTGCCTGGCTCTTCTTTCGAAGGACATCCGCAAGGCTGTCACAGTGACGCTCGGTACACGCGCTGAAATTAATAGATGCGACCGGCAAACGCGTTCGCTGCTATCGCACATACAGACACACCGCGAGGCATGCCAACGGGCCATGTGCAACGCGGAAATCGAAATGGCCACGCTGCGCTCGGCAATTTCCCGTATTGCCGCCCTGTATTCGCTCGAACCGCAATGAGCCGGCTGCTGTGCAACTGAGTCCAGTATGCGCCGCACGCTGGGCGATACGATCAAGAATTTCGCGCGCATCGGCTCACGCCGCGTCCGCCAGCATCGACTGACGACAGCCCGCCGCGGCGCACCTGCACACATACTGGGCTCGAATCTCTTCATCCGACGGGTCGTCAATGGCCAGCAAATATTCAATGAACAGTTCTTCTCCTGCGTCGACCGGCCGGAGTGTGTGAATGAAAATGCGATCGCCGTCTTCAACGGTTTCACAGTTGGGCGCGCATGCGTGGTTGAGCCAACGTGCGCTGTTGCCGCCCCGGCTGCCATCAATGACGCGTCCGTCCGAAAGACCGAAAAGGAACGTATGCCCCTCGACACCCTCACGCCGGTGCCGGCGAACGGCATCGCGCCACGCCGTGATTTCGCCCTTGTACTCGAGCACACGCTCTCCCGCAGCGAGCCGACGTATTGCGAACACGCCTTTGCCATGAACTGAAGACCGCCGAACGATTACGCGCCGCATATTGACTCCCTGACCGATATCAGCACAAGTATAGAAGCGGCAAATTTCTGCATCCATTGCGACGTGTCGCGCGGCTCAGTCTCAGGTGACAGTTTTTCCCGCGACTATCCAGGTTACCCGCCGCCCCCGCAATGGGTGCGGCCTGCATGAATGTCCTTCACGTCCCCATTGGAAAAACTTTGACTTCGCCGGGCAGCTCGGCCAAGATATCTTTTCACTGTAAAAATATGGATTGCGATCCGCCGTCATGAAAGAAGCACCGCTACACCGAAAAATGTCCGCGCCGCAAAAAGCCACCACCCAAGCCGACCGCACGGCACGCGACAAGCCCTATCATCACGGCGGCCTGCCCCATGCGCTACTTGAAGCCGCGGAACTGGTGCTACGACGCGACGGCATTCGCGGTCTGACGCTGCGCGCTATTGCGCGCGAGGCTGGCGTGTCGCATACCGCGCCGCAGCACCATTTCGGCGACACCGCCGGCGTTCTGAGCGAACTAGCCGCGAGCGGGCATCGGCGGCTGGCGGCCGCCATGACGGAGAGAGCCGAAGGCACCGAACCGGGTCAGGCGCGGCGCAAAGCCATCGCCCGTGGCTATGTGAGCTTCGCGGTCGCCAACCCGGACTTGTTTTACCTCATGTCGCGCAATGAAATGCTCGACCACGCGCGCCCGGCCCTCGTGCAGGCGCGGCAAGTATCAGCGCGCGCCCTGGCCGGCGTGTTCGAGCTGCCGTCCGAACCTGCAGGGCGCGACGACTCCGCGTTCGGCCAGATCACCGCCGCCCAGGCCATTGCCATGACCGCGGGCTGGGCCTACGTTCATGGGCTTGCGCTGCTGTTGATCGACGGACGCCTGAATGGCCTCGCCGCATCAGCCGAAGGCATACAAAGCGCGGAAGAGCTCGTGGATGCCGCGATCGAGCATGTCGAGATCATTTCGGCCACGTCCCCGCGGTAGCGGTAGCGATATAAACCCGACCGACGGCGCACACAGCGGCAAGGCAACGACGCACCCTGAATCCGACTCGCTAACGCCGTCGGCCCCGTGGCGTGCCTGTCCGCCTGAAAGACGATCGATGCGCTCCGACATTCACTTCGGCAACAGCCCCTTCGCCTGATCGAACATTTTGTCGACCGCCTTGCTGAACCCGCCTGCCTGATCGTCGCTCTTCTTTTGCGCGGGCGTCTGCGAAGCGGCGACGCACGCAGCGCGCATTTCAGGATGTTCCGCCGTGCACGAGAGAGCCAGTTGCTTCGCGCGGTTGACATCGCCATGCTCGCGATACCAGGAAATGACACCAGGCCAGGTCACCGATGTCCTTCCGAAGTACTCGAATTGCTGCAGCAAAAACGCTTCACCTTGCTTCGGGTCTTTCTGTCCTATGCGGTTGGAAAGATTGGTCTGCACCGCCCATGAGCGGTCGCGCGAACTCAGATTGCGCCGCAGCACCTGCGTCTGCGTATCGGGCGGCGCCAAACGCGATAGCGTCATCAGGTTGGACAGCAGAAACACGGGATAGGCATGGTCCGCTGTCGGACCCGATGCGACCGTGGACGCCACTTGCAATGCCTGCGGGTAATTACCTGCCGCTTGCAGATCCTGCAAGTCGGATATGGCCCTGTAGTGCGCCAGAATAAGTGCAGTGGAGCCGCGCTTTCGGGCGGCGTTCCACGGCTCGATTCGCGGATCGGGACGCTTGTCTCCGAGCATGGGGCGCACGAGCTCGGTCAGGTTATCTTCGCGGGCGGCTGGATCGCCGTGGTCATCGTGCAAGGTTTCGAGTTGTGCCGAGATCTGATCGTCGATCACCGCGCGCGCGTCGAAGAGATTCTCCGCGACGCTCGCCTGCGCACCCGCACGCACGGACGTGTACTGTGCGACGGCGTCGCGCAGCTCGCCGATACTGGTGAGCTGGTTCACCGTTTGCGCCGCGCCGCCGCCGACCGCCGGCGCGACCGGCTGGGCGCGCGCCTGCGCCGCGGCCTGTTGACCGGCCTTCTCCCGTCCCGCCTGAAGCTGCTTCTCACGAAGCTTCTGACGCCGAGTTTTGGCGTCCTGATCGTATGCAATGACGCGTTCGAAGAAGGCTTTGAAACCGTCGACGTAGGAGTAGCCGCAACGAAGGCTGATCGTCGCGCCGAACCGGTCGGCCTGTTCCTCGACGCTGCGCTGCCAGGCGGGAAACAGCACCCGTGTGCCGAGCGTCTGCACCACTGCGATATTGTCCACGCCAGTCCACGTGTTGGACGTTGGCGACTTGTTCGTCACCGTCCAGGCGAGCGACACGACGGCAAGCGACGTATCGCCCGCCGTGCGCGCGTCGAAAATCGCGTGATGGTTGAGGTAGATATGACCGAACTCGTGGGAGAGGATCGCAAATATCTCGTCTTCCGATTCAGCCGACTGCAACCAGCCGACCGAGACAAAGATATTGCCGCCCGGACTCGAATTCGCGTTGAGTCCGTTCTCGGAGATGATATGCACGGAGCCCGGATAGTTCGGTGTGCCGGCGGTTTTCTTGATCGTCGCGAGCAGCCCGTTCAGATAGGCCTCCATCTCGGGCATCGGCACGAGACCCCAGCCGTCGGCGCGCGCGTTCATCAAATCGAGCCTGATGTCGGGCCAGTCGCGAGCAGGCGGCGGTGGAATAGAACCGACTGTGTCGAGCGTCGGGGCGCCTTTCGGTGAACCGCCACCGATGTTCAGGTTCGACAGGCTACCCGGCAGTTTGACGTCCGCGCATGCGCCGAGGAGAAGGCCTGCGCATGCGCTGCAGAAGTATCGGCGTCCGGTATGCATGATCATTGGCACCGGTTGGCGGCAGCGCCGAGCGTGCCGGCTGCCTGAATACCGGCGGACTGGCTGCAGCGCGCCTGCGCGCTGCGAACAACCTTCACCTCCAGGCCGTCCGCCCAATACGGCTTGCCGTCCACCTTCACCGGATAGAAGTCGTGTTGGGAAGCCCCCTGTACGAGAAGCGGCAAAGTCGGAGCGTCGATCACACTGCTTTTTTTATCCGGTGCGCTATAAAGCTTGACTGTTTCGCCTGGTTTCTTCGCATCGACATAGGTCGGGGTTTGAGCGGAGGCCGTACCGCCCGCCGTTGCAGTGAACGCTACGGCCACCGCTGCTGTCAGGAAAGCGTGTTTGAGCCGCTGCCGGGTATCTCGAACCTGCTGCATGATCAATCCTCCTTGCTATCGGTGAGCCAATTAAACAGGTGTTCGCTCCACTCGAGCCATTCGACTGCGATAGTGCAGGCGAGGACATGTGCAACCAGAAGGAACGGCATATGCAAGTGCGTACCGAACACGATCATCCCCACGCCAAATGCCACGAGTACAAATCCGCTCATAAGGAACAACGCGATATTGAAAATGGCTGTGAGTGCCTTTGCACACCACCAGTGCAAGGAAAAGCGCCTTTTCCAATGCCGGCGCTCGTGATAAAAGCGCGCAAATTCCTGCCGAACCCATTTCTTGGCGCCTGCAATGAGGAAAATCGCAACAAAGCCGATCACACTCAAGAACAAAAGCTTGCCCCACCTGACAGCGGGCATGTCGAAATGAGGCTCCCACGCCTCGATGTCATTCAGCCCACCGCGATGACTAAAAAGGTTGTCGAGTGCGGCGGCATGCAGAAACACACCCGGAATGCGGTCGTTCAGCGGCGAGAGGACAAAGTCGTTGGAATAATCAAACGACGTGCCGATCATCACGATTCGATCCTGAAACGCAGCGACCCGTTCGCCACCGGACATCTCTTCGATTTGACTTGCGTGGATAGTGCGATAGTGCACACAGAGCGGCCGGCTGGTCGGACGTAAAAATGCGCGCCACTCGGCGCGCCACAGAAGACTGACCTTGCTATCGCTCGAAGTGCAATACATCTGCTCATCGTGATCGCCCGTGTCCACTCGTAGCAAAAACGCACGGCGCGCCTCGCTCTCTTCGTCGTCGGAATCGAGCCATCGCAAACCGTCCTCAGCCGTATCGAGCGGCCAGGTAACCGACATGAATCGAGGCTCATCGCACCGCGCCTCAAGTTCGCCCCTGCCGTACGCATCTTCGTAAATCGCGAACGCTGCACTCAGTGGGCAATTGCCTTGCGACGGGTTGCGCCACTTCACATCCTTGTTCGTAATCCGGTCGACACCCGCTATTTGCTCGCCGTTGTGTTCTTCCTTTGCATAGACGAGCGGATAAGTCCACGCGAGGCGGTCCACCGCATGGGCAGAAAACTCAATGCCCACGCGCTTCACGGCCTTCAGTTCCTGATCCTCGTCAAGGTCGTCGTTGGTGGCAAGCCTGTTGTCTTCCGTCCTGCGGGCAGCCAGATATACGCTTGTTTTCTTTGATATCAGATCTGCGAGCGACCGCTTGAAGTCGTCGAAACCCGGGCCTTTAGGCTGCGAAAGAATCACGTCGACAAATACGCGCGCCGGTGGATGCTCGCTCAGGACGCCAAGGAGCCAGGCGTAAAACGGGTAATGTGCAGGCCAGCCTTCCTTAAGAGCTTCGCGATCGATTACGAGCACGGTGATGTCCTTGTCATTCCACACCGTGCGCGGATGCTCGCTCGCCTTCTTGCTTTCACGCCCGATTTCGAGGTCGCGTTCGTGCTCGCTGCCAACGTCGAACCAGTAGCCAGAGAATGGCGCCGCGTAGCGCGCCATTGTTTGCGCGCCCATTTCTTCGGTAAAGCGAGTTGGCACCACGAGAGCAAACAGAAGGCCCAACAGCACGGATAAAGCTGCGCGCCCGAGCAAAAGCCTCCAGCCGAATTCCTCGCGCTTTTCGTTTCCCCGTTCTTGTTTTCCATTCTGCGTCGCCATTTCCCAGCCTGGAATGTCAGTGGAACGAAACGACAGAAAGCAGTCTAGAAAATCCTCAATGTTTACGTTAGTTTAATTTTCATCGGGTAAACACGAAGCGAAGCAATTACCTGTTAATTCAGCGCGAAGATTAAGTATGAATAAAGACAATCGCGACTTTCATCTTCCACATTTTCATCTGGATCACTAAGATTCTGCCACCTATCGCCGTCCACCCTGGCAAAGCCCGCGCTGGGCATATCAGCCGATAGCTAGCAATTCGCCGCCATTGTCACTCGAACGCGATCCCGTAGTTCGAATCGCGGACAGGTGGCGGATAACGACTATTCAGTTGCGGCTGGTTCTGCACCATTAGCGATCGCATTTAAGGAATCGAGGTGACGCATCACACTCACCGCCAGCAACGGCACTACATCACGGCAACATAATCGGCACAGGCCGCGTCAGCAGATCGACATAGAGGCTAAAAAACCTGCCGTTATCGAACTGCGTAACATAAGCGATCTTCTGCGGCGAAGCTCCCGCCGCCCGCTGATCGGGATACACCGTCACATGCCCCTGATCTTCGCCGCTCGTAGTGTCGATATCCAGGTACGCACTTTTAGTCTGCGTAGCGTATGTAGGATCAAGAAAGTACGCGATCGTCAACGTGTCGAACAAATCCGTATTGCTCGCGAATGCGCCCGCATTGGCAATCCCGTACGCCTTCGTCACCGCCGTCTGCTTACCGGGGTTATTGACGATCTGGTCATATACGCTTTGAGTCAGCGGCACTGTATCCGTCACGTCGAGCGGAATCACGGCCTGGGGAATCGACGTCTGCAACACCGTGCGCACCGCAAGCGGATCAAACCACCAGTTAAGTTCCCCGACGGCATTCGCATTGCCCGGCACGGCCATCGCGCCGCCCATGTAGACGATCCGCTTGATCAGCGGCACAATCTCCGGCGCCTTCATGATCGCCGTGGCGAGGTTGGTGGGCGGCCCCACTTCGAGAATGGTGACCTGGTTCGGATAACGCTTGATGGTCTGGATCATGAAATCCGCAGCGATCTGCGTCTGCAGTTTCGTCGACACGGCGAAACCATCCGGCGGCGCCACGAGTTGGGACTGCTGCGTTGGCTCGGGCCTGCTCCACGCACCAAAATAGCCTTGCGGATTAGCGGCCTGCTGCGCACGAATGCTCGCCACATCGTATTGCAACGGATAATCCGCGCCGCCGTACACGCCTACCACGTTCTGCACGCCCATGCGCTCCACCGCCTTGAGCGCATCCGATTCTTCCTGAAGCAGCCAGTCGTTGCCGGTAACGACCGTGAGCCCGAGCAGATTGACCTTGCCTTGCCCCATCAACTGGGTGGTCATGGCGAAAAGCTGGCCGTCGTCGCCCATCGTATTGAAGTCTGAATCAATGATGACCTTCGGCGCATTGGCGAGAGGATCGGAGGTCGATATGCCGCCTCCGCACGAAGCCAGCCCCAACGATACAATCAGTATGCCTACACGTTGTGATTTCATGTTTCGTCCATTCGAGAGCGTGATTGACAAAGGAACACCATCGCGAGATGGTGCCGATAAATCAACGTCGAGCCACCGGAAGTGGCAATACGGACCGCCTCATGTCACAACGGGCATCCGCATCAGGTGGCGTTGTCGACTTCCGCGCGAGTCGGTATCGAAGGCTGCGCGCCGGCGCGCGTCACGGAAACCGCCGCCGCGCGTTGCGCGAGATTGATCGCGCCTTCCAGCGGCTGCCGTGAGGCGAGTTGCGCGGCAAAGACACCGATAAAAGTGTCGCCGGCTGCCGTGGTGTCGACGGCTTGCACTTGCGGCGCGGGAAAATGTCTGCCCTCGCCGCCCTCCACCAGAAGATAAGCCCCTTGCGCACCAAGTGTGACGATCACATTGCGCGCGCCGCCTTGTTGCAACTCCGTCGCCGCGCGCCGAGCACCGCTTTGCGATTCGACCGGCAGGCCGGTCAGAATGGCGGCCTCGACTTCATTCGGCACGAGGTAGTCGACAAGCGGCAGCCACTCCGCGGGCAGCGGCCCGGTTGCCGGCGCCGGGTTCAGCACGGTGATCTTGCCCAGCCGACGGGCGAGCGCGAGCGTCGCGTGAACGGAATCCCATGGTGTTTCGAGTTGACATACCACGACGTCGCACGCCTTGATGGCCGCCTCATGGCGAGCCACGCTCTGCGGCGTGAGTTCGCCGTTGCTACCCGCGACCACGACGATCGTATTCTGTCCGTCGTCAGAGACCGTCACCATAGCGACGCCGGTCGGTTGGGTGGGATGGACCTCGACCCCGCTGCAGTCGATACCTTCCACTTCCAGATCCTTGACCCGCTGCGCGCCATTCGCGTCGCTCCCGACGCAGCCGATCATGGCCACCTGCGCACCGATGCGCGCGGCCGCGACAGCCTGGTTCGCGCCCTTGCCCCCTGCAACCTGCGAGAACTCATGTCCGCCAATCGTTTCGCCAGGGCGCGGCAGATGCGGCGCGCGGGCCACAAGATCCGTATTGATGCTACCCACTACCAGAACCCGGCCCTGCTTCGTTTCTTTCGACACTTTCATTTTCTCCTGTCACCACCCCTTCACACCACCAATCCAATTATCCGGTGCGACGCCGGCTTCGATAAGTATCCAACACGACGGCCACGACAATGACGGCTCCCGTGATAATGCGCTTGGTCGGCTCCGTCGCGCCGATCTGCGCGAGCCCTGCGGCGAGCACCGAAATGATCAACACGCCAAAAAAAGTGCTCGTCACCGAACCGCGCCCGCCCATCAAACTCGTTCCGCCGATCACCACCGCCGCGATCACCTGCAATTCGATACCCTGTCCGGCATTCGGGTCCGCGGCTTCGAGCCGGGAAATCTGGAACAGCGAAGCAAGGCCGGCCAGCAGACCCATCATCGCGAATACCGCGATCTTGTAGAGCCGCGGATTGACGCCTGCAAGGCGTACCGCTTCCTCATTCGTGCCAATGCCGACCAGATAGCGGCCGAAAACCGTGCGCGTCAGCACGAACTGCGCGGCGACCATCACCACAATGGCGATGATGAACGCCGGCGAGATGCCGAACGCAACGGGATTGGAGAGAAAATCAAACGCGTCGCCGATATAAGCCGTGCGCGAGTTGGTCAGTTGATACGCGAGACCACGCGCCGCCTCCAGCACGCCGAGCGACACGATGAACGACGGAATCCGCCAGGCCACGGTGATCGCACCGGTCACGCAACCGGTCAAGGTCGCGCCCGCCATGCCGAGCAAGGCTGCGGGCAACGCCGGCCAATGCCACTGCAAGGCCGCGACGCTCGTCAGCGCGGCGCCAAGCGCCAGCACCGAGCCGACCGACAGATCGATGCCGGCAATGATCAGCACGAAGGTCATGCCGATCGACATCACGACGAGATCGGGAATCTGGTTCGCGATCGTGCTGAACGTGTCGTAGGTCAGGAAGTGCGAACTCAGCAGCGAGAACAGCACGATCATTCCAAGAAGCGCACCGAGCAGTCCGAGGTAATTCGACAATCCGAGACGCGTGCCGAGCGGCTTCGCGTTTTTCGGTGGCTCGTTCTGCAGCGTAGGCAGGCTGGTTTCTACGGTCATGCTCAATACTCCACTAATTTGCTTTCGGCGGGCGCTTTGGCGTCGGGTTCGATCGGTTCGTGCAGCAGGTCATCGCGCTTCGCGTAACCCGCGAATGCTGCCGCCAGCAGCGCGTCCTGGGTCCAGTTGCCGCGCTCGAACAGGCCCGCCATCCGTCCCGCCGACATCACCCCGATCCGGTCGCAAATCGCCATCAATTCGCGCAGATCGCTCGATACGACCACGAGAGCACGGCCTTCGCGAGCCAGCGCGCCCATCAATGCATAGATATCGAACTTCGCACCGACGTCGATGCCGCGCGTCGGTTCATCGAACAGCAGCACTGTGCAATCGCGTGCAAGCCACCGGCCGATCACCACTTTCTGCTGGTTGCCGCCCGACAGTTCCGACACCGGCTGTGCCGGCCCCGCGCTGCGGATGCGCATGGCGTCGATCTGCTGACGTGCCAGCGCCGCCTCGCGACGCCCATCCACCACACCCTTGCTCGACACCGCGCGCAAGTGCCCCAGCGAAATGTTGGCGGCAATGGGCTGGGTCAGCAGAAGCCCCTCGCCTTTGCGATCTTCCGTGATCAGCGCGATACCGTGCTTCACGGCGTCCGACGGCGAGGCAATCGCCACCGGTTCAGGTGTGCCACCTTCACGCCCGAGCGAGACGCTGCCGGCGTCAGCGCGGTCCGCGCCGTAAATGAGCCGCATCAGTTCCGTGCGGCCGGCGCCGATCAGCCCGCTGATGCCGAAAATCTCGCCGGCCCTGACTTCGAAGGACACGTCGCGCACCACCGGCTCGCGCGTCATGCCGCTGACCTTGAACGCCACCTCGCCGATGCGCCGCTCGCCGAGGTCGATCCTGTCGCCGATATCGCGCCCTACCATCAGGGTCACGAGACGGTCGGTCGAGAGATTGGCCATCTCGTCGACGTGCACGAGCCGGCCGTCGCGCAACACGGCGGCGCGCCGCGCGATACGCTTCAATTCTTCCAGCCGGTGTGAGATGTACACCAGCGCCACACCGCGCGCCTTGAGCCGCTCGACCTGCTCGAACAGCAGATCGACTTCGCGGGCGGTCAGCATCGCGGTGGGCTCGTCGAGAATCAGTACGCGGCAGTCGCCGATCAGATTCCGCGCGATCTCGACCATCTGTTGATGCCCGATACCCAGCGTACCCACCAGCGTGTCGGGATCGATTGCGTCGAGACCGACCTGCGCCATGGCGTGCCGCGCGTTCTCGCGCAGCCTCGCGCGGTCGATCCAGCCGACCAGGTTGCGCGGCAAACGGTTCAGAAAGAGGTTCTCCGCCACCGAGAGAGTCGGCAGAAGGTTCAGTTCCTGCATGACCATGCGCACGCCGAGCGCCTCGGCGTCCTTGCGGCTGGCAGGCGCGTAGGCCGCGCCGCCCAGGTTCATCGAACCGGCAGTGGGCGTGACGAGGCCGCCGACGATCTTGGACAGGGTGCTCTTGCCCGCGCCGTTTTCGCCGGTCAACGCCAGCACCTCGCCCGCGCGCAGTTCCAGCGATACGTCGGCGAGCACGGGCTCGGCATAGGTCTTGCCGATGCCGTGAACACACAGCACGGGCGGTGCGTCAGCAAGGGACGGAATGGGAGTGGACATCAGAATGATCAGGCTGGACGTAAATCAGGCGCGTGGCCCCTGG
This sequence comes from Paraburkholderia sp. USG1, assembly GCF_031570135.1. Lineage (NCBI taxonomy): Bacteria > Pseudomonadati > Pseudomonadota > Betaproteobacteria > Burkholderiales > Burkholderiaceae > Paraburkholderia > Paraburkholderia sp. USG1. The sequence goes on along the minus strand of NZ_JAMWXW010000005.1, from coordinate 244,191 downwards.
ACGAAGCGGGCCACGCGTTGCACCAATCTCACTTGGTGACCAGATCGACCGGTGTTTCAACGACGCCGGACAATTCAGACTGCTTCTTGTGTTCGGAGAGCGCCTTCAAAGCCGTGTCGATGCCGAACACCGCCTGCTTCGCGGCATATTGATTCGCGGTGGCGAGCACGCGGCCGTCGGCGAGCATGGGCTTGATCGCGTTGATGTCGTCGTAGCCCACCACCTGCACCTTGCCCTGCTTGCCCGCCGCGCGTACCGCCGATACGGCGCCGATCGCCATGTTGTCGTTGCCGCACAGCAAGGCCTTGACGTCCGGGTTCGCGTTGAGGATCTGGCTGGCCACGGCATTGCCCTTGTCGATTTCCCACTCGCCCGATTGCAGCGCGACGACCTTCATGCCGCCCGACTGCATGGCCTGCCTGAAGCCGGCGGTGCGTTGCTGCGCGTTGGTCGTGGTCGTGACACCTTCGATAATGCCGACGTTGTCGCCCGACTTCAGGTGTTTGGCCAGGTAATCGCCGACCTTCTGAGCGCCCTTCGCGTTATCCGGCCCGACGAACGGGATATTCAGCGCTTTCGACTTGAGAACCTCGTCGTCCAGCTTGTTGTCGATATTGACCACGATGATGCCGGCATCGACCGCTTTCTTCAGAACCGGCACCAGTGCCTTGGAGTCGGCCGGCGCGATCACCAGAGCATCGACCTTCGAGACGATCATCTGCTCGACAATGCGGATCTGGTTCGCGGTGTCCGTCTCGTCCTTGATGCCGTTCGTCACCAGGTCGAATTTCGCCGGATTCTGCTTCTGATAATCCTTGGCGCCCGTTTCCATGGTCAGGAAAAATTCGTTCGCCAGCGACTTCATGACAAGCGCGACTTTCGGTTTATGGGCAGCCTGGGCGAATGCCGCGGGCATCGGCAAAATCGACACGGCGAGGAAGGCCGCGCCGGCTGCGATGGCGCGACGCCGCGCCGGTTGGAAATGGCGAATCATTGTTGTCTCCGTATCGCTCGTTCGGTCTACTGAGAGCCGTTGAGTCGTGTGATGGGCAGGAACGCCGCACTTGCCACGCCTCGCCGGATCTTGCGGGTCTTCTCGCGTGATGCCGGGCAGGTATGGCCAGATCCAATCCTATCCCCGCGAACTGCGTTATGCTATGCCAAATTTCAAAACCTATCGTTTCAAAAATGGAACACGTCGACTGGGACGACCTTCGGATTCTGGTGGCCATCGCCCGTGAGGGAACGATGCGATCGGCCGCGGCGGCGTGCGACCTGAGCGCGCCGACCCTGTCGCGCCGCCTTACCGAGCTGGAAAGACGGCTCGGCGAACCGCTGATCGACCGGGTGCCGTCGGGTTGCACCGTGACCGCGTTCGGCGCGCGGGTGCTGGCCTGGGCGGAGCAGATGGAAAACCTGGCTCACCAGATTGAACGCGCCGCGGACGTGAACGGCGGCTCGGCCGCGCACGGCACGGTGCGGATCAACGCCGTCGAATGGCCGTCGTACATTCTGCTGAAGCTGCTCGGCTCGTTTCAGGACAGGCTGCCCGGCCTCGCAATCGAAGTGCTGACTTCGCGCCGCCCCTACAGCCTTGCGCGGCGCGAGGCGGACATCGCCCTCTGGTCCGAGTGCCCGGAAGAGGGCGATCTGTATGTTCGGCGGATCGGGCGGATTCGCTTCGGGCTATTCGGCTCGCGCGATTATTATCTTCGCCACAGGGCGGCGATCATGAAGAAGGAATGGGACAAGCTTTCGTTCGTCGGCTATGACGACCGGCAGCCTGACCATCCGGCCACACAATGGCTGAAAGCGCTGCCGGGCGCTCCGGCGCCTTCGCTTCGCAGCAGCTATGGCATGGGCGTATTCGACGGCGTTCTGGGTGGCTCCGGGCTCGGTGTCCTTGCCCAGTTGGCTGGCGACACGACGAGCGACCTCGTCTGCGTGGAGAAACATATCAAGGCGCTGGATCAGGACGTGTGGATGGTGTTGCATCCGGCTCTGCGCGACAGCGAGCGAATCCGGACCGTCGCCAACCTCATCGCCGAGATTTTCCGTTAGCGTTGCTTGACGAACGCTACCGTATCGGCCGGTCGCGACTGACCTGCGCGAAACTGATCGCGATTCCGCCTCGGGACGAGACGCTGCGTGGCTCGAAATCCGTCGCACGATGGCCGAATCGGGTCAGCAAGCCATAGAGTTCCGGCCGGCGGGCCAGCAGCCATTGCCGCCCAGCACTTCCGTCGATCAGCCCCGTCTCCAGACAGGCGGAAACGAGTGCGTCTTGCGTACCGCGTTCGGCGAGCACGCGACCGCACGGATCGACGATCATCCCTGCCCCACCCGACCGTTCAAGGCCAGCGACTTCCAATCCTTCGCTGCAGACAACGAACATGCCGTTGTCGGCTGCTCGCGCCGGCAGCCAGCATCGCATCGATTGCTCCATCGAAACCGGCTGCGTCGGGCGGCCTCCGGTACGGTCCACGCCGTCGCTGCGATGCGGCGCGAGCAGCAGCGTCGCGCCCATCAGCGCCGTCATACGCATGTTCTCGACCAGACAATTGTCGCCGCCGATCAGGATGCCGACGCGAACGCCCCACGCCGTATCGAACACGGTGAACCGATCGCCGCTGCTGATCCGCCGATGCTCGAACGCATGCAGCTTGCGGTGGCAATGCCGCGCCCCGCCGGGCAGGCAAACGGCGTAGCTGTTGAACAGACGCCCGTCGGCCGCCCGCTCGATAAAGCCGACGCCGGCCGCCACGCCAAAGCGTTCGACTGCGTCGGCAACCGCGCTGACCGACGGTCCGTCGAGCGGTTCTGCAAGCGCATCGAGCTCGGCGCGATGAAGCTTCGTCACGCTTTCATAGCCGCCGATACAGGTCTCCGGAAATACCGCGAGGACGATTTCTTCCTGCGCGGCAAGCGCGAGGCAATCCGCAATGCGCGCAACGTTATGCGGCGCGTCGCCGGGACGTGAAACGAGCGGGACGGCTGCGACGCGAAGCGATGGAACAGCGGGGAGCGACATCTTCACGACCGGATGGATGGAACGACTCCATTGGACCGCCCGCCCTTCGATAAGTAAAATGAAAAATTCTATGCATTCAATCACTTCGCGGAATGGAACTGAAATTACTGCGCGCCTTTCTGACCGTCGCTGAACTCCGGCACTTTGGCCACGCCGCAGAAGCGCTCTACGTCAGCCAGCCCGCTCTGAGCAAGCAGATCGTGGCATTGGAAGCGAGCCTTGGCGCGCGCCTGTTCGAGCGCGGCCGGCACGGTGCGGAACTGACGGTCTTCGGCGAAACGTTTCTTGCCGACGCAGAGGCCCTGGTCCGCGACGCGGACAATATCCTCGCGCGTGCCCGCGAGGCGAGCAGCGGAACGCGCGGCTATCTGCGCGTCGGTCTTGGACTCTCGACCCTGAACGAGGTGCCGCAACTGATCGCCCAATTCCGCAAGCTCCATCCGAATGTCAGCGTCACCCTCAACGACCTTTCTTCGGCGGAGCAAACCCGGAGGCTTCTCACCGGCAAGCTCGACGTCGGCTTCCTGCGCTTGCCGGCCGACGCAGGCCTGTCCACGTTGCCGATACTCGACGAGGCACTGGCATTGGCGATACCGCAGCACGCGCGCTGGAAACGCGTTCCGTCGAATCTGAAGGAATTGAACGAGCCCGGCTTCATCGCGCTGTCACGCGGACGCGGCCCCGGACTGGCAGCGCAGATCGACCACTGGTGCGGTGAACATGGCTTCGTGCCCAATGTGATCCAGCAGGCCGACGACATCCAGTCGGTACTCGTCGGCGTGGCGGCAGGCGTCGGCGCGGCGTTTTTACCCTCGCGGGCGCAATACCTGTTGCGCGACGCAAGGGTGCTGCCGTTGCGCGACGCCGCCGGCCGGTGGCGAGTCGGACTGGCGTGGCATGCCACACGCGAGGATCCCGTAGTGGCCAATTTTGTCGCGTTCGTTCGCGCGGCGAAGAAGTCCCTGCGCGCGGATTCAGCTACCCACGCCGATCAAAATGCATAGACCTGCCTCCCCCCTGGATCGCCAACGCCGTGCGTTATCGCATGACGAACGCGTGCAGTCGGCCTGTCTCAACGCATCGCGTTCTTGCGGCCCTCGGCATTGGTCGCCACGGCAATCTCGTCGAGATTCTGCGGGTAAGGAAAATTGAGGCCGAGCAACTGACGCATCGTCGGGCTGGCCCGCTTGACGAAATCTTCGCCGACCATCGCGCGCAGGTCTTCCATCGGCTTCACGAATTTCGGCAGGTACTGGATCAACACGGCGCTGCGGTCCTGCGTGCTGCGATTGGGCATCGCGCAATGCCAGGTTGCGCCGAAAAACACAATGGCATCGCCGGGCTCGGCCGTCATGCGTTGGCAACGCTCGAAGAACCGGTCGCCTTCGGCCGGATAGCGCAATTCGTGCTGCGTGTGCGGCACGAAGGCCGTCGCGCCGGTCTCAGCGGTAAAGGGATCGAGCGGAATCGTCACCTGCGCGTTGAGCGGAAACGATGTATTGATGCCGAGTGGAAACGTATCCGGCATGTGGTAATCCCAGTACGGGTAATCGATGTGCGGTTCCTGGCCGGGCCCACCGGGCAGAATGCGGTTGGCCGCGATCGAGCCCATGATGAAGTCGTCGCCGAGAAAGCGCCGCATCGCGCCGACGATCGCCGGTTGCTCCGACATCTCGGAGAATACGTCGCCCTTGGCGAGCAGATTCCACACACGCCGCTGCAGATGAAGCCGCTGTTCCTCCGCGGCCTGTCCCTGGAAGTGCGTGACGGTTTGCGCGCGGTCCTCGGAATGGGCCATCACCACGCGCCGTGCTTCGGCAATCTGGCTTTCGCTGAACAGCCCGCGTATGCAAACCGCGCCGGGGCCACGCGTCAGTGCCTCGACCACCACGCCGGGTGTCGCGTCATGCGTTTCGATCCTCTCCACGACTGTCTCCTGTGAGCCGCGCCGCGTCGCGGCTGCGCTTCACGTCCAGCATAAAAGATGATCCGGCCCATTTGCAAGAATAATTGCCAAATAAATAATTTTGGAATTTATTTTCTATTTCGACAAGTGCCGGCATTGGCTTTCCGAACCCACGTATATCGCACACAACCGGTCGAATTTCACGGATGATAAGTCCACCAGCCTCGCTGTCATATAACAACACGGGCGCCTCACGCTCGTCCGTTTCAGGAGATACGCATGTTCCGCACCGTCGTCGAGAAACGCGCCGCCTTCAAGGCGTTGCACACCTCCGGCTGTTTCGTGCTGCCTAATCCGTGGGACGCCGGCAGCGCGCGCTATCTGCAGACACTCGGCTTCCAGGCGCTCGCCACGACCAGTTCCGGCTTTGCCTGGTCGACCGGACACGCCGACAACACATTGCCGCGCAATGTCATCCTCGCGCATTTGCGCGAGATCGTGGAAGCAACCGATCTGCCTGTCAACGCGGACTTCGAGAACGGCTTCGGGCGCGATCCGGCGGAAGTCGCCGAGAGCGTCGCGCTTGCCGTCGACACCGGCGTTGCCGGACTGTCGATCGAAGACTCCACCGGCAATCCCGCCGCGCCGCTTTTCCCTATCGAGGTCGCCGTTGAACGGATCAGCGCGGCGCGCCGCGCCATCGACGAAGCTGGTGGCGAGACGCTGCTGATCGGCCGGGCGGAGAACTTCTTCGCCGGCTCGCCCGATCTGGACGATACGATCGCGCGCCTCAAAGCCTATGCCGCGGCCGGCGCCGACTGCCTGTATGCGCCAGGCATTCAAACGCGCGAGCAGATCGAAGCCGTGGTCGCCGCCGTGGCGCCGAAGCCCGTCAACCTGCTGATCGGTTCAACCTCGGCACTCACGCTGCAGGACGTAGCCGCGCTCGGCGTGCGGCGCATCAGCGTGGGCGGGGCGCTGGCCCGTGCGGCATGGGGCGGGTTCATGCAGGCCGCGCAGTCGCTAGCTCAAGGTCGCTTCGACGGCTTTGCCGGCGCGGCGCCCGGCTCGCAACTCGATGAACTGTTCCGTAACCGCACGTAAGGCATACCGCCGAGGCTACCGGCGCGTCAAGCGGTGTGCCGGCCGGACATCGGCCCGAACCGTGACCTGCCGCAGCATAGTTCGCTGACGCACGTACGCTAACGGCGAGGACGTGAGAAACTGACGGCTAACGCGCGTCCAGCCTGTCGACGCCCACAATTCAGGCACGTTAGTCATGGCATCCGGTCCTCTCAAAGCAGTTGCTGCCCTACTCGCCTCGAGCGTCGGCCTCTACCCGGTGACGTCGCACGCGTATGCGCTAGACGCGCAATTCGACTGCCAGGCGCATCCTCATGAGTTCATCGGGCAACTCATCGACGACAAGTACATCGAAGCCAATCCCATGCGGATCGACACAAATTCGGTCAACGCGTTTCGGCCCGTGCGCGGCAGCGACATCACCGCGTTCGGCTTTCGCGTTTATGCCGTGCTCGGCTACGAACCGGACGACGAGATGTTCAAAAAAGGCCGCGGCCAGGCGCTCGCCGGTCCGCTGTACGGTGCCGTGCTATCCGCGCCGAGCGAGTCGGTCGAGAAGCGCGTGCGCGCGGCCGGTAGCACGGCCACGGTGCACATGGTCATTCCGCTGTTGCTGACGGCGGTGGTCTGCACGCGTTGACGCTGCGCGCCCCGGCGTCGCGGTGCTCTGCCTTTCGCTCCCCTTCGCTCATGCCGCCTGGAATTTCACGCCGATGCCTTCGTCAGTCCGCAACTCGCTCGCCTGGATCTTCGACGCGTTCGAGCGCGATTCGACCTACTTCAGCAAGCGGATGTTCGGATGCGACGCGGCCTATATCGACGGCCTCCTGTGCCTCGTTGCCGCCGATCGCGAGGCGCCCTGGAACGGCCTGCTCGTGTGCACATCGCACGAGCGCCACGCCACGCTCATCGCTGAAATGCCTGCTTTGCGGCCACATCCGGTGCTCGGCAAGTGGCTCTACGTACCGCAAGACGATCCGGTGTTCGAAACCGTCGCCGAGAAGCTGACGGCGCTCGTGCTGGCACGCGATCCGCGCGTGGGAGTCGAACCGAAGCCGCGCAATCGCGGCAGGAAATCCACTCTGCCGAAGGCGTAGGGGATCACGGCAACGCCTGAGGTCCGGAAAACAGGATGTTCAACCCGGCCGCCGGCGCCTGCGAACCGGCGTCGACCGTCCAGCCATAACCGAGCGCCTTATATAGCGCGACGATCTGCGCGAGCTCCAGATCCTGCAACTGCGACTGCTGGAGTTGCGCGGCGAACAGACTGCGCTCGGCATCGAGCACTTCGAGGTAGCTGGTGTAGCCGCCCTCGTACAGATCCCGGGCGAGCGAAGCATATTGCGCAAGTGCCTCGACCTGGCGGTTGGTCGCCTGCAACTGGTCACGCACGCGCGCCACGCCGACCAGGGCGTTTTCCACGTCCGCAAACGCGGACTGGATGGTCTGCTCATAGCCGAACAGGGCTTCCTGCTGCTGCGCCTCGGCGATGCGCACCGACCCCGTGATCGCGCCACCGGTGAAGATCGGCTGCGCAATCGCGCCCGCGAACGACCAGACGCGCGCCGGCCCCGTCCACAAGCCGGAGAGTGCGGTGCTCGCCGCGCCGAACACGCCCGTCAGCGAAATGGTCGGGAAGTACTGCGCGCGCGCCGCGCCGATCGACGCGTTCGCGGAGACCAACGCCTGTTCGGCTTGCAGGATGTCCGGCCGGCGTTCGAGCAGCGACGACGGCAAGCCCGCCGGTATGGTGGGCGCGCTGAGCTGCGTCAGCGGTTTGCCGCGCGGAATCGGCCCCGGGTTATCGCCGAGCAGCAGCGACAGCGCGTTTTCCTGCTGGGCGATCTGCTGCTGGAATGCATACACCGAAGCCTGCGCCGACTCATATTCGGATTTCGCCTGGCTCACCTGGAGTTGCGATACGACGCCTCCGCCAAAGCGCTCCTGAAACAGCGCGAGCGCATCGGCGCGGCTCGCCAGCGTCGACTTTGCTATGTCGAGCCGCTGGTCGAGATCGCGCAGCAGCAGATACGACGTGGCCACACTCGCTATCAACGCAATGCGCGTTGCCTGCTGCACGGCCTGGGTGCCGAGATAATCGGCGCGCGCGGCTTCGGTCATGCGTCGCAAGCGGCCGAACAGATCGATTTCCCACGACGCCATGACATCCAGTTGCACCTGGTTGCCGACCGTCGGCGCAAAGCCCGGCGCGGGCACACCGCGACTGCGGCTGCCGGCGAAGTTCGCGCCGATCTGCGGGAATAGCCCGGCACGTGTCGTCATCAGGCGGCCATAGAATTCGTCGACGCGAGCGGCCGCAATCGCGAGATCCCTGTTCTGAACGAGCGCGCGCTCGATCAGGCTGTCGAGTACCGGATCGTCGAACTGGCTCCACCATTGAACCACGCCCTGATCGACCACCTCGGCGTCCGGCGACGCATAGCGGAACGACGACGGCGTGTCGACAGCAGGCCGCTGATAATTGGGGCCGACCGTGCAGCCGGCGAACCAGCAGGCACACATAGCGGGCAGAAGGCGAAAAAGCGGGCGTCTCATGTTCCGCCCTCCCGCGGCCCCGGCGACACCGGCGGTCCGGCATCCGGCGCAGGCGCCTTCCTGCTTCGCGACGACAGCGTCTCCAGCCCCCAGAAGAACATGGGAATGAAGAACAGGGCGATGACGGTCGCACCGAGCATGCCGAAAATCACGCCGGTGCCGAGCGAGCGGCGGCTCGCAGCCGATGCGCCGCTCGCGATCGCCAGCGGCACGCAGCCGAGAATGAACGCCAGCGAGGTCATGATGATCGGACGCAGCCGCAGCTTCGCGGCTTTGAGCGCGGCGTCGTAGGGGTTCAGCGATTCTTTCTCCCGCATCTCCACGGCGAATTCGAAGATCAGAATCGCGTTCTTGGCTGCCAGCGCGATCAGCACGGTCAGGCCGATCTGAAAGTACACGTCGTCTTCCATGCCGCGCAAAAGAATGCCGATGAGCGCGCCGAATAGTGCAAACGGCACCGCAAGCAGGACACCGATCGGCAGCGACCACTTTTCGTATTGCGCCGCAAGGATCAGGAACACCATCAGCAAGGCGAAACCGAACACGAGGATCGCGGTCGAGCCGGCCTGCTTTTCCTCATAAGCCTGACCGCTCCACGCATAGCCGTAGCCTTCGCCTAGCACTTCCTGCGCGATCTGCTCCATCGCGGCGATGGATTCGCCCGAACTGTGTCCCGGCGCGGAATCACCGGTGATCTTCGCGGCGGGAAAGTTATTGAAGCGCGTGACGATGTCCGCGCCCGGCACGAAGCGGAAAGTCGTGACCGCCTTGATCGGCACCATGTCGCCGCTGCGGTTGCGCACATAGAGTTGCTGGATGTCGTCCGGCTGCGTCCGGTATTGCGGCTCGGCCTGCACGATCACCTGGAAGAGCCGGCTGCTCTTGGGGAATTGGCTCACGTACGACGAGCCGAACATGGTCTGCAGCGCGGAGTAGATATCCTGCACCGGCACGCCGAGCGATTCCGCCCGCTCCCGGTCGACCTCGACGAGCAATTGCCGCGAATTCGTGTTAATGGTCGAGTTCACGCCGCGCAGCGCCGGGTTCTGACGCGCCTTCGCAATGAACGCGCGCACCTTTTCCTCCAGATTCTGATAGCTGCCGTCGCCGGTGCTCTGCAACCAGAACTCGAAACCGCCAGTCGTGCCGAGACCCGGAATGGACGGCGGATTCAGCGGGACCACCACGCCGTCCTTGTAGCCGGCAAACGCCTTATTGGCATCGCGGATCAGGTCTTGCGCAGTGCCGTTTTCGCCACGTTCGCTGAAGCCCTTGAGCGTGATGAATAGCGTGCCCGCATTCGACTTGTACTGCGAGTCGATCAGGCTGTAGCCGATCGGCGCGGCAACGGACTTCACGGCCGGCTGCTTCGCGAACCATTGTTCCGCGCGCTGCGAGAGCTCACCGGTACGGTCGAGGCTCGCGGCATCGGGCAGTACCACCGCGCCGAGCAGATAGCCCTGGTCCTCGGTGGGCAGGAAGGACGACGGAATGTGTTTGAATAGCCCCGCGGTCGCGGCCACCATCGCGACGATCAGCAGGATCGACAGCGCGACGCGCCGGATCGCGAGTTGCACGGCGCGCCCATAGCCTTGGGTCAGCCTGTCGAAACGATCGTTGAACCAGAGAAAGAAGCGGTTCTTCCTGTGCGTGCCGGGCTTGAGCAGAATCGCGGCAAGCGCGGGCGAAAGCGTCAGCGCAACGATGCCCGACAACACCACGGAAACGGCGATCGTCACCGCGAACTGTTTGTACAACTGCCCCGTAATGCCGGACAGAAACGCCACGGGAATAAACACTGCGAGCAGTACGAGCACGATCGCGATGACCGGTCCGGTCACCTCGTCCATTGCGTGCTTGGCCGCTTCTTTCGGCGGAAGACCGAACTCGGTCATGTTGCGCTCGACGTTCTCGATCACCACGATCGCATCGTCGACGACAATACCGATTGCCAGCACCATGCCGAACAGCGTCAGCATGTTGATCGAAAAACCGAACGCCAGCATGCCGATGAACGCGCCGAGAATCGACACGGGCACCGCGAGAATCGGCACGAGCGTCGCGCGAAAACTTTGCAGGAAAATGAACACGACCAGAATCACGAGAATGATCGCGTCGCGCAATGTGTGAACCACCTCGCCGATCGATTCCTGCACGAACTCCGTCGTATCCAGCGCCACTTCGTATTTGAGGCCGGGGGGAAAGGACTTGTGCAATTGCTCGAGCGTGGCGCGCACCTGTTTGGCGACCTGCAGCGCGTTGGCGCCGGGCTGCTGATACACGGCAATCAGCGTCGCGGTTTTGCCGTTGTAGCGCCCGCGCAGCGAGTAGTCTTTCGCGCCGAGTTCCGCGTGGCCGATGTCCTTGATACGCACGGTCGACGCATCGCCCGAACCCGCCCGCAGGATGATGTTGTCGAAATCGGCAGGCTCGGTCATCCGGCCTTTGGTCGCGACCGGAAACGTCTGCTGGACCGGCCCGCTGGTCGGCGACTGGCCGAGGCGGCCCGCGGAAAATTGCTGGTTCTGGTTACTGATTGCCTGTTGTACGTCGGCGACGGTGATGCCGAGCTTCGCCATGCGGTCAGGCTTGATCCAGATGCGCATGGCGTAGTCGGCCGAGCCGAATATCGACGCCTGGTTCGCGCCCGGAATACGCTTTAACGCATCGAGCACATAGACATTCGCGTAGTTCGCCACGTACGACTGGTCGAACCCGTTGTCCGGCGAGTAGATGGCGATCACCATCATGAATGCCGACGAACGCTTCTGCACCGAGACGCCCTGCGCCGTTACCGAATCGGGCAGCGTGGGCAGTGCCAGATTCACGCGATTCTGCACATCCACCTGCGCCAGCGACGGGTCCGTGCCGATGTTGAAGTACGCCGTCAACGTCATATTGCCGGTCGACGAGCTGGACGAGTTCATGTACATCATGTTGTCCGCGCCGTTCACCTGCTGTTCGAGCGGCGCCGCGACATTCTGCGCGACGACCTCCGCGCTCGCGCCCGGATAGGTCGCGCTTACGGTGATGGTCGGCGGCGCGATATCGGGAAACTGCGCGATCGGCAGGTTGAACATCGCGACGATGCCGGCCACCACGAGGATGATCGACAGCACCGACGCGAAGATCGGCCGGTCGATAAAAAAATGGGCGAACTTCATCGATCAGCCCCCCGTCGACGGCGCGAGGGTGACGTCGACACGGCGCGACCTGTCAGGCGCGTCGCTTGCCACGATGCGCGCGGGACGGCGCATGTCGATACGCGCGACGTCGACACCCGCGACGACCAGCGCTGAACGGACTGTCGCGGCGCGCGCGGCGGCGAGCTTGACGTTCGCTTCATAGGTGCCGCTGGAATCGGTGTAGCCGGAAATCACGGCGCGCGAACCAGGCGCGGCGAGCAAGCGCCGCGCGACGCCGGCGAGCGCTTCGGCGGACTGCGGATCGAGGCTCGCGCTACCAACGGCAAAGAACACCGCTGTCTGTCCGGAAGACGCGGCCGATTCACTGCGCGTCGTACCCGGCGCGCTGTTCGCCTGAACGCCCGCATTGCCTAAAGCGCCAGCGGAACCCGCTGCGGCAGCGCCGTTCACATTGCCCGATACGCTACTCGCGCCAGCCTGACCGCTTGCGCTTGCCGGGTTGCCACCGTTGTTGGCTTGTCCCGCGGCGCCGTTCGACAAACCGGCGATATTCACGCTCGCAGCCGGCAGCGGCACGACATGCGCATTGACCGGCGCGCCGGGCATCAGCCGCAATGCGTTGTCGATCACGACGCGATCGCCCACGCGCAGGCCGGATTTGACGACCCAGTCGTTGCCGTTCCACTCGCCCGCTTCGATCGCGCGTTGCTGGGCTTTGTTGTCCTTGTCGATGGTCCACACGTATTCGCCGCGCGGCCCCTGCATGACCGCGCCTTGCGGCACGGCGACCGCCGCGGCGCGTTCGGCGCCGAGCAGCTTGATCCGCACGAACTGTCCGGGCCGCAACGCGCCAGCAGGGTTGGCCACTGCCGCACGAATCAGATAGGTGCCGGTTTCGGAACTGAGCGACGCGTCCCTGAATGCAATGTGGCCACGTTGCGGATAGATGCTGCCGTCGGCAAGTACGATGACCGCTTCGAGATCGCCCACCTGCGGCAGCTTCAGCGTGCCGTTGGTGGTCTGCGCGCGCAACTGCAGCATCTCGTTCTCGGACAACGAGAAATTGATCCACATGGGATCGAGCTTCGCGACATAGGTCAGCAGGCTATTGGTCGAATCGATATACGAGCCGTCCTGCTTCTTCGCGAAGCTCGACAGCCCGGTGACAGGCGCCGTGATCGTCGTGTAGCCGAGATTCAGGTTCGCGCTCGTGACGTTCGCGCGTGCCTGTTCGAGCGCCGCGGCGGCAGCTTCCTGCTGGCCAATCGAATCGTCGAGGTCTTTCTGGCTCAGCGCGTTCTTCGCGACGAGCGGACGCACCCGGTTGAGATTCGCCTGCGCGGTATCGAGGCGGGCCTTCTGCTGGGCGAACTCTGCACGCGCGGCGTCCAGACTTGCTTCGAAAGGTTTGCGATCCATCACGAACATCACGTCGCCTTGATGGACCATCGAGCCTTCCTGATAGACGCGCTTCTCCAGGAAACCATTGACGCGCGCGCGTATCTCGACCTGCTGCGAGCTTTCTGTCTGGCCGACGTAGTCGAACACGACCGGCACATCGCGCAACGCAACGGCGACCACGTCGACATTGACTGGTGCTCGCACGGCTTCGGGCGCCTGCTTTTCATGGCACCCGGTGAGCATCGCGAAGGCTGTCAGTAAGAGGCAAGCGGCAAAGACGTGCGACCGTTCTGTCATCCTGATCTCCGTCGGCAAATCTCCGCGGCCGTATGGCGCGGGCGTCGAGACGCAATCGGACCGCTCCGGAGACTTTGAACTCCGGGGCCGTCTGTCAACACTATTGAAACTGCGCTGATGCGTCAGCTTCGCGTCCGCAACAGGCGTGCTCTCGACGGCAGGCTCGCCCGCCGATCAATCCGCTTGCGGTTCGGGCAAGGCGAAGAACGTGGAGAGTGGTGCCGTTAGCCGGTCACTCGCGGCGCGTGACCACGCGTTTTAACCAACCGCGTTAACTACACAAGCCTGAAGGAAGTGGGCGGCGACATGCTGCCTGATCGGCGTAATGCCAGTGACTGCGTGCGGATTTTCTCGCCAACCGATGCATACGTGCTCCTTGTTTTTCTAGCGGTATGTCAATTCGATGTCCAACGCCCTGCACTGAGGTCAGAAGGCAATGGCCGGTTGCCGCGGAACGTTTTCGTGTCTGTTCGCTCAGGAAGTCTAGCATCGCTAATCAAAAAAACAACACGCGATCAGAACAGCAGCATTAGCTGATTACCCGAATGCAAGGCTTCGAATAACAAGTCGTTATCAATGCGCTGATTAAGGAAGCGTTGACTAAATTCGCCATTGGCGGCGATAGTGTGGATCGCCACGTCCGGCGCCACGGATACCTCGCATGCCGTCGCCGCCGGACACGAACCGGCTCTACCGTTACGCCGGCCATACCGTGGCAAAATCGGCGGCACCGCAGTATTTGTCCCGGAGGCTTGTCATGGGCAACAAGACGCATGTCGAACGCCAGACCAACACAGCCGACGGGCCGGGTACCGCACCGGACATTCCCGGCCAGATCGTCCTGGTCTTCCAGGGAGGCGGCGCCCTCGGCGCTTATCAGGCGGGGGTATATCAGGCACTTCATGACGGTCAGGTCGAACCTCACTGGGTAATCGGCACGTCGATCGGCGCGATTAACGGCGCGATCATCGCCGGCAATCCGCCCGGGAACCGAATGGTGCGCCTGACGCAGTTCTGGAGTGGCGTGGCATGTCATGGCGTCGAGGCGGCGAACTGGTTGCCGGGACTCGCGACCTGGCTGCGCGACGTCGCCACGGTCACTCAAGGCGTACCGTCGTTCTTCACCCCGCAGTTGCAAAGCTGGGCGGGAATTCAGGCGCGGGTTCGCTCCGATCAGGCGGCGTTCTATTCGACAGGACCGCTGCGCGAAACCTTGTCCTCGCTAATCGATTTCGACTACCTGAATCAGAAGACCACGCGGCTAACGGTGGGCACAGTCAATGTCCACAGTGGACGCATGCGGTACTTCACCAATCGCGACGCGCCGCTGGACGTCGAGCATGTAATGGCCTCCGCCGCTTTTCCGCCCGGCTTCCCGGCGGTGCGACTGGAAGGCGAATCGTACTGGGACGGTGGCATCTATTCGAACACGCCGCTCGAAGCCGTACTCGACGACCGGCCGCGGCGCGACTCGGTGATTTTTTCGGTGCAGTTGTGGCCCTCCAGCGGTCTGGAGCCCGAATCGATCCTGCAGGTGATGAGCCGGCAACGCGACATTCAGTATTCGAGCCGCGCGGAAAGCCATCTCGATCGACAGAAGCAGATTCACCGCCTTCGACACGTGATTCGCGAGCTCGGCCAGCATCTGCCCGAAGAACAACGCAATGCGCCGGCGGTGCGGGAACTCCTCGACTGGGGTTGCGGCACGACGATGCAAGTGCTGGAACTCGACGCACCGGCATTCGATAACGACGACCTGAACCGCGATATCGATTTTTCGTCGGCGGGCATCGAGCGGCGCTGGCGCGCCGGTTATGAGGACACGGCCCGCTTGCTGAAGCTCGCGCCCTGGCGCGAAACACTGGACCCGATGGAGGGCATCTCGGTCTTCAGGATGGCATCGGCGGAAAGCCGGAAGTAGACAGCGTTAGCGCCGCACATAACGCGGCCGGCCCTCGCTGAAATCCATTTGTACCTAGCACGCAAGACTGTTCGTCCATAGCAGCGACCGGACAGCAGGGCGCGCCCGCCGGCGTGCTGCGAACCGGCATGCCGACGCCATATGGCCACTACCGGCTGGGGTCGTAAGCATGCGGGTGTTCGCTCGATGGTCCCGGTATCAGGATCGCAGCGGAAAGATGAACTTCGCCGCGAGCAGTCCAAATGCCCCGCCGAGGAGCGTCTCCCAGGCGCGCGCGCCAAGAAGCGAAATGGAGTGCACGCCGCCGATCGCCAACGTCACGATCAACGTAAAGGCAAACGCCGCGCAGGCGATGTCGTAGCGATTGGGCAATGCCATCGCGTAGACGATCATCGCCACTGCCGCAGCGGCCCAGGCGAGCAACGGCGCGTGCTCGACTAGCGGCAGGCAGACGAGCCCCAGCGGCACACCGATCAAGGTGCCGATAATGCGCCGGCGCACCCGTTCCGCCGTGCCGCTCGCCGAGCCCGCAACCACGTACGTGCACGCCGTGATCGCCCAGGCAGACTCCTTGAGCCCGATCGCCTCGTTCAAGGCGACCACGGCCAGCGAGCCGCTCGCCGCCTGTAAGCCCATGATGAGTTCAGCCGGGAGTTTCCAGCGACCCGGCACATCGACGGGTGCAAGCATCGTCGTGGCCGGACGTTCCGCTGGGCCGCTGAGCAGGCGCGGAACAATCGACGCGAGCATGGCGATCAATCCCGCGACCGCAACCGCCGGCAGATCGACCCGCGTCAGCTGCGCACCGTAGGCCAGCAACTGGCCAATGTATATCTGGGACCCGGCTCCCGCGCCCAGAATGCCGAAGCGCTTGAGGTAGCCGACGAGAAAGGCTCCCGTCACGAGCGTCAGTTCGGGAGCCGCCTTGCCGATGGTCTGCAGGAGCGGGGCGAATCCGATGAACATGGCCGCGCCGAACGCAGCGGCGGCACATAAGAGAGCGAGGTCGCGGCTCGATTCGGCTCGCGAGACGCGCGCTTCCGAGACACTGGCCCACAGTGCGAAGCTGCTGGCCAGCGAACCGACCAGTGTGGCGCCGGGCAGACCGTGCGTAATGTCCTGCAAAGCCCCGAGCGCGGCGGCGATACCGTAAGCGGTGACGAGCCGCAGACCCTTGATCCGGCGATGCGTGCCGGGGTCGATCCGTTCGAGCCACGCCGTCACCGATCTGGAGACGCCGCGCTCGCCCTCGCCGTTCGGTTCACCTCGAATGCCAGCGCCCGGCGCGCGATCGTGCGCGTCGGTGCCGGCCTCCCTGTCGTCGTCATCGAGGATCATCTTTCGCTTCTCGGCGTTGTGCGCGTCGCATCGGGGTACCTCGTAGTCTAGGCGAAAGGAATGGCGCGGACCGGTGTGGCCGCCGCTACGCGACCCGGCCAGGCCGATCTCTGGCATGCTTGTGGAATCACCTCCGACAAACGGCGAACCGACCACCAGCGAGTGGCGCGGCGCCACTGACGAAAAGGATCGAAAATGACGACGCAAACCGAAACCGCCCTCCTGGCCGGCGGCTGCTTCTGGGGTATGCAAGACCTGCTGCGGCGCTATCCCGGCGTGCTGTCCACGCGCGTGGGCTACACCGGCGGCGACGTGCCCAACGCCACTTACCGCAACCACGGCACCCACGCGGAGGCGCTCGAGGTCGTGTTCGACCCGCGCCAGATCAGCTATCGCCAGATCCTGGAGTTTTTCTTCCAGATCCACGACCCGACCACGAAGAACCGCCAGGGCAACGACGTGGGAACGAGCTACCGCTCCGCAATTTTCTATCTCGACGACGAGCAGAAGCGCGTGGCCGAGAACACCGTCGCCGACGTCGAAGCATCCGATCTGTGGCCCGGCAAGGTCGTCACCGAGATCGCTCCCGCGGGTCCGTTCTGGGAAGCCGAGCCGGAACATCAGGACTATCTGGAACGCATTCCCAACGGATACACGTGCCACTTCGTCCGGCCCGACTGGAAGCTGCCGAAGCGCGGCTGAAGATGAAACCACACGCTACGGCCGGGCACGGCCGTGGCGCAAAGGCAGAAGTCCACAGAGACGATGTCAACCGCTCGATATTCCACGGCTCAAGCCGTGCCATTGGAATCGAGCTGTGCTTTGATGGCCGCCTTATCGATCACCGACCAGACCTGCTGGATCTTGCCGTCCCGGAATTGATAGAACACATTCTCCGTGAACGAGACCCGCTTCCCGTTGACCGGGAGGCCAAGAAACGTCCCCTTTGGCGTACAGGCGAAGCCGAGCCGGCTACCTATATGAGGCGGATCGGACATCAACAATTGAATGTTGAAATGAAGGTCCGGAATTTCACGAAAGTCCCTCTCCAGCATCTCGCGATACCCGGAGAGGCCGATGCGCCGACCGTTGTAGTGCACGTCGTCGTCGACGAACCGTCCCAGATCGGCCCAGTCCTGTTTATTCAGGCAGGCAATGTAGCTGCGATAGAGGTTGGCGAGTTCGATCGTGTTCACGGCAATTGCCCATGAGGTGAAGCGGCGTCAGGCGGCCGCGTCGACCGGCGCCCGCTGCATGCCGACGGCCTCCAGAACCGCTTGTACGACCCGCTCGACGCTCGGCCAGTTCCCCGCGTGTTCGCCCGCGACATACTGCTCGGGCGACACGCTGCGATACGGCGGCGGATAGCCCCATATGGCATCGTGCCTGTCCGGTTTCGTCACGCTCCCGCCGATCACCGCGACAGTCGGCCGCCGAAACGCGGCCGCGACGTGCATCAGCATCGACGAATTCGTCAGCACGACGCCGGCCTGTTCGGTGAGAGCAAACGTGATGCGCATCGGCACCTCGCCCGCTACCGAGCGGACCGGCACGCCCGTGCCCGCCGAGGCGATCGCCTCGGCGGCGCGCGCGCGATCCGCCGCGCTGCCGGCGATCACGAAATCGCCGGCGTCACCGGCTTTGTCGAGCGTCTGCGCGATCTGCGCGAGCGCCGCGCCGACCTGGCGAGCGTCCCAGGCCTTGCTCGGAACACCGGCCCCGACACCGACGATCAGCCGCACCGTGCGACGGCCGGGCGCGTCACCCGCATTCCAGATTTGCGCGGCCGCGGCGCGCTCGTCGTCGGTCAGGAACAGTTGGGGCCGTGCTTCCGGCAGCGCGGTCGCGCCGAGCAGTTCGCCCTGCGCGAGCGCGGCGCGTCCGCATTGCCGCGCGGCGAATTCGATATGCGCCTGGCACGCACTCCAGCCGCCGCGATAACCACGCACGCCGACGCGATAACGCACGCCTGTGCGCATCATCAGCAGCGCGCCCATGTAGCTGCCGAGCACGTCGATACCGACGTCGAAGCCACCGCGCGCGCGCAGTGCGGCGACCTGCGGAGACTTCCACAGAAAACGCAGCACGTTGCCGTGCGAGCGGTCCTCGACCAGTTTGTTGTTCCAGGGCGCGTCGATTTCCACGATCTCGTCGACAAAGGGATTGTTCTCGAGAACCGGACGCCCCCAACTACCCACGCCCGCAATCAGGCGGGTCGTTGGAAAGCGCCTGCGCAGCGCTTCGAAGAGCGGTGTGGTGGTGAGCAGTTCACCGAAATCGTTCGGGCGCAGCACGAGAATCTCGCGCGGCGTGTCGCGATGCGGGTCGAACCGTGGGCGATGGAACCGGCCAATCATCCAGACCGGCATTTCGATCAGCAGGCTTTTCCAACCCATTGCTTCTCCCAAGCGGCAGAGGGTTATCGCCACCGCTGCGCTTTGGCGCGCGCCGGCAGGCGGCCCGGGCGCGCACGGCGCCGTCGCGCCACGGGCGCCGCCCGGCTCTCGCTCCGATTGTGCATGGTTGCCGCAGCGCATTCTGTGGCCGGCCGAACAGAGCTGCGGACTGAAGCATCGCCTTCAGCAGCTCTCGACCGCCTGACGATCGGCGCGGCCGGCGAATACCAGCATCAGGCCGGCCCCGGCCAGCACCGCGCCGGCAATCGGCACGGCCGTGTAGCCCAGGCCCGCCGAGATCACCGCGCCGCCGGCAGCGGCGCCCAGCGCATTGCCGAGATTGAACGCGCCCACATTGACCGACGAAGCGAGTCCAGGCGCATCCGCCGCCGCGTGCATCACGCGAATCTGTACCGGCGGCACGATCGCAAAAGTGGCCGCGCCCCACACGAGCATACCGATCAACGCCCCCACGTGACTGGTGAGAACGAACGGCAACGCCGCCATGATGAGCGCCAGCGCGCCGAGAAACAGCTTGGTGCTGCCGTCGAGCGACCAGTCGGCGAGCCGTCCGCCCAGGCCGTTGCCGATCGTGAAGCCAATGCCGATCAGCACCAGCGCAATCGTGACGAAGCCCGCGGAAGCGCCCGTCATATTTTCGAGCACCGGCGCCACATAGGTGTAAAGCGTGAACATCGCGCCGGCGCCCATGACGGTGGTGGCCATCGCCATCAGCACTTCAGGCCGCGCCAGCACCCGCAACTCGCGGCGAATATCCGGCATCTTGCCCGCGTCGCCTCGCGGCAGCGCGACCGCCAGGGCGGCAATGGCCAGCACGCCGAGCCCCGCAGTGCCGGCGAACGCCATGCGCCAGCCGATCTGCTGACCGATCCAGGTCGCGGCCGGCACGCCGCCAATGTTGGCGATCGTCAGGCCCATGAACATGGTGGCGACCGCGCTCGCGCGCTTCTCGCGCGGCACCAGATTCGCCGCGACCACTGAGCCGATGCCGAAGAACGCGCCGTGGTTCAGGCTCGTGACAAGGCGTGCGGCGAGCAGTGTCCAGTAGCCGGGCGCCACGGCCGAGAGCAGATTGCCGAGGACGAAGATCGACATGAGCGCGATCAATGCCTTTTTCGCGCGCAGCCTGCCGAAGGCGAGCGTCATCAACGGCGCGCCCAGCATGACGCCGAGTGCGTAGGCGCTGATCAGCAGGCCGGCCGCGGGAATCGACACACCCACGCCGTTCGCGATTACGGGCAACAGGCCCATTGGCGCGAATTCGGTGGTGCCGATGCCAAATGCGCCGACCGCCAGAGCCAGCAGTGCCCAGGTTGATTTCATGCCTTTTCTCCGTCCGGATATCGCAAACGATGGATTGTGGGGTAGCGGGCGCCCGACAAACAGCCCTCCCGCGGCAATTGAATATTGACCGCGAGGCACGAATGCCGCCGCCGGACGGAGCCGGGCACGTCGCGTGCTTCCTCGTACTCTGGTACGAAGCTAACTGTTCGACAGACAACCAGGAGCCGAAAATGAAAGCAAGAACACTGATCTGCGCGACCGCTCTCGCCGTGATCTGCGCCTCACAAGGCGCCTATGCGCAGATTGCCGGACTGCAACCGCTCGGCGGCACGGTCGAGCAAACCAATGCGCTGCTGAAGGGCTGGAGCGTGCGACGCGCTCTCGTGGACGAGCCTGTCTACAACGATCTGAACGACAAGATCGGCAGCATCTATGACGTGATCATTGCGCCGGACCGCAAGGCAACGTATGCCGTCGTATCGGTAGGCGGCTTTCTCGGCATGGGCAAACACTATGTGGCGATTCCGGTCGATCACTTCCAGATCCGCGACGGCAATCTGTTCCTCGCCGGCGCAACGAAAGATGCGCTGAAGTCGGTGCCGGAATTCGAGTACAACAAGCTCGAAAAAGCGACCAGGCCGCGTAAGATCAAAGCAGATTAACCGGACGTGAAAGGGCGTGATGCGAGAGTGAGTTCTCTTGCTCTCGCAGCAGCCGTATCACGACCTGCAATCAGCGATCCGCAGCCGTGACCAGTTGCAGCGGCGTTTCGATCACCCTCGACAGCTCGCGCTGCTTCTTCTGCTCCGTCACGGCCTTCAAAGCCACGTCGACGCCGAATATGGCTTGCCGCGCAGGGAACTGGTTGATCGTGGCGAGCACGCGGCCATCGGCGATCAACGGCTTGATCGCATCGATATCGTTATAGCCGGTGACGTAGACGCCGCCCGTTCTACCCGCGTCGCGAATCGCGTCGACCGCGCCCATTGCCATGTTGTCGTTGCCGCACAGCAAGCCGCGTATCTGCGGATGATCGTTGAGCATCTTCGAGGCGATGTCCCGCCCCTTGCCGTACTCCCACTCGCCGGACTGAACGGCGACGATGTTGATGCCCACCGCATTCATCGCGTCCCTGCAACCTTCCGTGCGCTGCTGTGCATTGCGATCGGCCGGACTGCCTTCGATGACGCCCACCTGATCGCCCGCATGGAGTCGCCCCGCCAGATAATTGCCGACTTGCTGCGCGCCCTTGCGATTGTTCGGCCCGACGAACGGCACGGAAATCCCGGCCGCATCCTGCGCGGCCTCGTCGAGCGGGTTGTCGATGGCGATCATGACGATGCCCGCCTTGATCCCGCGCGCGACCACTGCCGTTAATGCCTTCGAATCGGTCGGCGCGATGACGATCGCGTTCATCTTCGCCTTGATCATCTCTTCGACCATGCGGATCTGTCCGGTGGTATCGCTTTCGGTAGCCGTTGCACGCACGGTCAAACCGAATTGCGACGCGAAATGCTGCTGGTAGTCCTGCGCGGCGTTCGCCATTGCCACGGTGAACGGATCGGTCTGCGACTTCAGCACGAGCGCGATCCTGAGCTTGCCGCCCTGCACGGGCACGGCGCCTGCCGTGCCGCCAATGCCGGCCGCGGCCAGCGCGCCGGCAAACAACACGCGACGGCGCATCCGCGAGGAGGGCTTCCTTCGGGGCGTCTTCTGCGTCATTGAATCTCTCCTTCCGTGGCGGGCCGACGGGTGGCCGTGCTGCGCTTTGCCGATCATCGTTCGCCCTTCAGCGCCAGCAAACGCGCCGTGATTTCGTCGAATAGCGGACGGCTTTCGATCACCTCGCTCAGGCAATTGTCCTTCAACTCCACCAATAGCGCGGCGGCGTCCGCCTGCGAGTCTGGCCAGTCGCATCGTTCAAGCAATTCTTCGAGCAGACAGCCGTATGCCCTTACTTCGAGACGTTGGAGCGCGAGGCCGGTGCTCCGGTCTTCAGGTGCATAGAAGGAAGCGGCGCCGAAATCTCCCAACAACGCGCGCCCTTGACCGCCGTACAGAATGTTGTGTGCGTACAGATCGCCATGCATGATGCCTTGGTCATGCAGATGACGCGCCGCCGACGCCATTCCGTACGCAATGCCCAACGCCGAAGCCGCATCGAAACGCGTGTCGGCGCCATAGATATCGCGCGTGCAGGATTCGAGGCTGGGAGGACCGGCAAGGTTTCTGAATTGCGGATCGATCAACTCCATCACGAGGCCGTGCGTGCCCGCCGGATGATCTTTGACCTTTCCGACCACCGGGATCAGGTTCGCGTGATCGCCCGCGCGAATGCAGGCGGCCATCTCGCAGTCCGGCAAACCGTCGCTCGTGACCGTGCCCTTGAACAGTTTCACCGCGACAGCGCGGGACGCGTCGTGATGCCCCGCAAGCTCCGCACGATAGATGACACCGGAGGCGCCTTCGCCCAACGGCGCTTCGAGCTTCAACTCATGCCATGCAATAGCGGTCGTCGGCGTGTCGATCAGCGCCGCCGCTTCGAGCGCTTCGCTGAACGGATTGCCGGCGTACGCCAGCCAGGAGAGCCGCGGCAAACGCAGCAGCCACGCGGGTAATCCGCCGAGTTGGTTCGCCGCGAGACGCAGCAATTCGAGCCGCGAGCAGGCCGCCAATTCCTCGGGAAGCGCGCGCAGGCGGTTGCCTGCCAGCATCAGCTTTTGCAATTGCGTACAGCCGCCGATATCGGCGGGCAGCGCTTCGATCTCGTTGTCGGTGAGGATCAGCCAACGCAGTTGCGATGGCAGCGCGTTGGCGGACACCCGGCGAATGCGGTTCGCCTTGAAGCCCACCATGCTCAATTGCGGGCACTGCCCCAGCACTTCCGGCAACTCGGTGAACGGGTTGTCCGATGCAAAGAGAATGCGCAGCTTGCCCAGTCGCGGCAAATCGTCCGGAAGCGTCGACAGCGCGTTGCCCGACAGGTCGAGAACCTCCAGCGTATCGGCCAGATCGAAAATCTCGCGTGGAAATTCGCTCAGCCCGCATGCCAGTTTGAGCCGGCGCGTGCCCGCGAGTTGTCCGGCCCGTAGTTGTTCAAGTGTCGTCGTCACAGTCGTAGAGAGAGGTCCGGTTGCCGGTGCGCTTCGTATCGAAGGTATCAATTCTACTGAGTCGCGCGCCTGGCGCGAAAACGGTTGTACAGTGACGCATCGTCCGCGTTCCCTTCAGGACAGCAGCCCGGTGATGGGAGGCCTTTCACAAGGAACGGGACAGCAAGATCCGGAGCGCCCTCAGAGCGAACAAGGCTCACACTGTCGTATATCGGCGCGCTTGCCGCGCGCATTCGCAGACTCGCCTTGCAGCATCTGTGCCTCCAACCAGTCAGGAGCAAGCCAAGTGACATACGCCTACAAGCTGATGGACTCGCCCGTCGGCCAGTTGAAACTCGTTGCGAACGGCGAGCGCCTCGCCGCCATTCTGTGGGAAAACGACAAGCCGAACCGGGTGCGTCTGGGAGAATGGGTCGAAGCAAATGACCGTCCTGTCCTGATCGACACCGAACGGCAGTTGAACGAGTATTTCGCCGGCACGCGGCGCGAGTTCGACCTTCCGCTCGCCTTCCAGGGAACGGAGTTCCAGAAACAGGTCTGGGCCGCGCTGTTGACGATACCGTTCGGCCAGACGCGCAGCTACGCGGAAATCGCCATGCAGATCGGCAACGTCAACGCGGTGCGGGCGGTCGGCGCGGCGAACGGCAGGAATCCGATCTCCATCGTGGCGCCGTGCCACCGGGTGATCGGCGCATCCGGCGACTTGACCGGCTTTGCGGGAGGCCTGGCGAACAAGATGTTTTTGCTGTCGCTGGAGGCTGGGCAGACGTCGCTCGAAGCGCAAGCCGACCGGCAGACCGACATGTTCGCGGACGAAGGAAAGGCGAAGGTCGAAGCTCAAGCGAGATCCGAAGCCCAGACGAAACCCGCACGCCATGCGCCGAGCCGCGGCACGCAAAGTTCGCTGTTCGGAACCTGAGCGGCTGCACGCTCCGCAAGCGCCCCGACTTTGCGGAGCCGCGTTGAATGCTTCGAAACAGATCACGTTGACGCGCGCATAAAGCATCTATCCTTAAGAAGCCCTTTGGGCGTCAACAGGAGGATGACATGCGCATGCTTCTCAACATACGAATCCCGCACGAACCGTTCAACACCCTGGTGCGCGAAGGCATCGCCGGTCAAGTGGTCGGGCAGATACTGGAAGAGATAAAACCGGAGGCAGTCTACTTCACCGAGCAGGACGGAACACGCGGAGCGGTGCTCGTCGTGGATATCGACAACGCATCGTCGATTCCCGCCCTCGCGGAGCCGTGGTTTCTGAAATTCAACGCCGACTGCGAAATGCGCATTGCGATGTTGCCGGAAGACCTGATGAAAGCCGGGCTGGATAAACTCGGCGCGAAATGGAAATAGGGGTTGCCGTCCGCGGTTCGCGGCTTGCGCCGCCGACGGCGATGTCATGGCGAAAACACCATCGGGCTACGATCAGCCGAGCTCGAACGAAGTCACTCCGAACACGCGCTCAATGGAAATCGCCGGCGGTTCATGGGTGTACATCCGCGCGGTTTCGAACACGCTCGTCATGCCGTGCCGTTCGGCCAACGCAACCGCATCCGCATTGATCTCCGGTACGTCGAAGAAAAACGCTTCACCCGGAATGCTCAACGTCAACGCGGAAAACAGATGGCCCGCAATTTCACCGTTATCGGCGAAGAGCGGGCCGATCTTGCTGCCTGTCCGGCAACGCCGCAATACGCCGTAGCCCACAACCCGGCCGTCGCGGACCGCGACTCGCGCAATCGCGCCGCGCTGCGCGAGCCATGCAGCGAGAAAGTGCTCGCGGCTGGCGGGAAAGCATTGCCGATCGTAGTGGCTCAGCGACTCGAAGGGTAGCGCCGAAGCATTGTGCAAATCAGCATGGGACTCGCTCCGGGCAATGTCTTGTACGACGCCCTGAAAGCGGATGTTGCGACAGGCGAGCTTGAATCCCGACCTCCTGTAATTCGCCTGCTGCGCGACCACGCCATCCAGACCCACGTTGCGGTTTCGCAGATAGTCCATGCCATGCCGCCAGATGCGCATGCCGAAGCCTCGACCGCGAAACGCCTGCTTCACGATATATAGGCCGATAAAGCCAAAGTCCTCGCCGTATGCGGCAGCGGACAGACACGCCACCGGTTCGCCGCGCCATTCGCCGATGAAGAACCCGTCCGGGTCCGCCGCGCGAAAACAGGCGGCATCGTGCAGACCGGGGTTCCATCCTTCCAGTGCGGCCCATTCCACCGCCAAAGCGACGTCCCCGGCCGACATCCTGCGCACGACGAAATCGTCTTGCTGGTTCAGGCTCGTCATGATCGTTTCGCCCACTCTTCATGCAGCATCGCCGCGGCAGCCGTGGCCGCGACCTGGCAGCCGAGGACGATGTGCGCCTCGGCCGTATCTTCGATGAAATCGTGGCTCACGCCGCCGATGCTCGGCACGAACATCATGCAGGCCGACATGCAGCGGGCGATAACCTGCGCGTCGTGCGCGGCGCCGCTCGGCATGCGAATCCATTGGCCGGGCGCCACCGCATCGGCGGCGCGCGCCAGATGGTCCGCGAGCGGGGTGTGCATGGTCACCGGTTGCATCGGTTCGTCGATCGTCGTCAGTTCGACGCTGACCGGGCCTTGTGCATTGAAGTCCCGCACCAGATCGGCGAGCGCGTCCTGCATCGCCTGCAAACGCGCGGCGTTCGCGTCGCGGAATTGCAAGTACATATCCGCCGCGCCCGGCACCACACTCAGCGAGCCCGGGTCGAGGTCGATGCGGCCCACCGTCCAGACAGTATCGGCATCCGCGAGCCGCGCGAACGCTTCGTTCATTCTCGGGATAAAGGCCACCAGCGCCGCACCGGCGTCGCGCCGGATCGTCATGGGCGTCGTGCCGGCATGGTTGCGCTGGCCGGTGAAGCGCAATCGCAGCTCGCGCAGCCCGACGATGGTGGTCACGACCCCAATGGACTTCCCAGCCGCCTCCAGCCGACCGCCCTGCTCGATATGCGGTTCGAGATACGCGACATGCCGGCCTGGCTCGAAACGCACACGCGGCCGCCCGGCAAGACCCGCCGCTTCGAGTACGTCTGCGAGATGTTGCCCTTGACGGTTCGTGGCGTCGCGGATCGACTCGTCCACGCTATCGCCGACAAAACTGCGACTGCCGAGCAGGCCGGAAAACGTGCCCTCTTCGTCGATCCACGACGCCACGTCCACCGCGAGATGGCTCGTCGCCTCGTGTTCCGCCAGCGAGCGTGCAATCTCCAGGCCGTAGATCACGCCCATCGCGCCGTCGAGCCAGCCGCCGGTCGGTTGCGTGTCGGTGTGAGAACCGATCACGAGCGCCGGCCCGCTTTTGCGCGAGCGCCCGAACACGGTTCCCACGCCGTCGATAACGGCGTCGAGCCCCGCTTCCGCCATACGGCCGGCCAGCCATTCGCGCGACGCCAGATCAACCGGCGAAAGCGCCAGCCGGACGACGCCCGGCCCCGTGGCGCCGAAACCGCGCAGCCGTTTGAGATCGGTCAGTAACCGGTCCGGATCGATCTTCACCACGTGCTCATCTCCTTTGATTGTGGGTTCACGCTACCGGGCGTGATTGCGCGGCGGGTCAGCGGCCGCACATCGCCTCGTGACAGTCCAAACGCAGCCAACTGCGCGCGCGGCGCTTCGTGGTACGTACTAAAGCGGTGAGAGAGGTCTGCTGCGGGGCGCCGTATCTCCCGTCACGGATTGAGTCGCCAATGTTTTCGCCACCGGTTGCGTTGTCTGCGCATGATAGCCGCAGGCGCTTGAAACTTCACGGACCTCGGCTCTCGCCGGTAATGTCCGCCTGATACGCGCGCTCAGAATCTGGCGAAGAAAGCCCGCGCCGCCACCATGCAGGACGACGCGACCAGTTGGCCGTGATAGGCCCGCAGTACCGCTGATACTCCACCCTCGGCCGCGCCACCGGCCACGGCCTGACTCGCGACTTCAGCCTTCGCACTCGCGAAACCGCGCTTGATGGGCGCGTACGGATCAGCTGGTCCGGCAACGGCAGAATCCACATCCAGCACGGACGTCAGCCCTGCGGACACCTTGGCGTTCTGCCAGTACGCCTGCTCGATGCGCGCGTTGAAAAAGAACACCGTGGGATCGGCCTCGCCGCCGCACAAAAGGACCGGCGCACGCGGCAACCAGTTGCGCAGGTCGTTGCGCCTGAACGCCTGACGCAACGGATGCATCGGATTCGATGCCGGCTCCATTGCTGCCGTTGCGTGGGGAAATGCACCATCGGGATTGGCCACGGCGTCCTCCAGCAGGGTCAGGCGATAGGCGTTGCGCACGAGGTTGGCCTTGCCGAATCCCGCCGCGAACAGCGGCATCAATACCGGCGGCGTCAACGACGGCATAGCGGGCGGCGTCAACGAGGCGAACTGCGGCGCGGGCGGCGCACTGTTAAAGAGTTGCGTCGACGGCAGTTTGCCTGCGGCGATCAACTTGTTGAGCGGCTGCGCGCTCGGCAGCAAAGTTTCGATACCAGATGCGTAAGCGGCGTCGTAGAAGTCGCCGGGCCGACGGTAGATATTCCCGTAAGCACGCTGGTAACTCGTCACGATCAGCGTCGCGAAGAGCGTCGAACCCAGGTTGACCTGGCCTTCGATGAGCGCGTCGGCGATAGCGGCAAGCGCATACGGACCGGAACCCGGCGCGGACGCGGTCACCTTCACACCCGCCGCCTGCAACGCGCGATGCGTCGCCAGGGCAACGAAGCCGCCTTGCGAATAGCCGGTGACGAATAGCTTCCCGTTCTCGTGTGCTCCACCGTCCGGCTTCACCTCGGCGAGCGCGAGGCGCGCCGCCTGCAGCGAGTCGATCATATCGGCGGATTGCTGGTCGGCGTTCAGATACGGGTGGTACGGCAGATCGGAGCCGGCGTAGCCCGCATAGTTGGTCGCCACGACGATATAGCCCCGCGCCGCATACATGGCGGCCACGCTCAGGCCTTCCCCGGCGCCGGCGCCGTTGCCGGGATCCGTTCGCGTGATATCGGCGAGGTTGTAGTTGCGGTACGCGGTGGTGCCGTGCGCGTAGAGCATCAGCGGACGCGCTCCGCTGCATGCCGCCGAAAGCCCCGACGGAATCATCAACGCGCCGCTCGCGTTCGTGGACTCGCCCGCGCCGCCGATGGTCCGGTAGCGAAAGCTCACGATCTCGATACCGCACGTGGGCGCGCCGGCAAGCCGTGCGAGCTGCCGGCCGCCCACGCTCGACGCCAGCAAGGTCGAAAACTCCGGCGCGCTCAGCGTGAGCGTGACGTGGTGGTCGAGAAGCTGGCCGCGTGCATTGCACGCTTCGTGACAACCGGAGCCGGCCTGCGCAGCGACACTCGTGCCCAACGTGATACTTGCCAGCAACCCGAGGGTCGCCCTTCGCATTGCTACAGACATATGACGCTCCCGCTTGTTGGTATCAGGGCGAGCGGCCGGCGTTCGCGTGCGCCAGCAACTCTTCGGCCCTCGAAAGAAACAGCTTCAGCACCGGCGATGTATTCGACCTGCTATAGCCGATCACGAGGTCGACGGTCGGCGTCTCGCCTGCGAGCGGCCGGCTGACCACCGACCACGGCAGCAGGTTGTTCGCATACTCCGGCATCAACGCGAGCCCACGCGTGGACGCGACGAGCGACATCGCCATAGCCAGGTTGTCGACGCCGTGGCCGGGCGTGACCGCTATGCCGTTGTCATCCAGATAGCGCTGGATCACGTCGTGCAGCACTCGCGCCTTGTTCGACGCCATGATGAAAGTCTCGCC
The DNA here is from genome assembly GCF_031570135.1 of Paraburkholderia sp. USG1. Classification (NCBI taxonomy): domain Bacteria; kingdom Pseudomonadati; phylum Pseudomonadota; class Betaproteobacteria; order Burkholderiales; family Burkholderiaceae; genus Paraburkholderia; species Paraburkholderia sp. USG1. The sequence continues at coordinate 214,927 of NZ_JAMWXW010000005.1, read as the reverse complement.
GGCGAAATCATCCGGACGGATCGCGCTTCGCCCGGTCAGGCGATGGTCGCTCGGCATGAGCACGATCAGCTTCTCGCTACTTACCACCTGATAGTCCAGATCGAAGCCCGGTTCGGCACGCAGAAACGCAAGGTCGAGTTTGCCGCGCGCGAGCGCATCGGCAAGGTCTGGCGAATAGTGGCTCGATACCGTGACGTCGATGTTCGGCAGCTCGTCGCGCAGCACCTGCATGGCGCGCGGCAGCCAGGTCATTTCCTGGCCGGTCAGGAATCCCAGCGCGAAGACCTGCTTGGAAGGTCGCGCGGCACGGCGCGCGGCTTCAATGGCGGCGTCGACTTGCGAGAGCGCGAGCCGCGCATGGTCGAGAAACGCCTTGCCCGCCGCCGTCAATTCGACGCCGCGTGCGCTGCGGTTGAACAACTCCGCGTCGACTTCGTCCTCCAGGTTGCGAATCTGGCGGCTCAGCGACGGCTGCGACGTGTGCAGGCGCCGTTCCGCCGCCACCGTCAGGCTGCCCGCTTCGGCGACGGCCACGAAGTACCGCAAATGGCGAAGCTCCATAGATCCTCTTTGAATTCCGTTTGCGTCTTACCTGACGGGCATGCCTGACAGGCATGCCCGTCAGCCTACAAAGTCTTTTTCCTTTCCACAAGCCCCCGCTACATTACCCATCAGGCAGCAACGCCCAAGACAACCGAGCAAGCCTCGGCCTGACCCCCGCCTCCCGCTCCATGCCTTTCATCTATATTGCCGAGGAACCGAAAATGACCCCACCGGCTGCTTCGAATGACCCCGCCGTGACGCGCCACACGCACCAGACCGCCCCGACCCGTTATGTCGAAGCGAACGGCATCCGCTTCGCGCATCGCCGCTTCGGCAAGACGGGAGGCGTGCCGCTCGTGTTCGACATCCATTTCACCGGCACGATGGACCATTGGGATCCGGCCGTGACCGACTGTCTAGCGCAAGATCGGGAAGTGATCCTGTTCAACAACGCCGGTATCTCCAGTTCCTCAGGCGAAGTGCCGGAATCGATCGAAGAGATGGCCGCCAACGCCGCCGCGTTCATCAAGGCGCTCGGTTTGCTTCAACTCGACGGAGTTTCGCCATGAACAACCTCACGGGCAAGACCGCGCTCGTCACGGGCGCCTCACGCGGCATCGGCCGCGCCAGCGCACTCGCACTCGCCCAGGCCGGCGCACAGGTGCTGGTTCACTACAGCAGCGGCGAGAAAGAAGCGGATGCCGTGGTCGCGGAAATTCGCGCGGCCGGCGGCAATGCGCAGAAAGTCGCGGCGAATCTGCGCGAGGCCGACGGTCCGCATAAGCTGGCAGCGCAGGTGCGCGCGGTGATCGGCCACCGGCTGGATATTCTGGTGGCGAACGCCGGGATTTCGAAGGCGGTCAGCATCGATGACACAACCGTAGAAGACTTCGACGATCTGTTCGCCGTGAACGTGCGCGCACCCTACTTCCTCGTGCAGCAGTTGCTGCCGGTGATGTGCAAGGGCAGCAGCGTGGTGCTGCTCTCGTCACTCGCGGCGCGCGCCGCGGTCGGCACGCTGCCGGCCTATGCCGCGACCAAGGGCGCGGTCGATACGCTCGTAAAGCATTTCGCCGCCGCGCTCGGCGCACGTGACATTCGCGTGAATGCGGTGGCGCCGGGCGTCGTCGAAACGGATATGTCGAACTTCACGAAGACCGACGCGGGGCGCCAGGTGACGCTCGGCATGCAGGCGCTCAAGCGGGTGGCGCAGCCGGATGACATTGGCGGCGCCGTGGCCTTTCTCGCCTCCGACACCGCTCGCTGGATTACCGGCGAGACCTTGCACGTCGACGGTGGGTCGAAGCTCTGAGCCCGGCGAGGCGAACCTGCTGCCGGGCTCGCCGCCTACTTCCACAAAGTGCGGCCGAAAAACGTCAGCGTACGATCCCATGCCTGTTGCGACCACACCGGATCGAACTGCGTTCTCGCGATACGGCCCGGGCCCACGGCCTCTTCGTTGGCAAAGCCGTGGTGCGCGAGATAGCGGTAAAACTCGACATCGACATTCGCGCCCTTCAGTTTGCTTTCCAGCGCATCGACCGTTTCCGCCGTGAAGAACTCGTCTTGCGTGGCCCAATGACCGAGCACCGGCACTTTGATTTTCGATGCGTCGATGTACTCCAGCGGAGGGAAGCCATACCAGGCCACGCCGGCCGACAATTCGGGCACATTGCACAGCGCGAGCAAGGTCAGCGCGCCGCCCATGCAAAAGCCCGTCACGCCGACCTTCGCCGTTTGCTGCTTCAGATACTGGACGGCGCCGCGCACGTCCTGCGTAGCAGCGTCGCCGAAATCGAGCCCGTCGAGCAGGTGGTGCGCCTCCGCCTCCTCCACCGTGGTCTTGCCGCGAAACAGATCGGGCACCAGCGCCAGATAACCGGCCTGTGCGAGCCGGTCCGCCACGCCGCGAATCTGGTCGTTCACACCCCACCACTCCTGGATCACGACAATGCCGGGCGCACCCTCCAGCTTCTGCGGCTTGGCCAGATAGCCCTGGATCTGCTGGCCGTCCGGGCGGCTGAACGTGATCATCGAACCTGCTGACTGTTTCATCGGTTGCTCCTCGAAGTAGACGAAGCCGCTAGCATAGCCCCACTGTGGGTGGTTCTGCAGACTCGGTGCCAGGTCAGCCGATCGGTGCGATCAGTACGATTTGTAGGGAAGGAATTTGCCGCTGAGCACCACCTTGACGCGATCACCGTTCGGGTTCGGCTCACGCTCGATATCCATCGAAAAGTCGATCGCACTCATGATGCCGTCGCCGAACTCCTCGTGGATCAGCTCCTTGATCGTCGTGCCGTACACGCTCACGATCTCGTACCAGCGATAGATCAGCGGATCGGTTGGAACCGCGCTCGGCAGCGAGCCCTTGTACGGGACGATTTGCAGCCAGGCGGTTTCCTCGTCGGTCAGGTCGAACAGTTCACGCACGACGGCGGCCTGCTTCGCATCGAGTGTCATCTGGCCGAGCATCGCCGCGGTCGTCCACTCCTTGCTCCGGCCGATTTTCGTGGCGATCTCACCCCAGCTCAGCTTGCTTCTGACTTTCGCGGCGATGATTTTCTTCGTGACGTCGTTGCGATCCATGATGCAGTCCTCCATAAAAGTCGGGCGATACGCGCATGAGAGCCGTCGAGCGATAGTACTCAAGACGAAATAAGCGCGCTCGCCTCGACATGCCGCGCTTCAGGTCCGGAAATAGCGCGGCCGGTCGAGGTCGGCAATCGGCCCGGTGCTTCCGCTGCAATCGAATGCGACCGGCGGCACCGTTCCCTTGCCCGCTAGAATCGCTCGAGCACGCCGAACTGCACGCCCGCGACCGGCGCGCCTGGATAGGCGACCGGCAGCCCGGTCACGTTGACGCCGCGCAGGGTGAAGCCGGCGCCGTCGTGATTCGACAGATAGGCTGCGCTGAAATAAAACAGCAAGGTGGAAGAAAAGTTGTATTCGAATGCCAGGCTGAACTGATCCGCGCTCGCACCCGCACCGGTAAAGTCGCGCACGTGCGCATAGCCCACCGACGCGCGCATATTCGAAGAAAAGCTGTATTGCGCCGAGAGCGCGCCGCCCGCGCCGTGATAGAGCGGCGTGCCGCCATCGCCATTGAAGAAGGCGAGCCACACGCGCACTTTATCCACCGCGTACGTTGCGCCGCCGAGATTCGCGCGCAGTGCGCCCGCGCCGTGCGTCTGCTGACGCGCGTAGAGCAGCCTGAGTTCGTCGAGCTGATACGCGGCGGTAACGTAGTATCCGTCGATGCCGTTGCCATCGCTCTCCGCCTGATCGCGCGTGGCCATCATGATGGTGCCGCTGAACCCGCCGACGAGCGGTGAAAGATACGTGATCGCGTTACTGGCGTAGGGCGTGATCTTCGACAGGTTGTTGAGTCCGGACGCAATCGTGCCGGCGCCGAACGCGTCGAGATAGCCTTTGAACGGGATATAGATAGGCGAGTATTGCCGGCCGAAACGCATCTCGCCCCATGCGCCCCGGGCACCGACCCACGCCTGGCGGTTGAACAGAAGACCCGGACTCTGAAGCGAACCGTCGGCCGAGCTGAAGCCGTTTTCCAGCGTGAACACCAGATCGGTGCCGGCGCCGAGCGGCTCGCTGCCGCGCAAGCCGATCCGCGAACCGCGATAGGCACCCGAGTCCAGACGCGGCGTCCACCCGGACCCGGGATCGGTGATTTCGAGGCTGGTGTCCAGTACGCCGTACAGCGTGACGGAGCTCGTGCTCGTGCCCTGCGCCGCGAGGCTTGGCCCGCAAAATAGCAGCGCCGCGCCGCCGACGCCTGCACACCAAACCAGACGGCGGCGCCAGGCGGCAACCTGTGCCACCGCAGCCCACTTTCGTGGCGACTCGTTGAGTGAAGATCGCGTGGCACCGACCAGATGAAGTCCTCCACAGTGACATCCAACGTGTGTTTCCAGAACGATAACCTGCCATGTTCAGACAGGCCGCTCGCGGGCCCGGCTTCGACCATAACAGACCTGAGCCGGATTGCAATTTTTGGCTCCATTGTCGCGAGCGGATAGCGTGCCCGAGACGCGTGTCAGTGCTTCCCATACTCGTCATGGCGGCGCCACCAGACACCTGTTTCGTTGCGTCCCTTGGGCGCGCGGTCGAGCCATTGATACATACTCCATAGCGCATCCACGCCGCGCCCATAAGTGGAATACGTGTGATACACGACACCGTCTTCGAGCACGAATGCGCTCATGCCGGGCCTGTCGAGCGAATACGTGGGCGCGTCGGTTCCGCAGGCGCCCGCGAATTCGACGACGGGCGCCGGGGCCGGCACGGCATCCATTGCATGACCGCCGCGCTGGTAGTCGTCGCTCTGCCGCGTCAGCGCCTTTTCGGCTTCGAGCAATTCGAGCCGCGCTGCAAACCATGCTTGCCGTGTGCCGATGGTGTGTGTCGTCGCCATGCTTCTCTCCTTGGTTCGCTATGCGAAGTGCTGCGGGGTGGTCGTGCTAGATTAGCCTCCGGCTTCGAACCACGGGAGTGACAAGTGTGGCGGGATTCGCGTAAATCATGGACTCGCTAGTGACGGCAGCAGCGCGCGCGCTTGCAGCGGGCGATCCGCTCGGCGCGCTGAACCGGGTGGCGCTGCGCAACGACGCGCCCGCGCTCGCGCTGCGCGGCATCGCTATGGCGCAACTCGGCGATCTGGTCCGGGCGAAGGCGCTCGTGCGAAGCGCTGCACGCGCGTTCGGTGCAAAGGAGCCGGTGGCGCGCGCGAGATGTGTCGTCGCCGAGGCCGAGATCGCGCTCGTCTCGCGCGATCTGAACTGGCCAACGAAAGCATTGGAAGCCGCACGCGCCACGCTCGAAGCGCACGGCGACCGGCTCAACGCCGCGCATGCGCGCTATCTCGAAGTCCGGCGCCTGCTGCTGATCGGACGCCTCGACGAGGCCGAACGCGCGCTCGCCGGGCTCGACCCCGCGCCGTTCCCGCCGGCCTTGAGAGCCGCGCATGAACTGGTGGTGGCCGGCGTCGCGCTGCGCCGCCTGCAGACCCGCGCAGCACGCGCCGCGCTCGAACGGGCCGGGCGCACAGCACGTCTCGCGAGCATTCCTGCACTGATAGCGGAAGTCGAGAACGCCTCGCTCGTTCTGAACGCGCCGGCGGCGCGACTGCTCGCGGGTGGCGAGGAACGCCCGCTGCTGCTCGACGAGGTGGAAACGTTGCTGGCATCGAAGGCGTTGATCGTGGACGCGTGCCGCCACGTGGTACGCGACGCGGGCGCGGTAATCCCGCTCGCCGGTCGCCCGGTGCTGTTCGTGCTCGCACGCGCGCTGGCCGAAGCGTGGCCGCAGGACGTGCCGAGAGATGTGCTCGTCGCGCGAGCCTTCCGGGCCAAGGTTGCCGATGAATCGCACCGCGCGCGCCTGCGGGTCGAGCTCGGGCGGTTGCGGTCGGTGCTTCGCACCGTGGCCGGCGTGAACGCCACGCGGCGCGGCTTCACGCTCGTGCCGCAACGCGCGCAGCAGGTGGTCGTGCTGGCGCGGCCGCTCGAGGACAGACATGCGCCCGTGCTTGCGTTGCTCGCCGACGGCGAGTCATGGTCGAGCTCGGCCCTCGCGCTAGCGCTTGGCGCGAGTCAGCGCACCGTGCAGCGGAGTCTCGATACGCTCGCGGCGCAAGGCAAGGTGCAGTCGTTCGGCCGAGGGCGGGCGCGTCGCTGGATGACCCCGCCCATGCCCGGATTCACGACGACCTTGTTACTCCCCGCCCCGTTGCCGATTGATTAGGATGGCAACACGAAAACAGGAGGGAACGAACATGAAACAATCAGCCGCCGAAATCATCGACGAATACGGTCCTTTTCCGGGCGTCGAAAAAGTGCATGGCGTAACGTACGACGGCCAGCATGTCTGGTTCGCGGCGGGAGACACGTTGAACGCGTTCGACCCGCAGAGCGGCAAGGCGCTCCGCTCGATCGACGTCGCCGCGCATGCGGGAACAGCCTTCGACGGCCAGCACCTGTTCCAGATCGCCGAAGACCGTATCCAGAAGATCGATCCCGAGAGCGGCCGCGTGCTCGCCACGATTCCCGCGCCCGGCGGCGGAGGCGACTCGGGCCTCGCCTGGGCTGAAGGGACGCTCTGGGTCGGACAGTATCGGGAGCGCAAGATCCATCAGGTCGATCCGCAGACGGGCGCGATCCTGCGCACCATCGAGTCCAACCGCTTCGTGACGGGCGTCACCTGGGTCGACGGTGAACTTTGGCACGGCACGTGGGAAAGCGATGAAAGTGAATTGCGGCGACTCGATCCACGCACCGGCGAAGTTCAGGAGCGGCTTGAAATGCCGCCTGGCGTCAGCGTGTCGGGACTCGAATCCGACGGCGGCGATCGCTTCTTTTGCGGCGGCGGAAGCAGCGGCAAGGTGCGAGCCGTGCGACGTCCCAAGTGAGGTTGCGGGGTGCGAGCCGATTCCGGGTGATTCCACACACAAGCCGTGTGTAATCGGCGCCTCTATCAGCCGGGTTTCCGCTCGCGCCCCGGCAAATCCTGCAACAGGTTCATGAACGCGCGCACTTTCGCACTCAAAAGGCGGCGCGAGTTGTAGAGCGCCCAGATCTCGACCGGCGGCCCGTCCGCCACTCCCCAGCAGACAAGCCGCCCCGCCGACACATCCTGCTCGACCAGCAGCCTGGGCAAGAGCGCCGCACCTACACCGTCCACCACCGCGTCGCGCACCATCAGCAGCGACGAGAATCGCAGCACCGGCTGCGGCGCGAGCGACTGCAGGCCGCCTGGCGTGTGCACCGTCCAGATCTCACCCGGCAATTCGGAAGCCCGCACGATCGCGGGCACCGGCAACGCGGCGGCGCCGCCTGCGAAACTGGAAGGCATCGACATGGCGGGCGCCGCGACCACGAGCCGTTCGTCGCCGAAAATGCGCCGCCCCACGAGTTGCTCGTCGCGCGACGGATTGATGCGGATCACGAGATCGTAGCCGTCTTCCACCGGATCGACCACGCGGTCTTCCGCAATGACTTCCAGCTCCACCTGCGGATAGGCCAACGCAAAACGCGCCGCGATCCGGCCCAGCACCACATGCGCGAACACGACCGGCGCGCTGATCCGCAATCGCCCGCGCGGAACCGGCGCGCGCGACGCCACCACTTCCCCCGCCTCCTGGATCTCCGCCATCAGCCCGCGCGTGCGCTCGTGCAGCACGAGACCTTCTTCCGTCAGCCGCAATCTGCGCGAGCCGCGCTCGATCAGCCGCACGCCGAGCGCTTCCTCGAGTTCCGCCACGCGCCGCGACAGCGTGGCCTTGGGACGGTCGAGCGCCCGGCTGGCTGGGCCGAATCCGCCGTGCAGCGCAACCGCATTGAAATCGGCAAGTGACGTCAGATCCATGATCGTTCCAAATATGAGACGAGGTGTCTGAATTTTTGCACTATCGCCGCCCAAATGGAACATCTATTGTTCGTCTACGGGCTGGCTTCCAGCCCATCCAACCCTTGGAGAAAAGTCATGGCAATTCTCGTAACAGGCAGCACCGGCGTGGTCGGTAAACAGGTTCTCGAACATCTGGCCGGTAGCGGCGCGCAAGTTCGCGCGCTGACTCGCTCGCCGGAAAAAGCGCAATTCCCGGACGGCGTCACGGCGGTTCAGGGCGACCTCTCCGACGTGGACGGATTGCGGCGCGCGATGAACGGCGTCAGCACGCTGTTCCTGCTCGCTCCCAATGCCGCGGACGAACTGACGCAAGCGCTGCAGACCCTGAGCGTGACGCGCGAGGCTGGCGTGAAAGGCGTGGTTTATCTGTCGGTGTTCAAAGGCGCCGACTATGTCGACGTGCCGCATTTCACCGGCAAGTACACCGTCGAGCGCATGATCGAACACTGCGATCTGCCCGCCACGGTATTGCGTCCTGCGTATTTCATGCAGAACGACGTGCGCCAGAAAGAGCCGTTGCTGACGCACGGCGCGTACGGCATGCCGATCGGCGCCAAAGGCATTTCCATGGTCGATGTACGCGACATCGGCGAGGCCGCCGCGCGCGAGCTGCTGCGCCGCGAGCGTGCCGCAGACCGTTTGCCGCGCGAGACGTATGCACTGGTCGGCCCTGACGCGATCACGTCGCAAAGCGTGGCGTCGATCTGGGCTGAAGCGCTCGGACGCGCGGTGCGCTATGGCGGCGACGATCTCGATCTGCTGGAACAGCGTTTGAAGGCGGCCGCACCCGGCTGGCTCGCTTACGACATACGCCTGATGATGAGCCGTTATCAGCAGGACGGCGCGGTCGCATCCAGAGCGGAGATCGATCACCTGGCTGCGCTGCTGGACCGGCAGCCGCGATCGTATCGGGACTTCGCGAAAGAGACAGCGGCGGTCTGGGCGCAGGGTTGAGCGACTGAGACGGGCGACCAGGCAATGGGTCGCCCGATTCGACGTAGCGCGGCTATTCGATATTCGGTTGACTGTCGCATTGTCTGAGCGCCATCAATTAAACGGACGCTAAAGTTTTTTTCTCCTCTGTCGTTTACCCGGCATGCGCCGAGTGCCACATCAATCACGCCGCATAAATAACTCTAATCTGGCTCAAGTACAAACCACATTCCCTTCAATCCGTAATGAAAAAAACCATCGCAATCTTCGCCATTGCCGGCACGTTATTGACTTCAGGCTGCGCGACAGTTTCCAACATGTCGCCCACCACATCGACGGGTTCGGTCGACACGACGAAAAACTCGTACGCGTTAATGACGGTGACACTCAAGAACGCATATCACACCAGTTATCAACCGAGCCCTATCGTCGTGAATATGGAGCGCGGTTCGGCAGACTCGCGAGAAGACCGGCTGAATTTCAAATTCGACGATCAGGCCACCACGACGAGCGACACGGGTAATCACTATTTCATTCGCCTGCCGTTGGCGCCGGGTAAATATGTGATGCGCGGCATTACCGGCCAAAGCGGTATATTCCCTTTCCGCGGCATGTTCTTCACGCCGCTTCACGAAGTGGTCGAAATCAAGCCGAATTCGATTGTGTATCTCGGCCATATCGACGCTACGGTTGTCGAACGTAAAGACGGCGAACTGCGCGCGGGACCGGTCATTCCGTTGATCGATCAGGCGGCTACGGGTTTCAGCGGCGGGACGTGGGACGTTAGCGTGACCGACCAGTTCGACGACGACGTGACCGCGTTCAAGAAGGACTTTCCGGCACTGACCAATGCGTCGATTGAACGCGAAGTGCTGCCTGCCTGGGACAAACAGAAAGCAACCGAGTGGTGGAATAACCACTGATTCGACGCAGCAACGCTGAACGGCGCGCCCCTGCAATCGGCGGCCTGCGCTTCGCTTCACCCACCATGCCGTGCCGCTGCGCACGGCATTTTTTTCGCCCGACAATTCGTGGGAATAGTTTCGAATAAGGGGAAACCCGTATAATTCCCGCAAGAGGTCAGACAACTAGAGGACACCCGTCGTCAAGACCTTGGCCCGCGACAACCGCGCAGCGCCGCCCCTGAAAAGCCTTCTCTCCCAGATCCGTGAATCCGACTGCCACTGCCCTGCCTTTCCGCAACGCTCTGTTCGCCATGCTCGGCATCGGGCTCGTCAATATGCTGGTCGCACTCGACCAGACAGTCGTCAGCACTGCGCTGCCTTCCATCGTCGCCGAACTGCACGGCTTCGAGTATTACGCGTGGATCGCCAGCGCGTATTTGCTGGCCTCGGTGGTGACGGTGCCGGTGTTCGGACGGCTCGGCGACTACTTCGGCCGCAAGCGTTTCGTGATCGCCGCGGTCATCACGTTCACTATCGCGTCGGTGCTTTGCGGTGTCGCGAACGACATGCGGTTTCTCGTGATCGCGCGCGGCTTGCAAGGTGTCGGCGGCGGGATGATGGTCGGCACGGCGTTCGCGTCGATACCCGACCTCTTTCCCGATCCGCGCGCGCGCGTGCGCTGGCAGGTGGTGATGGCGGCAGCGTATGGCATCGGCACGGCGGCGGGGCCGTCGCTCGGCGGGTGGATGAGCGAACACTGGGGCTGGCGCTCTACCTTCCTGATCAATCTGCCGGTCGGCGCGGCCGCGCTCTATTTCATCTGGGCGCACCTGCCGAGCTTCCGCCGTCCGCATGAAGGCGACGTGAAGATCGACTGGCTCGGCGCGGTGCTGGTCGCCGCCGTGCTCGGCGGGCTGCAGGCTTTTATCGAAGCAGTGCCGAAAGACGGCCTGAGCGCCGCCAATCTCACGCTGGCCGTCTGCGTGATCGCCGGCGCGATTGCATTGCTGGTATGCGAAAAGCGCGCCACGCATCCGATCATTCCGCTCGACCTGTTCAGGGATCCGCAACTCGTCACGCTGTTCACGCTCGGCATGCTGTCGGGCTTCGTGATGTTCTCGCTGATCTTCTTCGCGCCGCTGCTGCTGCAAGGCGGCTTCGGTCTGTCGCCGCAACAGGCCGGCCTGCTGGCCACGCCGATCGCCGCCTGCATCGCGCTCGGCAGTCTGCTGAACACGCGCATCGTCATTCACATGAAGAAGCCCACGCAGATCCTTTCGATCGGTTTCGCGCTGCTGTTGTTCGCGTCCATTGCGCTAGCGTTTGCGAATCCGGACACGCCGCATCTGTGGATCGAATTGCCGATGGCCGCGGTCGGCATCGGCCTCGGTTTCATCCTCAACAATCTGAACGTATTCGGCCAGGAGATTGCCGGACGCGAGCGCTTCGGCATCACGACGGCGCTGCTGCAATCCACGCGCATGGTGGGCGGGATGCTGGGCACGAGCATTGTCGCGACCGTGGTGTCGCATCATTACCGCAACGTGGTCACACGCACGATGAGCGTGCTCGGCGAGCCGGCCGCCTCGCAATGGCGGCCCCGCTTCGTCGACCTGCGCATTCTGATCGACGAAGCGTCGCGTCTGAAGCTGATCGCGGATATGAAGCCGTCAGGGCTCAATACGCTCGCGTTGATCGACACGGCGCGCGATGCGCTGGTGCAGTCCATTCACATCGGCGTGTGGCTGACGGCGGTCGCGGCGCTGGCGGCCGCGCTGCTGGTGCAGCGCATCTCGCATGTGGTGTTTCGCAAGAGTTAAAGGCGCCGGCCGGATCATCGCTGGTTCAGCGCATGAGGCACGGGCGCCTGTTATCGAACTTCCAGTTCGGGACCAGATACTGCATGGCCACGCCGTCGTCGCGCGCGCCCAGGCCGTGCTGTCGATACAGCGCGTGCGCCTTCCCGATCTCATCCATATCCAGTTCGATGCCGAGCCCCGCGGCCTGCGGCACCTTGACCTTGCCGCCGACGATCCGCAGCGGCTCGCGCGTCAAACGCTGGCCGTCCTGCCAGATCCAGTGCGTGTCGATCGCGGTGATCCTGCCCGGCGCGGCGGCCGCCACATGGGTGAACATGGCGAGCGAAATGTCGAAGTGGTTGTTCGAGTGCGAGCCCCACGTGAGGCCCCAGTCATTGCACATCTGCGCGACGCGCACCGAACCCTGCATGGTCCAGAAGTGCGGATCGGCCAGCGGGATATCCACGGACTGCAACTGGATCGCGTGGCCCATCTGCCGCCAGTCGGTCGCGATCATGTTGGTCGCCGTCGGCAAGCCGGTCGCGCGACGAAACTCGGCCATCACCTCGCGGCCCGAATAGCCGTTTTCGGCGCCGCACGGATCTTCCGCATAGGCCAGCACGTCGTGCTTGTCGCGGCACAGGCGCACCGCTTCCGCCAGCGACCAGGCGCCGTTCGGGTCGAGCGTCACGCGTGCGTTCGGAAAACGTTCGGCGAGCGCGGTGACCGCTTCGATTTCGGCGTCGCCGGACAGCACGCCGCCCTTGAGCTTGAAGTCGTTGAAGCCGTAGCGCGCCTGCGCGGCTTCGGCGAGCCGTACGACGGCCTCGGGCGTCAGCGCCTGCTCAGTGCGCACGCGCTCCCAGTCGTCGCGGCCATCCGCGCCGCTCGCATAGTCCAGGTCGGTCTTGTTGCGGTCGCCGATATAGAACAGATAGCCGAGCATTTCCACTTCGTCGCGTTGCTGACCTTCGCCGAGCAGCGCGGCGACGGGCACGCCCAGATGCTGGCCGAGCAGGTCGAGCAATGCGGCTTCGAGCGCGGTCACCGCGTGAATGGTAGTGCGCAGATCGAACGTCTGCAAACCGCGGCCGCCGGCGTCGCGGTCGGCGAATTGCGTGCGCACCTTGTTCAAGACTGCTTGCAGATTGCCGATCGACTGACCGACGACGAGCGCACGCGCATCGTCGAGCGTCTTGCGGATGCTCTCGCCGCCCGGCACTTCGCCCACGCCGGTATGGCCGGCGCTGTCGCGCAAAATGACGATGTTGCGCGTGAAGAACGGGCCATGCGCGCCGCTCAGATTGAGCAGCATGCTGTCACGGCCGGCGACAGGCACGACGCGCAGTTCGGTGACGACCGGCGTGTGGTTCGCTTGGGAAGGTTTCGTGGACATGATGTCTCCAGGTTTGGTCGTTCAGGCGGTCTGATCGAACGCAATGTGGCGCATTCAGGGTTTCTGGCTTGCCGCACGCAATATGTTGTACGATGACAGTCTACTGTGATTTGATAAAACGCGCCAATGCGGTGTTTACCCTGCGTGAACACGACCACTACGCCTCAGCTAAGGCGCCCTCGGCTCCCAACATTCGAGCAACAGGCCAAAAAATAAGACGTCCGACAACTAGAAATAAGGAGACAACTTGCATGTCACAGGCAACTCCGAAATCCCGCTGCCCGAAGCGCTTGGGAGGCAGCAATCGAACCCGCCCATCTCCCACCAGACGCTATGATCGCTAAGTCAATACGTCACACAATCAACCCGCCACAGAAATGAGCAGCCTGACTGAGAAGGTGGTGGCCGCCCTGTCCGACGAAATCCGCCGTGGCATCCTGAGGCCGGGCGACCGCATTCCCACCGAGGTCGCAATGATGAAACAGCTATCGGTGAGCCGATCCGTGGTCCGCGAGGCAATTTCGCGCCTGCAGGCCGCCAATGTCGTCGAGACGCGTCATGGCATCGGCACGTTCGTGTTGGCGCCGGCCACGGAAAGCCCCGTGAAGTTGCCCGCCGCCGATCTCTCCAACATGCTGGACGTGATGGCGATCATCGAATTCCGCATCGACGTCGAGGCCGCCTCCGCAGCCCTCGCCGCCGCACGGCGCACCGACCAGAACCTCAGGCAGATCCGCGGCGCGCTGGAGCGGTTCGAGTCCGAACTCGAACGTGGCAGCACCGATACGCTCGCGCACGACATCGAGTTTCATCTGCAGATCGCACGCGCGAGCGGCAATCGCTATTTCTTCGACGTGCTCAGCCAACTCGGCCGGGCGGTAAGTCCACGCACGCGGCTCGGCTCCGCTGAGATCGCGGAACTCGACCATATCGAGCATCTGCGTAACGTGCTCGGCGAGCACCAGATGATCTATCGCGCAATCGAACGGCAAGACCCGGACGACGCACGCGCCGCGATGCGCATGCATTTGAGCAATAGCCGCGAACGATTGCGCCGCGCCCACGAATTGAGCAGAACGGACGACTGAGTCGGCCGCGGGCAGCTATGTATCCGGTTGCATGTGATTGCATGCGATTGCGTCGTGCAGAAATACTAAAGTACCCGTTTCGATGCAGCGTGGATGGAGAAGCGCGGCCGGACATTGCCGCGCGCCGCAGAGGGGAGACTTTCGTCGCGATGCTCATCGAACAACTCGGCGTGGATTGAAGTTGAATGCCAACCCGATGCGCGTTGCCTTTCATTTTCAAACAGAGCCCAATTACTTCCATTAATCGTCTGATTTAATTAAACGCGCTCGCGCTAATATCGGCTTTGCGCGAGCTCGAGGATAGAAAACGTTCGCGCGTATTCTCCAAAACTTCAAAAATGAAAAAATGCTAATGAGTCAGTTTCGAATGCTCGCGATCGCCGCAGCGTCGTTTGCGATGGCCGCTCCCTCGCATGCGGCATTAGGCGGCGCACCAACCTATCCGGTAACGGCCAGCAGCACGAACGCAGGGGCAGCCAGCCAGAATAGCGCGGCGGTCGCGCGCTTCGCCGCCAGCGCCAGTACTGCCTCCACGAACTACACCGTGAGCCAGACAACCCTGCCATCGGGCACCGTGGTAAGCGAGTACATCGGCGCGGGTAACACCGTGTTCGCGCTGAGCTGGCAAGGCCCGACCATGCCGCCGCTCAAAACGCTGCTCGCCACCTACTTCCCCTCCTACGTGCAGGCCCTCACCGACGCCCACGCCACCCAGGGCGGCGGCTACGGACCCGCCGTCGTTCATCAGTCGGGGCTGGTCGTGGAAACCGGAGGCCACATGGGCGCCTTCGTGGGCCGCGCCTATTTACCGCAAGCGCTGCCGCAAGGGGTGAGCGCGGACGACATCAAGTAACTCATTAAAATCATTAGAGAGAGAACAACAGTGCGCAAAATCGCAAGGATTATTGCCGCGGCGCTCGGGCTCGGGTTGGCACTCAATCTTGCCGGCTGCGGCGGCGGTGGCGGTGGCAGCAGCACACCGACGGCCAATTCGCCGGCCGCAACGAATACGCCCGCGCCATCGGGCGGTACGACTTCCAATCCCGTTATCAGCAACCCGACACCCAACGTGCTCGCCGTCGACGCGTCTGCCGTGCCCACGCCGGTGGGCGCGGGCAATACGATGCTGGTGACGGTAAGCGGAACGGGCATTCACAATCAGCCGATGGTCAGTGTCAAGATCTGCGCGGGCGGCTCCAACGCGGGCACGAGCTGTGCGACGATTCCGAACGTGATCGTCGATACGGCGTCGTTCGGGTTGCGTCTGGTTCGCTCCGCGATCCCGAATGCCACCTTCACCGCGCTCGCCGCCGAAACGGATCAATCGAGCGGCCTGCCGCTTGCCGAATGTGCGTTGTTCGGCAGCGGCTATGCATGGGGCTCGGTGCATACCGCCGACGTGGCGCTATCGGGCGAGATTGCGGCTTCGGTGCCGATTCACGTGATCGGCGATCCCGCACTGACCGTGGCCGCGCCGGCCGAATGCCAGGTGGGCCGGCCGCTGGCGAGCGCTGCCGATATCGGCGCAAACGGCATTCTCGGCATCGGCGTGAGTCCGACGGACTGTGGTTCACTGTGTGAGCTGACGGCGCGCCCGCAGTTCTATTACACCAATGCCGGCAACGCGACTTCGGTGCCCGTGAGCAAACAGATCACCAATCCGGTTTCGCGCTTCGCGCAGGATAACAACGGCGTGATTCTGGAAATGGCGCAGGTATCGGATAGCGGCAGCGCGACGGCTCAAGGCACGCTGGTGTTCGGCATCGACACTCAGGCCAATAATGTATTGAACGGCACCGGCGCTCCGATTCTGCGGACCGACCTGAACGGCGACTTTACGTCCACCTATAACGGGAGCGTGTTTACCGAGACGTTCTTCGACTCGGGCTCGACGGTGCTGTTCTTTCCGGATACGACGATCGCTCGCGACGCGTCGTCCGGATACTACATTCCGGCCGCGACGGTGGGCCGCACCTCGACGCTGGAGGGGACCAATCCGGCGAGCGTGACGCTCGGCTTCAATATCGGAAACGGCGCGACACTGAATGCATCGGGGAACAATGCGTTCAACAATCTCGGCATCTATATGACCCGCCAGTTCGACTTCGGCCTGCCGTTCTTCTATGGCCGCCATGTGTACTACGGCATTTCAGGCCGGGCATCGAGCGGTGGTGGGACCGGCCCGTACGTCGCATACGTTTCGAGCTGAGTGTTTTGTCGTCAGATCCCGTGCGATCGCTATAGAAAAGAAATCAAAGCCGTTCAGATCGCACGGGCTATTCATTACGTCGTGCCCAGACACAGAAACTCGTAGGACGGTTGATCTCCCGGCCGCAACGCTGGCAACCTAGCGAATTGCCACGCAGCGGAGACCACGGCGATGGAACCGTCCACCCAGGCGCACGACGACAACCTCGAACATTTCGAAGCACACGGCGCGGCGCCTCTGCCGGTCCCGAACGGAGAGGGCTACGTCGAGCATGAAGGCGCGCGAATCTGGTACGCGTCGTACGGCGCCGGCGTGCCGGTGATTCTGCTGCATGGTGGCCTCGGGCACAGCGGCAATTGGGGCTACCAGTTGCCGGCGCTGCTCGGCGTGGGGCGCCGCGTGGTGGTTGTCGACAGCCGCGGCCACGGCCGCAGCACCCGCGACGCGCGGCCCTACCGCTACGAGTTGATGGCATCCGACGTGCTGGCCGTCATGGACGCGTTGCAACTCGAACGGGCCGCGCTGGTGGGCTGGAGCGACGGCGCCTGCGTGGCGATGGTATTGGGCATCACCGCCGCGGACCGGGTGGCGGGCGTGTTTTTCTTCGGCTGCAACATGGACCCGAGCGGCACGAAGGCGTTTGTGCCAACGCGGACGATCGAGCGCTGTTTCAGCCGCCATGCAAAAGACTACGCGCAACTATCGGCGACACCGGATGACTTCGAAGCGTTTGTCGGCGCCGTCAGCACGATGATGAAAACGGAGCCCAACTATTGCACCGACGATCTGGCTCAAGTCCGTGTGCCGGTCGCCATCGTGCAAAGCGAGCATGACGAATTCATCAAGCCGGAACACGCCGACTATCTCGCCCGCACCATTCCGGGCGCGGAACTGATCCTGCTGTCCGGCGTGAGCCATTTCGCGCCGCTACAACGGCCGGCGCAATTCAATCGGGTGATGCTCGACTTCCTGCGCCGGATTGGCGGCTGAACGAAGCGGCTGAACGGACAGTGGCCTCGCGGTGTGCTTTGCCATCCGGCCGCAAGGGGGCGGAACCCTGCCGACCCCTAAAATTTCACGATGCGGAATGATCGATTGCTTCGTAAAAAATCGTGGTGCGTGGCACAAATCCGGCATTTCGCAATGTCGCCTCGCGTTGCACATCACGAAACTATGACTGTAAGTCTTTATTTTTAAACGATAATTTTTGATAGAATGAAGCGTCCAACAACCACTTGCTCCGCTGCCTGCTGACGTAGACTCTTTTACAAGAGCCGGCGCTTCAATAGGCGAGCCAGGTTGGACGAGACGGAAACCCTGTCTGACGGTTCCCAACCTCGCGCACGAAGCCGCCCCGGCACCGCGGTTTTTAATTGGCAATTGGGAGACTAAAAATGAAAGGCTTTCGCTTTGGTTCGGATCAGGGAGCGTTCTACATTTTGCCGGGACAGGACGGCTGGGAAGCCACCTACGGCAACGAAACGCTCGGCGAGTTTGCGAGCCCGCAACAGGCAGCCGACGACCTCGCACGCGGCTTGATCTGCCCGCACCTTCCAGACGCCGACGACACGGCGACGCTCGAAATTCCAGAGAAGCTCAGCGACTGGGAAATCGTTCACGTGTGATGGCAGGTATGGCCGCTGCCCACGTGGAAACAAAAATGACGATGGCGCTCGAGAGCGCCATCGTCATGCTTACCACTTACTTCATTGCTGCACGCTTCTTCAGCGTCTTAAGCAATCGCGTCCACGATCTTGTTCAGCGTGGCGCTCGGGCGCATGGCCTTGCTCGTCAGTTCGACATTCGGACGATAGTAACCGCCGATGTCTACCGGCTTGCCCTGTGCCGCACCCAGTTCTTCGACGATCTTCGCTTCGCTCTCAGCCAGCGCCTTCGCCACGCCGGCGAACTGTGCCTGCAACGCGGCGTCTTCGGTTTGCGCGGCCAGTGCTTCCGCCCAGTACAGCGCGAGGTAGAAGTGGCTGCCGCGGTTGTCGATACCGCCAACCTTGCGCGCCGGCGACTTGTCGTTGTCGAGGAACTTGCCGGTTGCCTCGTCCAGCGTTTTGGCCAGAATCAGCGCCTTCGGGTTGTGATACTCATTGCCCAGATGCTCGAGCGACGCGGCCAACGCCAGGAATTCACCCAGCGAATCCCAACGCAGGAAACCTTCTTCAACCAGTTGCTGAACGTGCTTCGGCGCCGAACCGCCCGCGCCGGTTTCGAACATGCCGCCACCTGCCATCAGCGGGACGATCGACAGCATCTTCGCGCTGGTGCCCAGTTCCATGATCGGGAACAGGTCGGTCAGGTAGTCGCGCAGCACGTTGCCGGTGACCGAAATCGTGTCCTTGCCGGCGCGGATACGATCGACCGAGAACTGCGTCGCTTCGACCGGCGTCATGATGCGGATGTCCAGACCGTTGGTGTCGTGATCCTTCAGGTAGTGTTCGACCTTCTTGATGATCTGGGCGTCGTGCGCGCGGACCGGATCCAGCCAGAACACGGCGGGCGTGTTGGAGGCGCGAGCGCGGTTGACCGCGAGCTTGACCCAGTCCTGAACCGGCGCGTCTTTGGTCTGGCACATGCGCCAGATGTCGCCCGCTTCCACCGCCTGTTCGAGCAGCACCGTGCCGGCTGCGTCCGTTACGCGAACCACGCCGTTTGCCGGGATCTGGAACGTCTTGTCGTGTGAACCGTATTCTTCGGCGGCTTGCGCCATCAGGCCGACGTTAGGCACCGTGCCCATCGTGACCGGGTCGAACGCGCCGTGCTTCTTGCAGTCTTCGATCACCACCTGATAGACGCCGGCGTAGCAACGGTCCGGAATCACGGCCTTGGCGTCGTGCAGCGCGCCGTCCGCACCCCACATCTTGCCCGACTCGCGAATCATGGCCGGCATGGACGCGTCGACGATCACGTCGCTCGGCACGTGCAGGCTGGTAATGCCCTTGTCCGAATTGACCATGGCCAGCGGCGGGCGCTGTTCGTATTGCGCCTTGATGTCGGCTTCGATCGCTTCGCGCGTTTCGGCCGGCAGATCTTTCAGGCGCGCGTACAGGTCGCCGATACCGTTGTTCGGATTGAAGCCGGCTTTCGCCAGCACGTCGGCGTACTTGGTCAGCACGTCTTTGTAGAACACCGACACCACGTGGCCGAAGATGATCGGATCCGACACCTTCATCATGGTGGCCTTCAGGTGCACCGAGAACAGCACGCCCTTCGCCTTCGCGTCGGCGATTTCCGCCTCGATGAAGCTGCGCAGCGCGTTTTTGGACAGCACCGAAGCGTCGATGAGCTCGCCCGCCAGCACCGGCGTCTTTTCTTTCAGGACCGTCTTCGAGCCGTCCGCGGCCGTCAGTTCGATCTTCACCGCGCCGGCTGCCGCGATCAGCGCCGATTTTTCGCTGCCGTAGAAGTCACCGTCGCTCATGTGCGAGACGTGCGACTTCGAGTCCGCGCTCCAGGCGCCCATCTTGTGCGGATGCTTGCGTGCGTAGTTCTTGACCGACAGCGGCGCGCGGCGGTCCGAATTGCCTTCGCGCAGCACCGGGTTGACCGCGCTGCCCTTGATCTTGTCGTAGCGGGCCTTGACGTCTTTTTCGGCGTCGGTCGTTGCGACGTCCGGATAGGCCGGCAGCTTGTAGCCCTTGTCGCGCAGTTCCGCGATCGCGGCCTTCAGTTGCGGCACCGACGCGCTGATGTTCGGCAGCTTGATGATGTTCGCTTCCGGACGCGTGGTGAGTCCACCCAGTTCCGCCAGATCGTCGGAACCCTTCTGTTCCGCGCTCAGGTAGTCGGGAAATGCAGCGATGATCCGGCCGGCGAGCGAAATGTCGCGCGTTTCAACGATCACGTCGGACGAGCGCGTGAACGCCTTGACGATCGGCAGCAGCGAGTAGGTCGCCAGAGCAGGCGCTTCGTCAGTCAGGGTGTAGATGATCTTCGGCGATGTGGACATGTTCGATGCTTTGCTAGGTGAAGTGATAGACAGAGCGTTTGGTAGCGCTGAGCCGGCGAGGTTGCGACGAAGCAGCAAAACGCAGCGCGAGGCTCGGCACTACTTTTTACGGCCAGGACGTCAGTATATGCGTGTTTTCCTCTATTCGCTGCGAAACAAACATATCCAGAAACTGCGCCCAACGGGGTCGAGCCCCGCTGGATAAGGCTTACGGCCATCTGCCCTATGCCATAAGACAGATGTCTTATAGATGACCTGATGTACGAAATAATTTGTTAATGCGAATCAGATGCATTACCATTCGACCGTTCCTTTCAGTTTCACCCATTTTTCTGACAATCACTCGCTAGAACGGCGCAGTCTTCGCACAGCTTTGGTGCGCAACTGCGCCACCTGCCCCAATTCAAACAACATGCAGAATTCATTTGTCGCCGGCCGCCCAACTTTTGCGCGCGGCCAACGTTGGACCCCGTCGCTGCTCAGCGCGGGGCTACTGGCCAGCGTCGGTTTGACGCTTTCCACGCTGTCGTCGTCCGGATGGGCGCAGGTCGCGGCAAGCGACACGGCCGCGACCTTGCCGGCCGTGAGCGTGTCGGCGTCGAAAGACACCGCCGTCGCGCAAGCCGACACGGTCAGCGCGGGCGCGCTGGGTTCGCGCAAGCAGGTGGACACGCCGTTCTCCACCCGCGTCGTGACGAGCGACGAAGCGCAGGATCTGTTCGCGACGACCGCCAATGATCTGTACAAGTACGACCCGGCCGTATCGGTGACCAGCGAAAACGCGATCAGCGAAAATTCGATGTTCACCGTGCGCGGCATGCCGATCGACACACTGAACAGCATCAAGGTGGACGGCCAGACCTTCCCGTCGTGGGATACCGACCTCTCGCTCGAACCGTTCGAGCAGGTCGAATTGCTCAAGGGCCTGTCCGGCTTCATGTACGGTTTCGGCTCGCCGGGCGGCATCGTCAACTACGTGTTGAAACGCCCCACCGACACGCCCTACCGCAGCGTCACGGTCGGCTACAGGTCGGCCGGCGTGTTCACGGAGGCGGTCGATCTGGGCGGCCGCTTCGGCAATGACGACCGTTTCGGCTACCGCCTGAACCTCGTCAACGAGGACGGCAATACCGCCGAAGACCACGGCCACATTCGCCGCCAGGTGGCCTCGCTCGCGTTCGACTTCCGCATTACGCCGGACCTGACGTGGAGCGCCGACGCGTTCTACCAGAAGCGCAGAACCAACGGCACGCTGTTCGGCCTGATGTTCGGCACCGACGCCGGCGGCATTCCCGACGCGAGCAAAGTCACCCACGCGCTGACGCAACCGCAGAACTACTACCAGACCGAGATGGCCTCGTTCGGCACGGGCCTGGATTACCGCATCTCCGAAAACTGGCACGCGAGCCTGAAATACCGCTTCGCCAAGGAGAACCGCACCAACTCGGACAGTCTCCTGTTCGTCACCGACCCTGCGGGCAACTACTCGAACACGCTGTATGCGGCCATGACGCGCTACTTCTACCAGAACGTCGACGGCATGGTGCAAGGTCATTTCAACACCGGCAGCATCAGGCATGACGTGGTGGTAGGCGCGGGCTTCGAAACGCAGACTGCCGAATACAGCAACAGCACGGGCTGGAACGACGGCTACCTCCTCGGCTACGGCAATCTGTACAGCAGCACGTTGCTGACCAACGATGAAGTCAGCATCGGCTCGGACCTGTATCGTCAGCAGCGCACCACGCAGGCCGCCGTGTACGCGAGCGACACCGTGCAGCTCACGTCGCGTCTGTCGGCGCTGGTCGGTGTGCGCTATACGCAATATCGCGAGCATGTGTACGACCCGAGCGGCGCGGTCTCGTCGCAATACGACGCCGATCCGGTCACGCCGACCTTCGCGCTGATGTTCAAGACCGATCCGTACTCCACGCTGTACGCGAGCTATGTGGAGTCGCTAGAACAGGGCGGTGCCGCGTCGAACACCAACCTCAACTACCCGGACACGTTCGGCCCGCTGCGCAGCAAGCAGTACGAAGTCGGCTTCAAAACCGATCATGCCAAGTGGGGCGCCAACCTCGCGCTGTTCCGCGTCGATCAGGGTTACAACTACACGAACGTGAACAACATCTTCGTGCAGGACGGCACCAAACGCTATCAAGGCCTCGACGCGAGCGGCTGGCTCGCGGTCACGAGCGAATGGCGCGTGATGGGCGGGGTGATGTGGCTCGACACGAAGGCCGTGGACGTGAACGACCCGACCGTGGAAGGCAAGCGCATCTACGGCGCGCCGCGTTTCACCGTGACGGGCCGGATCGAATACAACCCGTCGTATCTGCGTCCGCTGACGCTGGCGTTCGGCGGCAAGTACGTCGGCAACCAGGCGGTGGACGCGCAGAACACGCAGTTCGTGCCGGCATACACCACGTTCGATCTGAGCGGCCGGTACGAGACGAAGATCGCCGGCAAGGACGTGACGTTCCGCGCGGGGATCAATAACCTCTTCAATCGCCGTTACTGGACGACGGCGTGGGGTTACTACGTGGCGCCGTCGCCGACGCGCACCGCCGTGGCCAGCGCGACGCTGCAATTCTAGGCATGACCTGAACGAGGGGCGCCCGCCTCGGGCGCCCCGATCATTGCGGGAATCTGCGCGACCAGCGCGTCGATCGCGCAGCGCGTTTTCAGCGGCAGATAGCGGCTCTTCGGCCACACCAGGTGGATCTCCTGAGAAGGCCGGAAACAATTCTCCATCACCGTCACCAGCTCGCCTGTTTGCGCATAACGGGCCAGCAGCCAGCTCGGCAGCCACGCAAGGCCGAATCCGGCAAGCGCGGCATCGACAATACCCTGCATGTCGTCGAAACCGAGTTGCGGCTGAACCTGCGCGCGGCGGATCTGCCCGTCGACATCGACCACATCCCACGGTTGCGCCGAGCCTGCCCGCAAGTAGGCAATCACGGCGTGCCCACGCAATTCGTCCACGCTGCGCGGCGTGCCGTGCCGCTCCAGATAGGCGGGCGCGGCGCCGATACTCGCGTGCTGCACGCCGAGCTTGCGCGCGGCGAGACTCACGCTGTCGGCCAGCGGCCTCGCCTACACGCTGCCCAGCCTCCTGTTTCCGCCGCTCGGTGAGCGTCTCGCGCTGCGCTACGGCTCGGGAATCGCCATACCCGCAGGGCTATTCACGATTGGCCTCGGCTTCCTGCTGATGCGCTACGGCAGCAGTGCCGCGCATGCGGACGTGTGGACCATGCTGCCCGGTTGCGTCGTCGCCGGCGCGGGCCTCGGGCTCACCAATACGCCCGTCACCAATACGACGACCGCCGCGGTTGCCCCGGAACGCGCGGGCATGGCGTCCGGCATCGACATGAGTGCGCGGATGATTACGCTCGCGATCAACATCGCGTTGATGGGCGCGATCCTGGTCGGCGGCATTCGCTTCAATCTGCCGACGCGGCTGCCGAAGACGCTCGATAGCGCATTGCTCGGCAGGCTGGCAGAGAAGATTGCAGCAGGAGATGGGGAAGCGGTCAAAACGGGAATTCCCGCGTTGGCGCGGATCGACCCCTCTGGAAGCATCGTGCACGCTGCATTGATGCAGGGTTTCGGCTGGGTGATGGTCTATGGCGGCGTCGGCGTATGGGTGCTCGCCGTGCTTGGCTTCGTGATTTCCGGCAGCGCGTCTCGAAGGCTGAAACACCAGAAGCACGCGCCGGCAACGCAGCAAGCAAGCCGTTGCGACGCGTGCTGAACAGCAGTGCGTGATCGACGACGGCGCATGCTCCAACGGAAGCGGCACGCACGCGCCGCTCCTTAGCTCAGGCCTCGACTTGCACCGACTGCCCAGCCATGATCGCGAGTCCTTCGTTCAAAGCAGGAAAAAGACTGCGGTTGAAATTGTTCCAGCGGAGTTCGAGGATCGTATCGTCCTTATCGATTTCGGTATTCAGCACGTCGTGAATCACCTCGCCGGAATCGATTCCGTTGTCGACATAGTGAAACGATGCGCCCGTCAGATACAGCGGCTCGACCGCCACAGTCTCCATCGTCTTCCAGTTGACTACTTTCTTGCCACGTGCGCCGTAGAGCGCGTCGAGCGTCGCGTAAGCGCCGCGCCGCTCATAGGGCGATTCGGCACGCGTCACGCCAGGGTGGATATTCACGATCTTGCGATAGAACGGGGCGCCCGGCCGAACCAGTTCGTCGAGAATGATCAGCAAACCGTCGAGCACGACGATATCCGCCTTCAACTCCACCAGCGTATCGAGCAGGTGCTTTTCAAAGCGGCTCTTGCCTGCCGTGCGTCCAGGCGCATCGAGCGGTTCACGCCGGTAAGTCGATGGAATGGCGAGCAGCAGATCGTTGACCGGCTTGCCCTGCACGCGCAAATTCGGCGGATAGAACCAGCGCTTGCCTGGCTCGTAGGAAAACCCATATTCCTTCAGTTTCTCGCGGTCCGTGCTGGAGCCGGCGTCGTCGTCATAGATGACTTTTTCGAGCGAGTACTGATCGCCGAGTCCGGTTTCGTTGAGCGCCTCGACAAGCGACTCCAGCACCGACTTCATGTAGCGCGTGCCATTCTTGTACGCAATCTCCTGGCCTGCCTTGTCGGCGGCCGCGTTTCTCAGCGACCAGATGTAGACGAGTTTTTTCTTCGGCATAGTCGGTTCCTATGTGTGTGAGTCTTTGCGCCGTTTTCCATTAAAGAGCAAAGGCCATGCGGCTCGCGCCCGTCGCGTTTGTTTGCGCCTGTCCAGTTGGCCCCGCCGACCGGTCCTGCAATGCGTGATGCGCGAGCGAAGCAGCAATTTCGTCGGAGCGCAGCGCAAGAACCGACAGCAGCGAGTCAGAAAGTCCGTGACTGTCTTCGCAGCAGCCTTGCAGATAGATGCGCGGTTTGAAGCTCGCCGGCGTGGCAAGCCGGTAATCGCGTTCGACGTTGCCTTGCGCGAGCGCATCGCCCAGATGCGGCGCGAGCCCTTCCAGCAAGTCCAGATGCGTATCGCGGCGATATCCCGTGGCGAGCACGAGCGCGTCGAACTGCTCGGCGCGGGCGTGGCCGTTCAGACGGTCGCGCAACGTGAGTTCAATCCGGCCGTTGACCGTGCGCACCGCCGTTTCGATGCCGGTGTTCGCCAGCAGCCGGTGACGCGGCTCGGCGCAGACGTTCTGCAGATACAGCATCTCGTAGATCTGCTCGATCAGCGGACGGTCGACCACCGCGTAGTTGGTGTCGCGAAAGCGCTCGATCAGCGCACGCCGGCCGTCGCGCGGCTGCGCGTAGACGACGTCGGTGAAAGCGGGACTGAAGATCTCGTTGACGAACGGGCTGTCGTCGGCGGGTTTCAGTGCGCCCGAGCGGATGATGAGGCTCGCATCCACGTGCGGATAGCGGCGCGTCAGATCGACGAACACTTCGGCCGCGCTCTGTCCCGCACCGATCACCGCCACGCGTTTGCGCGCGCCGCTCGCGGGCCCGACCACCCGATCGATCGAAGTCAGGTACTGCGACGAATGCACGATATTGTGCGTGCCGAGCGCTGCGAATGCCTCCGGCACCTGAGCGCCGCCACCGATACCCACCGAGAGCGCCCGTGTCACGCGCTGCCATTCGCGGCCTTCGCTATCGCGCGAGAAAACGCGCAGCGCTTCGACGTCGTTCGTCCTGGCGGTGGCTTTGACCGCTTCGATACCGGTCACGGTCTGGCCGTAGTTCACACGATCGTCGAAAGACGCCGCCACCCACGCCAGGTAATCGTGGAACTCCACGCGCGTCGGATAGAAACTCTTCAGGTTGACGAAATCCGCCAGACGCCCGCGTTCGAACAGATAGTTGATGAACGTGAAGCGGCTTTTCGGATCGCGCATCGTCACGAGGTCCTTGAGGAAGGAGATCTGCATCCGGCAGTCGTCGAGCAGCATGCCGCGATGCCAGCCGAATTCCGGCTGACGCTCGATAAAACAATGCGCGAGGTCCGGCACGCCGGCCTCTTCGGCGAGGCGCACGGCAAGCGCCAGATTCGACGGTCCGAAGCCGATTCCGATCAGATCAAATACGGTGTCTCTGTGCATGTCGCAGGTCCTTATCGGTGGAAGCCGGCACGCCGAATGCGCGGCCGGCGAAAGATCTTTCGTGATTGATGCGGTTTTTATTCACTGCTTTTTTCTTGCCAGGTTTCGTAGCGGCCTGACGTTCATGCGCCGTCCCGCAACTCGGCGACGCTCGATGCGCGCGCAACGAGCCGCGCCCCCAGTTGCGCAAAGGTCGGTGCGGCGAACACGTCGGCAATCTCCAGCGCGTGACCGGTGGCTTGCGCCGCATCGACAAAGCGCACGACGTCGAACGAACTTGCGCCCGCTTCGAACAGATCGTCGTGATGTGCGGGCGTGTTGCCTTCGAAGAGATCGCTCCAGATGCGTTCGAGCGTATGGGCGCGCTGCGTTGCTTCGCTGTGAGATGTCGGGTTCCGCTCCGCGTTCGTTGCAGCACTGACCGACTCCAATGCAAAACGCGCTGAAGCAACACCCAGTTGTTCGTGCGGCGCATCGACGAACTGCTGCACGACATTCAGATAATCGTCGCTCAGCGCCTCGACGAAGGCGCCATCCACCAGCTCATTCGCATACGAGAACGCACCCGTGACGCGTCCGTCGGCATGCTCGACCACATCCAGTTCCAACTCGAACACGACCCGGTGCCGCACGTCGTTGAAATCTTCGAGCGTGAGACCGGCCCAATCGCGTTGCGCTGTCCCCGCCGGCCGCAGGTAGTTGAACATCACCGAAAAGAGCGGATTGCCGGCTTCGGTGCGTGTGGTGCGCAATGCCGCCACCACGTCGGCGAACGGCGTGTCCGCATGCGCATAAGCGGCGAGCGCGGCGTCGCGGACTTCGGCAAGCAACGTGACGGGCGTATCCGTTCCGGCGAACCGCGTACGGACGACAACTGCATTGATGAAGAGTCCCAACGCGCGGCGCGCGGCTTCGCCTGTCAGTTCACGCGTCGAAGCGAGAACGCCCACAGGCTGATCCGTGGCACCCGTCGCACGATAAAAAGCGACGTTCAGCGCGGCATGCAGCAACATGGGCAGCGTGGCGTGGACTTCCAGCGCCAGCGAACGAGCGCGGCGCACGAGAGCCGGGTTGAATTCGAACGCATGGCGGCCGGCGCTCCAACTCGGCGACGCGGCCCGGCCCGATGGCGGCGAAGGCAACACTTGCGATGGCGCATCGGCTAACGCATCGCGCCAGAACGACAGGCGCGCTCGCGGCGCGGCAACCGGCAAGACCAGATCCTGATGTGAAGGCGATACCGTCGCGAAGGCCGCGGGCGACGCGCCGTGCACGATCGCGACATACGTGGTGCGTAGGTCTTCGAGCCACAGATCGATCGACTGACCATCCGATACGATGTGATGCACAACCAGCGACAGCACGTGATCATGCTCTGCAACGCGCAACAGGCGCACGCGCCATAGCGGCGCATCGTCGAGCAGGTGGAACGGCGTGAGTGCGTCTTCGTCGGTGAGCGCGATAGCGGCGCGTTCGCGTTCGGTACGCAAAGGATCGCCGGCAAGATCGACCACCGGCAATTCGACCGGCCCCGGCTCGGCGACTCTTTGGCCCGGCAATTGCCCATCGCGCTCGACGAGCCGCACCCGCAGCGCGGGATGTCGCGCGGCGGCTTGAGCAAACGCTTCGCGCAATGCAACCACATCGAGCGGTCCACGCAGACGCAACGCGACAGGAATGTTGTAGGCCGCACTCTCCGGCTGCGAGCGCCACAGGAACCACAAGCTCAATTGCGCGGAAGAAAGCGGCATCACACCGTTCGCGTCCGGCGCAATACGTGAATGCGAGGAAACGCCATTCGACGGTTCATCGCCCATATCCGCGACCGCTTCGCTGCGTGCGGAGGCCATTACCCGCTGCGCGTATTGCGCAAGCGTCGGCGCTTCGAAGAGCGTGCGCACCGGCACGTCGCGTGCCAGCCGTTCGGCGACGCGTGTCGCCACGCGGACCGCCGCAAGCGAATGCCCACCGAGTTCGAAGAAATGGTCGGCGCGGCCGACACGCTCCACACCCAGCACTTCGCGGAAAATCTGCGCCAGCGCGGTTTCGAGTCCGGCCGCGGGCTTCTGATAGGCCCGCTCGACACGCTGCGGTTCCGGCAACGCCGCGCGGTCCACCTTGCTGTTGGCATTACGCGGCAATGCGTCGAGCACCACGATATGCGCCGGCACCATATAGTCGGGCAACGTATGACGCAGATGCGCGTCGAGCTCGGCTGCGTCCGCGCGTGTGCTGCGCTCGCGCGCTTCGGCGCTCAGTTCCACATAGGCCACCAGCGCCGCTTGCGTACCCTTGCCATGCACGATCGCCACGGCTTCGCGCACGTCGTCGTGCGCGGCGAGTTGTGCTTCGATCTCACCGAGCTCGATCCGCAAGCCGCGCAACTTCACCTGATGATCGACGCGGC
This sequence comes from Paraburkholderia sp. USG1, assembly GCF_031570135.1. Classification (NCBI taxonomy): domain Bacteria; kingdom Pseudomonadati; phylum Pseudomonadota; class Betaproteobacteria; order Burkholderiales; family Burkholderiaceae; genus Paraburkholderia; species Paraburkholderia sp. USG1. The sequence goes on along the minus strand of NZ_JAMWXW010000005.1, from coordinate 186,186 downwards.
CGATAAAGTCGAACACACCGTCCGCACGCCGCCTGACGAGGTCGCCCGTGCGATAGAGCCGCGCGCCCGGCGCGCCGAACGGATCCGGCACGAAACGCTCGGCGGTGAGCGCCGGCCGGTCGAGATACCCGCGCGCGACACCCACACCCTCGCCGCCCAGATACAACTCGCCGATCACGCCGACCGGCAGCGGATTCAGGCGTGCATCGAGCACATGCGCCGAACGCGCGCCGACCAGCGTGCCGATCGGCAGATAGGCGCTGTCCGCGAATTTTGCGGCGCTGTCGGTCGGATAAAACATCCACAGCATCGGCGTGATGACGGTTTCAGTCGGCCCGTAGCCGTTGACGATGCGCGCTTTCGGAAACGCCCGGCGCATCAGCGCGAACGCTTCGCGCGAAGTGGCCTCACCGCCCACCGTCAACGAACGCAAGCTGGGCGGCGCACCGTGCGCGAGCGCCCACTCTGCAAGCTGGGTTGCACAGCCGGGCGGCACGTAGGTCATCGTCACGCCTTCGCGGACCATCATGCGGCAGGTTTGCGCGGGCGGCCACAACGTGTCCGCCGTAATCGCGACCGCTGCACCGGACATGTACTGCGAGAACCAGCCTTCATGCGCGCCGTCGAAATTGACCGACTGGAACAGCAGGAAAACGTCACGCTCGCCTGCGCCGTAGCGCTCGGCAATCGCCGCGCAATGCAGCGCGAACGAGCCGTGATCGACCACTACGCCCTTCGGCTTGCCGGTCGAGCCCGACGTGTAAATGACATACGCGGCCTGGTATGGCGATACGCGCGGCAACTCGACATTCACCGCGGAGGGCTCCTCGGGTTGCGGTTCCTCATCGACCAGCCACAAACGCAAACGGTCCGATTGCGGCAACGCGGCGAGACTTGCGCGTTCCGTGATGACGTGCGTGATCCGCGCGTCGTCGAGAATCTGTGCGAGACGCTCGCGCGGATGGCTCGGGTCGAGCGGCACGAATGCACCACCTGATTTGAGCGCGGCAATCAGGCCGACCAGCAGATCGACCGAGCGGCTCAGCGCCACGCCGACCCGCATTTCCGCACCCACCCCCGCCGCGACGAGACGTTGTGCCAAACGTGTCGCTAGTGCGTCCACTTCACCGCGCGTAAGCGACCGGTTCGTATCGGCCACGCCGCGAGCTTCCGGCCGCGCACGGGCGTGATCGGCCACGCGTTGATGCACCGGCCTGAATGCCGTGTCGCGCGGCAGTGTCGTACTATTCCATGCGTCGAGTTGTGCGCGCTCTGATTCCGGCAGCCACTGCAAATCTCCCACCGCGGCGGCGGGTGTCGCCGTCGCGTTCGACAGCAACTCGACGAATCGCGCAGCGAGGCGCTCTATTGCATCGGCGTCGAACAGGTCGAGCGGGTAGATGAAATACGCGTAGATCGAACCGTCGTCGCGTTCCTCGAAACTCAGCGTCAGATCGAACTTGGCAAACGGTGCGCCCGATGGCAACTCCGTCATGCGCACCTCCGCGAGCGAAGGCAGACGGCGGCGCGCGCCATAAGCGGCCATCACCTGAAACAACGGATGATGACTCGCGCTGCGCACCACGCCGAGCGCTTCGACCACCTGTTCGAACGGCACGTCCTGATGCGACTGGGCGTCGATCAGCGTTTGCTGCGTCGCGCCGACCAGCGCGGCAAACGGCTGCGCCAGCGGAACCGGCGTGGCGAGCGTGAGCGTGTTCACGAAGAAGCCGACGAGACCGCCCACTTCGCCGCGCTCGCGATTCGCCGCAGGTACGCCGATCTGGATCTGAGTTTCACCCGAAGAACGCGCGAGCAACGCGCTCAGTGCCGCCAGCAATACGGCGAATGGCGTGGCGCGCTGCGCATTGGCGAGCGTCCTCGCCTGCTGAACGAGCGCCGCATCGAGAACGAAACGATGGCGCGCGCCACGCGCGCTGCGCTGAGCCGGGCGCGGCGCCGCGCCGGGCAGCATCAGCACGTCGCGATTCGCGTCCAGCCGCTCGCGCCAGAATGCCAACTGACGTTCACGTTCGCCCGCGTCGAGCCAGCGGCGCTGCCACAACGCAAAGTCGGCGTACTGGATCGGCAACGGCGCAAGCGACACCGCTTCACTTTTCGCATACGCGCGATAGAACGAGGCGAGTTCCGCCAGCATCACGTCGGCGGACCAGCCGTCGGAGACAATGTGGTGCGTTGTGAGCGCGAGCCAGTGAGTCGTCGCGTCGAGGCGAATCAGGTGAGCGCGCATCAACGGCCCGACGGATAGATCGAAGGACTTCGCTTCGTCGGTGCGTGCAATCTCGGCGGCGCGTGCCTCGCGCTGATCGGCGGGCAAAACGCTCACGTCGCTCGCGCGCCACGGGCAGCGCGACGGCGCATGGACCGTCTGCAACACGCCGTCCGCACTTTCGGTAAAGGTCGTCCGCAGCGCTTCGTGGCGAGCGATCAACGCATCGCACGAAAGCCGCAGCGCGTTGGCATCGAGCGCGCCGTCGAGCCGCAGGCGTTCGGTGATGTGGTACGCAGCCGGTTCGTCGATCATCCGCGCATGCAGCCACAAACGCGTCTGCGCGAACGAAGCCGGCACGCTCGCGGTCCGCTCGGCGCGCGGCGGAATCGGCAGCACGCGAAAGTCGATGCCGGCGGCGTCGAGCTTCGTGAGAAAAGCTTTGCGCTGCGCATCGGGCAACAGCGCGAAGCGCGACGCGAGGGAAAGCAGATCCGGTTTGGCTGTGGTCATGCTGGGTTGTCTCAGTACGGGTCGGCTGGTCGATGGATCGATATGCGTGGCTTGCCGCAATTCGTTATTGCAGTTCGAATTCGTCGAGGAGTGCGTCGATCGCGCGCGCGGTATCGCCTACTCCATGCGCATCGCGCTCGGCGAGCGCGCGATCGATCGCGGCGGCGCAGCGCTGCAACGTGCGTTCGTCGAATAAGGTACGTAGCGGCAGAATCAAAGTCCAGTGCAGATTCGCCTGCGCATTGGCTTGTGTCGCGAGCAGCGAGTGGCCGCCCAGCGCGAAAAAGTCGTCGTCGCGGCCAATCGTGTCGACGCGCAGCACGCATTTCCAGATCCCGGCGAGTTCGTGCTCCGTCCCGGTGGCCGGCAACGCAACGGCTTGTTCGTCGGCGGCGCCGCGCTCGGGAGCCGGCAACGCGTGACGATCGCATTTGCCGTTCGGCGTGACCGGCAGCACATCCATCTGGATCAGATGCGAAGGCACCATGTACGGCGGCAACTGCGCATGCAGGCCATCGAGCAGCGTTTGTGTGTCGAGCGCGCTATCCCCGCCGCGCGCCACATAACCGATCAATTGCTCGTCACGCACGATCACCACGGCATCGTGCACACCCGGTGTCGCCCGCAACAGGGTTTCGATTTCGCCCAGTTCGATACGCTGGCCACGCAGTTTCACCTGCGTATCCATGCGGCCGAGATAGTCGAGCGCCCCATCTGCGCGACGGCGTGCCAGGTCGCCGGTTCGATAAAGCCGCGCACCGTGCGCAAACGGATCGGGAATGAAGCGCTCGGCCGTCAGTGCGGCCCGGCCGAGGTAGCCGCGCGCAAGTCCCGCTCCGCCCAGGTACAGTTCGCCGGTCGCTCCTTGCGGCAGCGGTTGCAACGCCGCATCGAGCACGTGCAGTTGCAGGTTTGCAATCGGATGACCGATCGGCACGGACGCAGCGTCGGCATCACGGGCGTCGCACGTCCAGTGCGAAACGTCGATAGCGGCTTCGGTCGGGCCATAGAGGTTGTAGAGCCGCGCATGAGGTAATTGCTGGGCGACGCGCGCCACCAGTTCCGGCGCAAGCGCTTCGCCGCTGGCGACGATTCGCTCGATGCTCGCGCAGCGCGCCGCCGCACGGAAGTCTTCCAGGTGGGCGACGAAGGCCGCGAGCATCGACGGCACGAAATGCAGCGTCGTGACGCGGTGCGTTTCAACGGCCGCGACAAGCCGCGCAGGGTCGCGGTGATCGCCGGGCGCCGCAATCGCGAGCTTCGCGCCGACGGCGAGCGGCCACACGAACTCCCACACTGAAACGTCGAAACCGAACGGCGTCTTGTGCAGCACGACGTCGCTCGTGTCGAGGCGATACGCGTCCTGCATCCACGCAATCCGGTTCGCCAGTGCGCGATGCGTATTGCCCGCGCCTTTCGGCTTGCCGGTCGAACCGGACGTATAGATCAGGTAAGCGAGCTGATCGGGCGCGACGGCCACAGCCGCGCTGAGCGTGAAGTCGGCGCCGCGCAATGCGTCGATGGTGAGGATTTTCACATTAGCGCTATCGACAGCTTGCGTGACGCGCTCCAGTAGATGCGGCTGCGTCAGCACGACTGCCGGTTTCGCGTCGTTCAGCAGATACGCGATGCGGTCCGCCGGATAGTCGGGATCGACCGGCAGATAAGCCGCGCCCGCTTTGAGCACGCCGATCAGCGCCACCACCATGTCGAACGAACGCTCGACGCATAGCGCCACCGCCGTGTCCGCCTGCACGCCCGCTTCGATAAGCGCGGCGGCAACGCGATCGGCATTCGCATCCAGTTCGCCATAGGTCATCTGCTGCGTGCGTGCTTGCTCGTCCGCGAATTCCAGCGCGATTGCTTCCGGCGACGCCAGCGCCCTCAATTCGAACTGCCGATGCAGCGCCTGCTGCTGCGCAGGCGGCCATACCTGCGCGGTCGAGTTGAAGCGCGCCAGTTTGATCAGATCGTCCGCACTGGCAATCGAAATCGTGCCGAGCGGTGCGTCCGGATTTGCGATCAACCCGGCAAGGCACGTTTCGAACGCGCGATGCAACGCCGCAACGCGTGATTCGTCGAGTCTCGCGGCGTCGTAGCCGTAATCGATGGTCAGCGTCGTGCCCGCTTCGATCACCAGCGTAAGAGCGAAATCGGTAGCCTCGATATTGCGCAGTTCACGCAACTTGAGCGCACGCTCGTCGCGTCCTTGCCATGCTTCGTCCACGGGATAGTTTTCGAACACGACCAGCGTGTCGAACAACGCGCCGCCGCCCTGTCCCGCCCACTGCTGGATTTCATAGAGCGGCGTGTGCGCATGCTCCGCAGCCGCGGCGTTGTCGCGCTGCAAATCGTGCAGCCATGCCGACGCGCGGCGCTGCGGCAACGGCGCGGCAATCACCGGCAGCGTGTTGATGAAGAGACCCAATATGGTGTCGACATCCGGCAGCGAGTCGGGCCGGCCGGCGACGGTCGCACCGAACGCGACCGCGGTGTGATGCGTCATTCGTTGCAGCGCGAGCGCCCATGCGCCCTGCACCATCGTATTGAGCGTGACCTTCAGGCGGCGCGCGGCGTCGGTGAGACGCGCCGTCGTGGCCGCGCCGACCGTTTCACGCCGCGTGAGATGGCGCGACTCGCGGCCGCCTTTCGCCGGCGTGCGCTCCGCAACCAGCGTCGGTTCGTCGAGCAGCGCGAGGCGTTGCAGCCAGAAAGCGCGCTCGCTTTCGGCGTCGCGTGCGGCCAGCCACGCGATGAAGTCGCGATAACGCGTCTTCGCGGGCGCGGCGAACGGCTGCGGACGCGGCGGCTCGATGTAGTCGCGCAACACGTCGGCGAAGAAACGCGCGGTGCTCCAACCGTCGAGCAGCAAATGATGACGCGTCCAGACAAGACGCCACGTGTCGTCCGTGATGCGGATCAGCGCGACGCGCATCAACGGCGGCGACGTCAGATCGAATCCGCGAGCGCGGTCGGCATTGAGCCAGGTTTCGAAGGCATCATTCGCGTCAGCGCCGCGCTCGCGCCAATCGAGAATCTCGACCGGCATGCGCGCCTGGCGGTGCACGATCTGCATCGGCGTCGCCTCTTCCGGCGTGAAGCTGGTGCGCAAAATGTCGTGGCGCGGCACGGCGGCCTCGAATGCCGTACGCAGGCGCTCCACGTCCGGTTCGATCAACGTCGCGACCAGTTGATTCACGTAAGTGGATTGCCCGGGTGCGAACAGCGAGTGAAACAGAATGCCGTGCTGCATCGGCGAAAGCGGATAGATGTCGTCGACGGTACGCAAGCCGAGCGGCATGCGCTCCAGCGCGCCTTGCGTCAAGCCGCCTGCACGCGCGAGCGGATAGTCGCCGGGTGTCGCTCCGCCGCCGTGTTGCGCGAGACGCGCAGTGCAGGCGGCAATCAATTCCGCGAGCGCGCTTTCGAAGCGCTGCGCGATGGCTTCCACGGTGGCGCGCTCGAATTGCGTCGCGCCGTAGACCCAGTGGACTTTGAGCGTGCGCGTGGCGTCGCCGTCGATATAGGCGTGAATTGCCAACGCATTGCCGAGCGGACCTGCCGGATCGCGTTCGCGGCCCGCGCCGCCGAAACGCGGCACGAGCGCCGCTTCACGCGGCGCATCGAACTGGCCGAGATAGTTGAAGGTCACATGCGGACGCGGCACGGCGGCGAGCGCCGCGCGCGTCGCCGTGTCGCCGTAGTGGCGCAGCACGCCGAAACCGAGCCCTTTGTTCGGCACGCCGCGCAGCGTGTCCTTGACCGCGCCGAGCGTGGCCGCCGGCGTGCTTTCAAGCGCGAATTGCACCGGATAGTGGCTGGTGAGCCAGCCGGGCGTGCGGCTCACATCCACGTCGTCGAACAATGCCTCGCGGCCGTGGCCCTCAAGCTCGATGCGGCACACAGGCAAGCCCAGCGACTGCGCCAGCGCCGCAATCAACAGTTCGATCATCTGCGTGCGGTAGGCAGCGTTCGCTTCCGTCAATGCGGCGCGCGTCAGATCGGCGCCGATGGTCTGGATCACGGATTGCGCGTCGGCGTTGGTCGCGCGGGCTTGCGGGCGGTCGAGCGGCAAATCGTCGTACGGCGCGGCGTGCGCGGTCCAATAGGGTATTTCGGCGGCAAACGGCGAGTTCGCTGTGTCGAGCGCGGCGCGCGCGAGCCGTGCCGCCCATTCCTGCGCACTCGTTCCCGTCGGCGCGAGACGCACGCTGCGGCGCTCGCACGCGGCGCGATAGGCGGCTTCGAGATCGTCCAGCAGCACACGCCACGACACACCGTCGACGATGATGTGATGGATCGCCAGATAGAGTTTCGTCGTGCCGTCGGGCATCAGCGCGGCCAGAGCACAAACGAGCGGGCCATGCGTCAGATCGAGCGTGCTTTGCAATGCATCGAACTGGGCGAGCGCGTCGGCTTCGTCGCGTGCGGAGACGGCCGCGAGCGGCAGCGTTTCGAATGCGCGCGCAGCGAGCGTGAGTCGCCATTCGCCTTGCGAACCAGCCGGCGCGAAACGCTGGCGGAATATTTCGTGGTGCGTCAGCAGCGTTTCGAAAGCGCGCGCGAAAGCGTCGAAGTCGAGCGGCGCGTGCGTGTCGAGTTCGATGGACTGATTCCAGTGGCCGCGTTGCGGAATATCCAGCGCGAAGAAACGCAGCTGTGCGGGCGTGAGCGTGACGGCCTGCTCGATCGGGGACGGCGCGGCTTGCGCCTTCGCTGCGCCCTCTGCCGCCGGCGCGGCGAGATCCACTGTCGTGGCGACACGCGCGAGTTGCGCGAGCGTCGGTGCGTCGAACAGTTGCTTCGGTGTGAAGCGCACACCGCGTTTGCGTGAACGGGCGATCACCTGCAACACGAGGATCGAATCGCCGCCCAGCTCGAAGAAGTTGTCATCGCGGCCCACGCGTTCGGCTTTGAGCACTTCTTTCCAGACAGCGGCGAGGGCTTCCTCGGTGACGCCTTGCGGCGCGTCGCCTGCTGCCGTGGTCGCTGCCGGCGCAACCGCGAGCGCCCGCAATGCCGCACGATCCACCTTACCGTTGGCGGTCACGGGCAACGCAGCAACGTGTTGCAACACGGCCGGCACCATGTAATCCGGCAGGCGCGCGCTCACCGACGCGCGCAATGCGGTTTCGTCGAAACGCGCACCGCTACTCAACGTAACGAACGACGCGAGACGCAAACGTCCTTCATGCTCAACAGCAAGCGTTTCGGCCTGAGCGATGCCATCGAGCGCGCGCAGTGCCGCGCTGACCTCGCCCGGTTCGACACGGTAGCCGCGAATCTTCACCTGATCGTCGAGCCGGCCCAGAAAATCCAGCCGACGATCGGCGCGCAGTCTCACGCGGTCGCCGGTTCGATAGAGTCGCTCGCCCGCCGCGAATGGATGCGGTACGAAACGCTCGGCAGTTGCGGCGGCGCGATTCAGATAACCGCGCGCCAAACCCGGTCCGCCGAGATACAACTCGCCGATCGCGCCCGGCGGCACGCTCGCGCCATAGCTGTCGAGTACACACGCATACGCGTTCGGCAAAGGCAAACCGAGCGGCACGGCGTACGCGGTTCGCATGCTGAGCGCGCGCAATGCCGCCTGTGCCGGCGCGGACGTGTCGCACGTCAATGCGCCGACCGTTGCTTCGGTCGGGCCATAGTGATTGATCACGCGGCAAGCCGGCTTGAGCGCGGCGATCCGCTCGACCAGCGACCACGGCAGCGTTTCGCCGCCCGTTACCAGGGCGTGCGCGGGAAGCACGTCGGCGGGATGCTGCGCGTCGAGCAGTGCGTGCAGGTGGCTCGGCACGATCTTCAGAATGCCGACGTTGCGCATGCGCATCTCGTGAGCGAATCGGTCGGGATCGAACGCGCATTGCGCCGGTAGCAGATGCAGCGTACGGCCCGAGCAGAGCGCGCCGAATAGCGTGGTATGGCCGAGGTCGGCGGCGACGGTGGAGACCATTGCCATTGATGCATCCGGGGCAAACGCCAGTTCATCCAGCATGCCCTCGACGTAGTCCGCCAGTGCGGCATGCGAGATGACGACGCCTTTGGGGGTGCCGGTCGATCCCGAGGTGAAGATCAGATAGGCGGCTTGATCGGCCAACGGTGACGTATGCGATGCGGTTGCTGTTAAGTCACCAACATTCGCGGACGATGATTCTTGCGTGAGCGTGTCCACGTCGATCGAGGTCGCACCACCCACCGTGACGAGCGGTTGTGCCTGATCCGCCGTCAGAATCCAGCGCGCGCCACAGGCGTCGATAGAAGCCGCAAGGCGTTCATGCGGCGCTGCTGGGTCGAGCGGCACCACGTACGCACCAGACTTCATCACGCCGATCAGCGCAACGGCAAAACGCACCGAACGCTCGATGCACACGACCACCGGGTGTTCCGCGCACACGCCTACCGCTGCTCCCACTCCGCGCCGCCGCAAAGCAAGCGCGATACGGTCCGACGCCGCGTCGAGTTCGCCGTACGTGAGTTGCGTATCGGCATCCGCAAGCGCCACGCGATGCGGCATTTCACGCGCATGCCGCGCGAATAGCGCGAGCACGCTGTCAGCCACCGGTCGAAATTCGCGGCCACGTCGCGCGGATCGATATTCGGCGCTATCAGCACAATCCAGTTCGGTAACGGCGCGTCGTGGATCGCGCACTGCATCGGCGACGAGCGCGGCGTAGCTATGCAGCCAAGCGTGCGCGGTCGCTTCATCGATACCGTCGAGTGCATACGCAGCCACCAGTTCGATGCCGCGCGGATCGTCGGTGAAATCGAGCGCGTAATCGAAGCGGGCGGCAAGGTCGAGGCCCGGCGACATGCGCACCGAGGCGCCCGGCAATTCAGCCGTCAGTTCCAGATCGAACTGCTGCGCGAACTTGACCTTGAGCCACGCGTCGCCACGCCGTACCGGCGGCTTGACGGCGTCGAGCACCTGATCGAACGGCACATCCTGGTGCGCGATCGCATCGAGCGTGGACCGGCGCACGCCGTCGAGCAACGCGGCGAACGATTGATCCGGCGCGACACGCGCGCGCAGCGCCAGCGTATTGAGGAAGAGGCCCACCAGCGGCGCGGTCTCCGCCCGCTGCCGATGCGCGATCGGCGCAGCCACGACAACATCGGTCGCACCGGTCAATCGGTAGAGCCAGGCGTCGAAGGCGGCAAGCAGCACCGTGAACGGCGACGCCTGCGCGCGTCGCGCCGTTTCGCGCACAGCCTCGGAGAGCGCTACGGGCAAACGCAGCGTGAGACGGCCGCCGCGATAGTCGTGCTCCAGTGAGCGTGGCCGGTCGAGCGGCAATGCGAGTGCTTCGGGCGCATCGCGCAACGCGTCGCGCCAGTACGCCAGTTGCCTTTCGCCCTCGCCTGCGGCGAGCCAGTCGCGTTGCCATTGTGCGTAGTCAGCATACTGGACGGTCAGTGCGGGCAACTGCGGCTCGTGTCCCATCGCGAAGGCAGCGTAAGCGGTTCGCAGTTCGTCGAAGGCGCAGCGCGAACTCCAGCCGTCGCTGACCGAATGATGCGTGGTGAGGAGGAAACGCTGCGTGTCGTCAGCAAGCGTGACGAGCGCGGCACGCACCAGCGGCCCTTGCGACAGATCGAAAGCCGCGCCAACCTGCTGTTCCGTCAACGCCGCCAGTCGCGATGCGCGCTCATCCTCGCAGCACGCGCGCAGATCGATTTGCGCGATCGGCACCGGCAAACGGGCGTGGATGCGTTGCACGACAATGCCGTCGTCGGACTCGACCAGCGTGGTTCGCCACGCCTGATGACGCGCGATCAGACAATCGAGCGCGCGTTGCAACGTGCCGATCTCGAGTGTGCCCTGCACGTCCCATTGCACCGCAACGTGGTAGGCCGCGCCGGCGTCCTGTGTTTGCGCGAGCACCCAGAACCGCTGTTGCGCGAATGAGGCGGCACGATCGACGAACGGCGCGTCAGCGGTACGCACAACCGTGATTGAATGTGAACCTGCCGACGTTTCAGTCTCACTGGCATCGATCAGACGCGCCAACGCTTCGAGCGGTTGATCGTCGAACAACGTGTCGAGCCGCAGATTCACGCGCCATTCGATCCGAATCGCCGCCTGCAATTGCATCGCCGCGAGCGAGTCACCGCCGCGTGCGAAAAAGCGATCGTTGCAGCCGATCGGCGCCGGATCGTTCAACAGCTTTTGCCAAAGCGCCGCAAGGCGCGTTTCGATGCGGGTCCGAGGCGCGACATGATTCGAATCGATCACGGCCGGCAGCGTAGCAACGAAGTCGCGCAGTGCTGTGCGATCGAGCTTGCCGTTCAATGTATATGGCAGGCGCTCGAAGCGCACGAAGCGATGCGGCATCCAGGCCTGCGGCAAATGCGCGGCGAGATGAGCTTGCAGCGCGGCATCATCGGGTTCGAGCGCATCTTGCAGCACGACGCAGGCGATCAGTTGCGTGCGGCCTCCGGCCGCTTCGGCCAGCACACCCGCATCGGCCACGGCCGGGTGGGTCAGCAGACAAGCCGCGATTTCGCCGGGTTCGACGCGCACGCCGCGCACCTGAACCTGATCGTCGATGCGGCCGAGATAATCGAACGAGCCGTCCGCGCGTTCGCGCGCGAGGTCGCCGGTGCGGTAGATCCGCTCGCCCGGCTCGCCGGTCGGGTCCGGCAGGAAACGTTCGGCCGTCAGCGCCGCGCGGCCATGATAGCCGCGCGCGAGGCACACGCCGCTGAGCAGCAGTTCGCCGGCTTCGCCCTGTTGCGCCGCGCCGTCGATGCGCGCCACGCGCCGGCCGATCGGCCAGCCGATCGGCAGCGATGCAAAGCCGTTGCTTCCTTCGAGCGCCGGCGTCATTCCCGGATCGACGGGCCACAGCATCGGCGAGATCACGGCCTCGGTCGGCCCGTAGCCGTTGACGAGACGTACCGACGGGAACACGCGGCGGATTTCATCGAAACTGTCCTGCGACATCGCTTCACCGCCGAACAACAGCGTGCGCAGCGAAGGCGGCACGCCGAGGCGCGCGCAAACGTTCGCGAACTCGCGCACATAAGCGGGCGGCAGCGTCGTATTGGTGATGCCTTCGCGCAGCATGAAGGCATGCGTGGTTTCAGGCGCGAACGGCGGCGGATCGCTGATCACCACACTGCCGCCGACGGCAAGCGGTACTAACCATGCTTCGATGGAGACATCGAAATTGACCGACGCAAAATGCAGCACGCGGTCGGTGGCCGCGATCGGCAACGACCCGGCAAGCGCCTCGCCATGCGCGGCAAGCGGTCCGTGTTCGACAGCCACCGCTTTTGGCGTGCCTGTCGAGCCAGACGTGTAGATCATGTATGCCGCCGCTCGCGGATGAACCGGCGTGTCTTCGTCGTCGAAACAGGGTGCCGCCGCGTCTGTGGTGGCAGCGCTTTCCACGTGAAAGCACTCTCTGAAGCGCGCACGCATCGCCGCATCGGCGGAATCGTCGACAATGCCGTGCATGAGTCCCGCATCCCGCGCAACCCAATCGAGGCGCGCTGGCGGATGGAGCGGATCGAGTGCGACGAACACGCCGCCCGCCTTCAATACGGCAAGCAACGCGACGAACAGATCGCACGACCGTGCAACGCATACGCCCACACGCACCTCAGTCGTCACACCTGCCGCGCGCAGCCGTGCCGCGAGCCGCGCCGCGCGACTATCCAGTTCGCCGCGCGTCAGCCGCACGGTAGACGGCGTGAATGACGCCAGCGCGGGCGCATCGGGATCGATGCGCGCCATAGCGCGGATCTGCTGGTGCAATGCAATCGGGAAGCTCGTCATGGGCATGGAATCCGTTAGAACTGGCCGCGTTGGCCAAGTCGCAGGCCGCAATGGGCCGCTTCATTGGTGTGACGATCCGCCATCGCAAATCTTTACCGCGCGCAGCGTTTTTATTTGGACTGCATCTTTTTGATGTGGCAGATGGCAGCGCGCGGTAAATGTTTGCGTCGCCCATTCGTCTATCAGGCGAGGGGCGATTCTTCGCGCCCCGCTGAATGGCTGCATGCACGCATGCGCTGCGATTCACCGATCCATTGCGACCCACTGCGACACCTTGCCGATGACCGCTGCCAACGAGCGCTACGACGCGCCACCCTCGTCTTCTTCATCTTCCGCCAACCCTGCGGGCAAGCCCGCCATGCGCCTGATCGTTGCGTTGCTCAAACGTTCACGCGGCTCGTTCGCGATCGCGCTGACGGCGTGCGTGCTGAACGGCATTGCCAGCGTGCTGCTCGTTGCGACCTTGAGCCGCGCGCTGTCGCAGCCGGGCGCCGCCGATATGTCGCTCGCCATGCGTTTTGCGCTGTGCGCGATCGTCGCGCTCGTCACGCGTGTGATTACCGGCGTGCTGTTCGCGCGCCTCTCGCAAGACACGATGGCGCAGTTGCGCGAACACGTCGCGCGCCGCGTCGCGGAAGCCGAATTGCGCGATGTCGAGCGCATTGGCGCGGCGCCCGTGCAGTCCGTGCTGACCGACGACGCCACCAACGTCTCGATGCTGTTCTTCGCGTTGCCCAATCTCGTGATGCACGGCTCGATCGTGTTCGGCTGCCTCGGCTATCTGGCGTGGCTGTCGTGGCCGGTCTGTCTGCTCGCGGTGGCCGCGATCCTGGTCGGCTCGCTCGGCTATCACGCCGGCGACAAGCGCGCAATCGCCTCGCTCGAAGCCGCGGGCCGTTCGCAGGACAAACTGTTCGGCTATCTCGGCGCGCTCTTCACCGGCGCGAAGGAACTGAAGCTGCACCAGGCGCGCTCGCGTCAGTTCGTGGACGGCCAGCTCGGCTCGGCCATCGACGAAGTGCGCGATCATCGGCGCCGGGCGTTCAGCGCGTATGCGGTCGGGGTCGGCTGGATCGTGTTCCTGTTTTACGTGTTTCTCGGTGTCGCGGCGTTCTGGCCGGCACTCGGCGTGCATGCGGACGCGCCTTCCGCATCGGGCTACGTGGTCGTGTTCCTGTTCATGCTGCTGCCGCTGGACGGTCTGCTCAACAACGTGCCGACGCTGAATGCGGCACGCGTCTCGCTCGATCGCATCGAGAAGGTGATGGGCGAATTCGGCGCGCTGCGCACCTCGCCGCCGCCCGACGAGAACGCCTCGCACGCGCCGTATCGCACTCTCACGCTCAGCAATGTCACGCACTCGTACTTCCATGAGCGCGACGAGCGCATGTTCCGCGTCGGACCGGTCAATCTGACTTTCAGGCCGGGCGAGCTGGTGTTTATCGTCGGCGGCAACGGCAGCGGCAAGACGACGCTCGCGAAAGTACTCACCGGGCTCTACGAACCCGAAGACGGCACCATTGAACTGGACGGCAAACCGGTCGGCCTCGCCGAACGCGCCGCGTATCGTCAGCGCTTCACGGCCGTGTTCAACGACTTTCATCTGTTCGACGCGCTGCTCGGCATCGTCGATCCGAACGACGCCTCGCGCGCGCAGGCTGACGCCCGCGCGAACGCGCTGGTGGCGAAGCTCGCGCTCGATCACAAGGTGCAGGTCGTGAACGGCGCATTCTCCACGCGAGCGCTTTCCACCGGTCAGCGCAAACGCCTTGCGCTGGTTGTAGCGTATCTGGAAGACCGGCCGTTCTATCTGTTCGACGAGTGGGCTGCGGATCAGGATCCGCAGTTCAAGGCGGTGTTCTACGAACAACTGTTGCCGGAGCTGCGTTCGCGCGGCAAGACGGTGCTCGTGATCAGTCACGACGACCGCTATTTCCATCTCGCGGATCGTGTGCTGAAGCTGGAGAACGGCAGCATCGTCAGCGAGACGCATGGCTCGGCACAAGTGGTGCAGAACCCGTCGGCGGCCAACGGTACGATGGGTTGATGAGGTGAGCGCTCCGCATGCTGGGCGCCGTTTGTTCCGGCGCTCGGCTTGTTGAAGCGAGACTCGCCTACTTCTTTACTGCAGGCGCCGGCAGGGACAGCAACGTATCCGTCATCGTGTCGGCGAGTCGCAATGCGGACATCGGGCCGCCGAAACCCCAGATATTCCGTTCGACAAGTCCGACGCGCCCCGAACTACGAGCCGGCACGAAACGCCAGATCGGCGAATCGAGTTTGGTGGCGAGCGGAACGTTCTTGTCCGTCGCGCTGACGAACAGCACGGTCAGCTTCGGCTTCTTCAACAGATCTTCAGAACTGACGTACGCGGTGCCTTCGCGAGTCGCTTCTGCCGGCCACAGGTTGAGCCCGAGCGCATGCGCGACACCCGCCGCCGTGCTGTTGCCGGTGAATGCCCAGTAGCGGTCCGGCAAACCCAATTCCTGCAGCCACGCGACCTGTTCGCCGCGGTGGCCCGCTTCGGCGAGGCGCTGGGCGTTGCGGGCAAAACCTGCATCGACTTGGGCCTCGACGGCAGTTGCCGCCTCTTCGCGTCCCGTCAGGCAGCCGATGGTGCGCAGAATCTTGCGACTCCAATCGAGTTGTGTAACGTGGGCGCCGTCTTCGGTAAAGTTCGGGCCGTATTTAAACAGCACGGTCGGCGCAATGCGTTCGAGCGCTGCAAAAATCGGCGCATGCCGCAAGCCGACGCCGAGAATCAGATCGGGCCTCGCCGCCGCGATTGCTTCGAGACTCGGTTCCTGCCGTGTGCCGACATCGGGCACCGACGCGAGACGCGCGTTGTCGTAGCCGATCCACACCGGGTAATACTCGGGATCGGCCATGCCGACCGGCGTGAGGCCGACCGCCGCGAGATCTTCAGCGAACATGAATTCGAGCACGACGATGCGCTTGTGCTGTGCGCGTAGCGATGGACTCGCTTGCGAGACGATCGGGTTGTCTGCGAGCGGTGTGCAGGTTTGCTGCTGTGCTTGTGTGATGCGGGCGCGAGATGGATTACTTGTACCCGCTGCGGGTGCAACGCTTTGACTGCCTTGCGCGAACGCATACGAACCGGAGAACAGTGCGGCCGCCACCGCAACGCTAACGCAAAGCTGCCTGAAACATAGGGGTTTCCTGGTCCGGCGCGACCGTGGCGCTGATATTCGCAATCTCGTCATTGCGGCGCAGCCTGCAATGCGATTTCCGCATCGCTCATCGTCAATAGCAAGGGGCAGCGTCCACACAGTTGCGTCTCTCCAGGAATTTCATAACGTACGCAGCACACCCGCCGTACGCTGAACGGGTTCGGCAAGCTCGCGGCGCGCGGCTTCGCCTGACGCACCGGCAGACGCAGCGGATTCGCCTCGCCATTGGCGGCAAGCGGACCAAACAGCCACGCGATGTCTTCGCTCAGATCGAATTGCGGCGCGCATTGTTCGAACAGGTAGTCCAGCAGATTGCCGGCGTTGCTCCACAACACGCGCGGCGCGATTCGGGTCATTGTGCACAGCGTTTCGATCACCGTATTCAGGTGATCGACGAGCGGTGCATAGCGGCGTGCCGGGTCGCATTCAACCGGCTGCAACGCGGCACGCGCGAAATATGCGGCGATGGGAAGACCGTCGCGCAGCACGATATGCGTGTTATCCGGCGACATGGCAAGCGGACGGCGCAGCAACGCTGCGGCGACGAATCCGGCGGTCGCCGCGAAGCCGAAGTAGTACTTGGTCCATTGCGACAGCAATGCGCGTGCATGCGTTTCGCGCTCGCCGCCGTAGAGCGTGACCATAGCATCGAGCAATTCGGTGCGACGGCCAGCCAGTTCGCTAGCGGGGATCACGGCTAGCGAAGCAGTCCGGTCATCGGCGAGGATCGGTTCCTCTACGGGGTTCGGCGTGCCGAGCCACACGTGCTCGAGATAATGCGCGATCGACTCCGGCGCAAAACCCGCGAAGCATTGCGCTCGCTCGTCGTCGTGGTGGGGTTGCCGCGTCACCGTTTGCCCCGCTTCTCGCGCCGAGCCTCCACGATCAGCAGTGCCAGCAGATAGGGCGCGCCGATCAGCGCGGTCAGCACGCCAGCCGGAATCTCACGCGGCGCCAGCAACGTGCGCGCCGCGATATCGGCCACCACCAGCACCAGCGCTCCACACGCCGCCGCCAGCCACAAGCGTGTGCGATGAGCACGCGCACCGAGCATCGACGCCAGATGCGGTGCCATCAAGCCGATAAAGCCGACCGGCCCCACGGCGGCCACCGCGGCGCATGCCGCCAGCGTCGCCACGCTCAGCACCAGCGGACGCAACACGCTGATCGGCAAACCCAGCGACGCGGCCTGGTCGTCGCCTAGGGCAAGCAGATCGAGCGGCCGCGCGAGCAACGCGAACACCGGCACGGCCAGCACGCACCACGGCAGCAGCGTCGTCACTTCGCCCCAACTGCGCCCATAGGTACCGCCGACCAGCCACACCACGAAGCGCGCGGGCTGCACGCTTTGCTGGGTGATGAGCCATTGCGACAGGGTCGTCCACAGCGTGCCGATCACGATGCCCGTCAACGCAACCGCGAGCGGCGCATAGCGATGGCGGCGATTCAGCAGGAGCGTCAAGGCCAACGTGATGCCGCCGCCCGCGAGCGACGCGGCGGCCAGCGTCGAATGTGCGGCGAGCGGCCACATCACGAGCGCCGCGAGCGTCGCGAGGCCCGCGCCTTGCGTCACGCCCAGCACTTCCGGACCGGCGAGCGGATTGCGCACGATGCTTTGCATCAGCACACCGCTCGCGGCGAGCAACGCGCCCGCCAGCAGTGCGCAAATGAGACGCGGCAGACGCAGATCGAGCAGCATTCCCGCAAGCTCGTCGCGGTGATCGAATGCGGCGAGCCAGCGCTGCACGCCGATCGTCGTCGGACCGAACGAGGCGCCCGCGCACACGATCACGATACCGAGCAGCACCAGCGCGCTTGCCGTCAGCGGCCAGGGCCAGGCATCGGCCATGCGCACGAAGCGCGTGCCCGCGCGCGCAGCAGCTCGCTCCTGGCCGGCGTGCAATGCGCCCGACCACGCGGCGCCGCTGCGGATCATCGCGAGCATCAGCGGTGTGCCGACGAAGGCAATCGCCACGCCGGTCGAAAGTGTCGCGTCGAGATCGAGCGCCTGCACGGCACTGTCGGTGACGAGCACCAGCGCGCCGCCGACGAGCGCGGACAATGGCACGAGCGCGGCCAGCCGCGATGCCTTCGCGCCGCGCATCTGACGCAGCAGGTTCGGTGCGATCAGGCCGACATACGAGAGCGGCCCAGCCACACTCACAGCGACGCTCGCGAAGCCCACCGCCACCACCATCGCCGCGAGCCGCGTGGCATCCACGCGAACGCCGGCCGCTGCTGCGGCGTCGTCGCCGAGCGCGAGCGGATCGAGCGGGCGAATCACGAAGGGCAACGCGACCAGCGGCAACACGAGCCACGACGCGGCGGTCTTCAAGCCGGCCGCGCCGGGTTGATAAAGGCTGCCGCTCGCCCACAACGACACACCGACGATGCTCTGCTCGAAGAACGCGAGAATCAGCGTGGTCAGCGCGGAAAACAGCAGCATGCAAACGCTGCCAGCGAGGATGAGCCGCAACGGCGTCGCGCGCCAGCCGCCGGCGGCCGCGGCCACGCACGCTGCCGCGCCGAGACCGCACACGAACAGCAGCGGCACGGACGCCGCGCCGGCCAGCGAAGGCACCAGCATCGCGGCAAGCAAGCCGAGCTGCGCACCGCCGGTAATGCCGAGCAGATCCGGCGAAGCCAAAGGATTGCGCGTCAGCGACTGGAATAAGGTGCCGGCCACCGCGAGGCAGGCGCCCGCCGCCAATGCCGCCAGAATGCGCGGCACGCTCAGGTCGAAGAGCAGAATGCCGGCGAGTTGCGCGGCGTCGCTGCCTGCGGGCGCGGCGAGCCAGGCACGAAAACCGGGTGCAAGACGCATCACGGCCACGACCACGATCAACGCCGACAGCGCGGCGCCGATTGTCGTAACGCGGCTTTTGACGGGCGCACGGTAGCTGTCGCTGTCCACCGACGGCGCATTACGGCGCAGGCGTTTGCGCGCTGCAAGCGTCGTCATGCGGCGAGGTCCTTGCTCGTGGCTTCTTCGTGAAGCGAGGCGGAAGCCGTGTCGAGATCCGCCGCTTCGCCTTCATAGGCCGGCACGCACATCGGCGCGCCTGTTTGCGGGTGCGCGATCTTGAGCATCGGCACGCCGAAGGTCTCGCTCAGGTGACGCGGGTCGAGCATCGCATCGGGCGAGCCTTGCGCGACGATGCGGCCGGCGCGCATCAGCACGATGTCGTCGCTGTAGGCCGCTGCCTGGTTCAGCTCGTGCAGCACCCACACGATCGTGAGGCCGCGCTCACGATTCAGGCGCCGCAACTCGCGCAGTATGTCCAGTTGATGATGGATGTCGAGGTAGGTAGTCGGCTCGTCGAGCAGCACGATCGGCGCCTGCTGCGCGAGCGCCATTGCGATCCACGCGCGTTGCCGTTCGCCGCCCGAAAGCGCGGCGACGTCGCGCGCGGCATCGGCGGCAAGGCCGCTGGTGGCGAGCGCTTCGTCGATTGCCGCATGGTCGGCGCGCGACAGTCCGCGAAGCCAGCCGCCGTGCGCGTAACGACCGTACGCGACCAGTTCG
The DNA here is from genome assembly GCF_031570135.1 of Paraburkholderia sp. USG1. NCBI lineage: Bacteria > Pseudomonadati > Pseudomonadota > Betaproteobacteria > Burkholderiales > Burkholderiaceae > Paraburkholderia > Paraburkholderia sp. USG1. The sequence goes on along the minus strand of NZ_JAMWXW010000005.1, from coordinate 166,942 downwards.
CGCACGGTGAGTCCCGAAGGAATCTGGTTGAACTGCGCGAGCATGGTCAGCGTGCGCGCCAACACGCGCCGCCGGTGCGAAGCGAGCGGCACGCCGTTGACTTCGACACTGCCGGACAGCGCCGGTTGCAAACCGGCGAGCGTGCGCAACAACGTGCTTTTGCCGCAGCCGTTCGGTCCGCACAAGGCCGTGACGCGGCCGGCTGCGATGTTCAGGTTCAGACCGTGGAGCACGACGTGATCGCGATAACCGACCGTCAGCGAATGCGCCGCGAGCGCCGCGCCCTGCGATTTCGTCATGGCGCGGCCGTCCGTTTTTCGCCTTCGGCTTCGCTGTAGCTTCGCGCCATCGCCACCACGACCTTGCGCGGCCCTTCGAACGGGTCGCGTGCATGTGCGCTCAGCATGTTGTCGAGCATAAGCACGTCGCCGGTCAGCCACGGAAACACGATACGCTGCTGATCGAGCACGCCGCGGATTTCCGCGAGTGCGTCCGCTTCGAGCGGTTCGCCGTCGCCGTAATAGACGTTGCGCGGCACGTTTTCGAGGCCGACCGAATCGATCAGCGCTTCCTGCATGTCTTCATCGAGCGACGAAAGGTGGAACAGGTTCGCCTGATTGAACCAGACGTGCTCGCCCGTGCGCGGATGGCGTGCCACCGCCTGGCAGCGCTCGCGCGTACGCAGCAGCAGTTCGCCGTCCTCGCTATCGCGCCATTCGCATTCGATGCCACGCGCGCGGCAAATCCGCTCGACCGTGCGCGGGTCCGCCGAGCCGAACGCCTGCTCCCACGGAAGATCGAGCCCTTGCCCGAAGTTGCGTACGTACAGCAGCTCACGCTTCGCGAAGCGATCGACCAGCGCCGGATCGAGCGCACGGTAGATCGCGCGGCTATCGGCAATCGGCGTCGCGCCGCCTGAACGCGCGGCCAGTGCGCAGTGGAACCAGATACGTAACGGCCATTCGCGCGTGTACGATTGTTCGTTATGCAAAGGAATCGAGCGATGCGGCGGATATTCCGTCGAGGTGTACACCGCGCCTTCCACCTGGCTGCGCGGCGTCGAGGCGAACTCGTAGCCGATCAGCGGATAACCGAACGAGCCCGCGAAGCTTTGAAACGCGTCGATCGAGGCTACCTGGAAACCGGTGAACAGCACACCGCCCGCGCGTTCGAGCGTGTCGTCGACGATCGCGCGCAGCAGCGGTGCCGCTTCTTCCAATGAAATCGCCGCGCCCGCGCGCGGCGAGACGACAGTCGGCAGGCCCGGTTCGATCGTCAGATCGGCGAGCGTGGGCTGCGGCGTCGAAAGCATGGTCATACTCTGGATCCTTTTGCTGAAGCGGCGTGGCCGGGCGCATGCCCCGAGGCCGCCGGATTGCACGGCACGCGCTTCAGGCCGTCCCGTCCATATGCCGGCGCAAGCTGGCCGGGCGCATATCGGTCCAGACCGTCTCGATGTGCGCGAGGCATTCGGCCTTCGGGCCGCGCACGCCCACTTCGCGCCAGCCGGCCGGCACGTCGCGGAAGGACGGCCAGATCGAATACTGTTCTTCGTCGTTGATGACGACCGTGTAGGCGAGATCGTCCGCCTCGCCGGCTGCCGTGCTGGAACTCTGCTGTGCTTGCGTCATGATGAAAGGCTCTGTCGATGAAAGGTCAGGAAGCGCCGGGACAGCGCGCTCGCCGGTCCGGCACGGCGGCGCCCGCATTCCGCGCGCACCGCTTCTATTCAGTTGACGTTTGATGCGCGCGCTTTTTTACCGCCGACGCGCGCGGCCGTTGCAGAACGCGGGACCGGCGACGCCACGATTGCAGGCGTCGAGGCAATCGGCGCAATGCTTCTCGGCGTCGCGCACCATGAAGTGCACCAGCGTTTGCGAGACGTCGAGCGCGCGTGCCGTGCTTTGCAGCGTTTCCTCGCGCAGCCGCACCATTTCGAATGCGGCGCGGCTGCGCGGCGGCAACTGGTCGAGCGCGTTGTAGACGTGCCGGAGCGTGTCCCGCACGAGCAGCGCGGCTTCCGGCGAAGGTTCCGGCGATGGCACGTGCAGGCCGTCGTCTTCGTCGGCGTGATAGGTGTTTTCCAGGCTCTGGCGGCGAAAGGCGTCGATCGACGCGTTGCGCACCATGCGCGTTACGTAGGCTACGGGTTGGCGCACCGCGTCCTGATCCGGAAAGTCGATCAGCTTGATGAAGACGTCGTGCACCACGTCTTCGGCGAGGCTCGCACAACCCACGAAACCGCGCGCCAGATTGACAAGCATCGGGCGATTGTCGATCAGCACGTCGAGCAGCGTGCCCTTCTGCCAATCGCCCGAATGTGAGTGGGCGCGGGCGCGCCGCGAAACGGGTGGACAGGCGCCGCCGGTGCTGAGAACCGATATCGGCATCGCTGTTGAAGGCTCTCGCTGGACGAGCACCTCAGCCATAGATTCGCTCCGTTTTCTCAAAGGACAGGGCGCCAATCTAACGTAAACGCGAATCATTCTCAATCAAGATTTGGAATAACCTTACAATTTCCAATAGCTTTGTCTGATGATTCGGAAGGCATCGAGGAGGTGGGCTGCACCGAGGTGTTCGTGGGCGGCGCCGGCTGCTTGTCATGTGCTGACTTGGCCAGGCTCTTGCACTGTTACGTTGGACGCCGGCGTTACGTAGCACGTGAGTGGAACACGGCCTCTACCGTTGTGACAAAATTGGTGTTTTTTCGCGGTAAATTTAATTTCTGGCCAGTTCATTCGATATATCTGCGATTAGGCTTCCCCGCCTCGCCATAACCTGCATTTGGCGTGCAACTTGCGTTGACGTCCCCATCAATAGTCGTTCAACGGGGATACCATGAAGAAATTTGCCAGTCGGACAGCCATCGCTGTTGCGACATCCACATTGCTCGCGCTCTACGGTTGCGGGTCGACTCTTAACACTCCAAGTATCGGCGGGGGCGGATTGGGTGGTACTTCGGGGTCGGGGACTTCGGGGACTTCCGGCACTTCAGGTACTTCTGGCACTTCTGGCACCTCTGGCACCTCTGGCACTTCTGGCACTTCTGGCACCTCTGGCACCTCTGGCACCTCTGGCACCTCTGGCACCTCTGGCACCTCTGGCACCTCTGGCACCTCCGGCACCTCCGGCACCTCCGGCACCTCCGGCACCTCCGGCACTTCTGGCACTTCCGGCACTTCCGGCACTTCCGGTACTTCTGGCACCTCTGGCACTTCCGGCACTTCCGGCACTTCCGGTACTTCCGGTACTTCCGGTACTTCCGGTACTTCCGGTACTTCCGGTACTTCCGGTACTTCCGGTACTTCCGGTACTTCCGGTACTTCGGGTACTTCGGGCACCTCTTCCACCCCCATCGGCAACATCATCACTCAGGCCAGTAATCTCATCACAGCCATCGGCACGACAGCCGCCGATACCGGCACCAAGATCAGCGGCACCTCGGTTCCCGGCGTCAACGGCGCAACGACCTCGAACCTCGGCAACGCGCTCACTGACCTCGGCAACGGCGTAAAGGTGCTGGGTAACGGCACCGCCGCGGGCCTCGGCACCGTCGGCAGCGCGGCCAATCCGCTCGGTCCGACGCTGACTTCGACTTCCGGCGTCGTCGCTAATACCGGTGCCGCCGTGACCGCGCTGGGCGGCGTGGTGAACAGTCTCGGCAGCGGCCCGTTGAAACCGCTTTCCCCAGTGACGTCGACGCTGGGCAGCGTCGTCGGCGGTGTGGGCAGCGGCGTCACGGCTGTGGGCTCGGGATTGAATACCGCGCTCACCAGCGCGCCAGTCCAGCAGATCGAAACACGGCTCAGTTCGGCGATCAACCCGATCACCACCGCCGTCTCCAACACGACGCAGACGCTCGGCAACGCGACAGGTCTCGGTGCACCGCTCAACAACCTGCTCGGCACGCTCGGCAACGGACTCAACGTGGCGGGCATCAAAGTGTCGGGCGCCACCGGCGATCAGGTCGGCAAGGACGTCGGCGGCGTCGGGAGCCAATTGGGCAAAACCCTGACGAGCACGGGCGGCCTGTTCACCGGCGCGACCACCAATCCGCTCGCGCCGATCACGGGCTTGCTCGGGCCGCTCGGCGGACTCGGCGGCGCAAGTGGCTCGGGCGGCGTCTCCATCCCGCCGTTGACCGGCCTGATCGGCAACCTCGGATCGCTGGGCGGCGCAGCGGGCGGCACGGGTGGCGCCGGCGGCGCGGCCGGCCTACTCGCGCCGCTGACCGGCCTTCTCGGCAAGGTCGGCTCGCTAGGCGGGACATCGGACACGGGCGGTCCGCTGGCACCCGTCGCCAACGTGGTCGGCTCGTTGACGGTCAACGTCACAGGCGGTGTCAGCGCCGGCGGTTCGTCGGGCGGCACGGCTGCCAATCCGGTGACGGGCCTCATCAGCGGCTTGACTGGCGGCTCGGCCGGCGCCGCAGGCAGCAGCGGCTCGGGTAACAAGAATCCGCTCGCGCCGGTGACCAACCTGGTCGGCGGACTGCTCGGCGGCGTCGCGGCGGCCGGCAAATAAGCGTTACGCAAGCACGGCGGCCGGGCACCAAAAAATCAACAACCCGGCCGCCTTCGATGTCATGACGACGAGGGATGACATGAACTCCACATTCGATACCGTCGCGCGCGTGCACGACCCGCGGCCCCGCTCGGCGACACCTTTTTCGATCGGCCTGCTCGGGATCGCCGTCGGATTGCTCACTCTCTGGTTGCTGCGCGACAGCAGCTCGCTCGATGGCGCGACGCGCAGCACCGTCGCCTGTCTGGCCATCATCGCCACAATTGCCGCTTACGAGCTGTTCGTCGCGCGCGTCTATTTGCGCCCGAGCGCCGGCCTCGCGAGCCGGGCGGTGCGGCCGCTGAGCATCGTGCGCGTCGAATTGCGCCTCGCGGCTCTGGCCTCGGTGTATGCGGGCATCGGCGCGCTTTACTGGCTGCTGCCCGAATATCACGGCGCCTTCTACAACCCGTTCTGGTCGCTGCTCGGTACGCTCGCGCCTTATGCGCTCATCGCGGCGCCCTTCTATTTTGCGTGGATGGACCGGCATCAGCGCGAAACCGATGACGCGTACCTGCTATGGGCGCGCTACCTATTCCGCGGCGGGCGTCCCGCGAACTGGCGCCCGGTGCGCGAGATGTTGGCGGGCTGGATGGTGAAGGCGTTCTTCCTTCCGCTGATGATCGTCTACCTGTCCACCAATGCGGATCACCTCAACGCGTCGTTGACCACCGCGCTGAACGCGCCGTTTTCGCTCGCGACATTCCGATTCGTGTACGACCTGTCGTTCGCAATGGACCTGATGTTCGGCACCGTGGGTTACATCTGCACGTTGCGCATACTCGACAGTCACGTGCGCAGCGCGGAGCCGACGACGTTGGGTTGGCTCGTTGCACTGATCTGCTATCAGCCGTTCTGGTCGCTCATCTCGAACCAGTACATTCACTACGAAGGCTCGGTGTTCTGGGACAACTGGCTTATTTCGATGCCGGTTGTGCGAATCGTGTGGGGCGCGGTCATCGTCGCTTTGCTGCTGTGCTATGCGCTTGCGACTATCTCGTTCGGTTTGCGGTTTTCGAATTTGACGAATCGCGGGATCATTACTTCGGGACCTTATCGGTTCACCAAGCATCCCGCTTATATCGCGAAGAATCTGTCTTACTGGATGGTGACGGTGCCGTTTATCGAGCCGCTGGGATGGCGAGCGGCGGTGACACATTGCGCGGCGCTACTGGCTGTGAATATGCTTTATTTCTTGCGGGCTAAGACAGAAGAAAAGCATTTGATGAATGATCCGGAGTATCGGGAGTACGCGGAGTGGATTGCGCGGAATGGGGTGTTTGCTAGGTTAGTGCGAGTGTTTGATTGAGCGACGAAGTCTTAGAGAAAAGCCTGCGTTTCAATACCCTTTCAGATCAAACAATGTCGACGCGCCAATTTATTGAGTTAGAAATTGACTGTATAGTTTAACCATCAATCTTCACCCAAACGATGCGTTTTACTAGGAAGAGCACGAGCTGTGGTCTTTAGGAATCTCATAGGAACTTCTTAAAACTCTTAATTGAGCATCTATTGTATTTAGTGAAGAGGATCGAGGCTTAAGGTGAAACTGACCGCGGACACCGGGCGATCGAAAAGGAGATACACGCAGGAGAAGAAGCGCGGGCCAGGAGTGCTACCTGACCTTGCCCCTGTTTAGCGAATCCCATAGCTGAGGGATTTATGCGGCTCGTCCCTGTTGAGCGGCGAACCAGTTTTTCTCGAACGTCATGGGGCTGACGTAGTCGAGCGTCGAGTGTAGCCGGCGTGAATTATAAAAGCCAAGCCAGTCGACGATTTCATCCATTGCTGCACGCCGGGTCGCGAAGTGCCGGCCATGCAGGCGTGCAACTTTCAACGAACCCCACAGGCTTTCGGTCGGTGTATTGACGCTCCTATGTCAAGCGACGGCCGTCGAATCGGCCAGATCGGCCAGAATGAGCGGGTACAGCTCCCGAACGATATAGCGTTTCAGGCAGCGGTGGATTTCCTTGTTCGACATGCCTTCTTTTGTCCGGCGATCAACGTAGGCTCGAGTACGCGGATCACTGCGCATGCGTACCATTGCAATAGTCCATAGGGCATTGTTTGCAGACCGGTCGCCGCCCCTGTTCAAGCGATGGCGGACCGTCTTGCCGGACGACGCCTGTAACGGACTTGTGCCGCAGAGTGCCGCCAGCGCCGCCTCACTTTTCAGGCGTTCAGGATTGTCACCCGCCACAGCAACCAATACTGCCGCGGTCTGCGGGCCGACGCCGAATCTTTCACGTAGGCGGCGGGCATGCTGGCTTGTCAGGCTTTCAAGCATTGCATCGAGCGCTTTGAGTTCTTCTGCCAGCGTCAACCAGCGCTTCGCCAGCAGTCGCAGCGTCGCCGTCAGCGTTTGCAGCATTGGCGTTTTGCCCAACGAGCGCACTCGGGCACAACTCTCAACGCATTCTGCCGTCTTTGCTTTCAGAAGACGGTCACGGATTTCCTGAGGGGCACTCACGAGCAAAGCGCGTAACTGGTTGATAGCCTGCGTCTTTGCCTTGCCGAGTGCCCAGAGTTCCGACTTCCAGAAGAAAATCCGCAGGTCTTCAAAACCGTTGATGGCGTCAGCCGACGCTTCACGTTCGTGCACATCATCGACCATGGCCTTTTCCATGATCTCAAACCGGTCGTTCAGTTTGACGATGAAATTACGCGTGTCGTGGCTTTGCCCTTCCACGATAAACCAGCCGTTGCGAACCAGACGATAATTCACCGTTCTGACGGTGGCGACATAAGAGTTGCCGTCGGCGACAATCGACGGATTGCACGAATAGTATTTCCCGCCGAGGTCGACCTGCTGGGAATACAGGCCGAAATCTTTTAAGACGAGCGGCTCTGAGCAACGAACTTTGTAGCGATGCAAAATTTTTGAGCGCGTCCAATAGAATCCGGACCGATCAAGAACATTCAGTTTTATTTTCGCAAGAAGCTTGTGGGTCTTGCTATTCTTGTTCAAGTTCAACATTTTTATTTGAAGTCTCGGATTGGCAACAGCGGCGAATTGGTTGTAAGCAACACATAGAGTCGCATCGCCCAGATCAACCTTGCTGGTCGTGCTCATCAAAAAGCATTGATTGAACTTCGCGTGCTCGAGTACTCTGAAGCCGGCGAAATCGATCGCAAGCAACGGCAATCTCTGCCTCGACGGAATCCTGATGCGCAAGCAACCAGTCATATCGTTCGATGAGCGCGCCGCCGCTAACTCCGACCGTATCTATAGCAAGCTTGGATTGTCCAATCGATTCAAGAAAATCGAAGCATTTCGGTTGATACGACAGTGACAAATTTGCCACGCCTTGCGCGCAGGCCAATACGGTTGCGTGGAGCCGCTGTCCCACGACCAGATCACACCTTGCAAGCTGAGAGCACACGCGACTCACATCCTCATTGCAGGGCAACAACCGAAAGCGGTCCGGCTTACCCAATGCAAAATACAGGCGTTTCCCCAGTTCCGCGTCAATGGCGTGAAGGCATACATACATGATTTCCGCCCCCTGTTTCAGGACGTGACGAGCCAAATCAAGCGCCGCGTCAAAAACCGCAGGGGCGCCGCCGTCGACCGGATCGTGACTACCCAAGTTAAGTCCTAGAACAAACTTCTCACTGTTCCTTCGCCGGGGCAGCTTCGGCAGTGACAATGCGGGATCACCGATAATTTCCACATTGCGAATGCCTTGACGATCAAGCGACTCGGCCGAGCGCGGTCCGCGCACGCCAATGTAGCGCGCTTCCCTTAACAGATCAGGCCAAAGTGCCGCGCCGCCTCTCAGCTTATGCTCGGGGAAACGCGACCAGAACGTCGAATCAGAGACGCCCGTTCCGAACACTGCGAATGGAGCACCCTTGCTGTGCGCACGAACGAGTGCGTCGTAATAGGGCATGACGTTAATCAGCGTGCCGCCACCGAGCAGAGTTGGCGCGACTTCCTGCCTGCGTCTCGCCACCCATGACAGAGCTGAAACGTCGTCCTCCAGCGTCATGAGCAGTTTCGGAAAAAGCACGTCGCGAAAAGCCTCATACAACGCGTCATCACCAACGTTACCGTGCCCGACCCAACCGATGTAACTGCAAACAGCTGTTTCGCCAGTCATCGCACGTTGATAGTCTTGCCAGCGACGCACTCCATGAAGCCGCCGCCAACGTCCCAAACGTCTTCTGAGCGCCAGACCCAGCTGCAACGGTTTCAACACCGCGTCTGTCATTTTCGCACCCGTTCCCCGAATATTCTGGTTATCCACGGAAACGCCGGTCGATGGCGAAGGCCCGCTTGCGTCGTCAAGCTGCAAAACCGGCTTCCTTATTGAATCTTTCATTGCTATCGAACCCCTTCGACCAAATTTATTTAGTTTTTCTACGTGCCATATGCGACGTTTGCGTGTCCATACGCTAGCTCTCTACACTCTTGAAACCTCGCTCTCTGCATGCCGCATATCACCATATCCGCCAACAAACATAATCCGCCCACCGTCCAGCTCAAAAATCTTCGTACAGCCCGCGAGCGTACTGGTTCGATGCGCGATGGCGATAATCGTGATATCCGGATCCAGGCTTTCGATGCCTTTGATGACCGCTTCCTCTGTTTCGCTATCGAGCGCGCTCGTCGCTTCGTCGAGGACAATCACACTCGCCTTTTTATAAAGCGCCCGGGCGATGCCTAGACGTTGCCGCTGCCCCCCCGACAACCGAATCCCGCGTTCGCCCACCGGGGTGTCATACGCCAACGGCCAGCCGTCTATCAGGTCGGAGATCTGCGCCAGCCTCGCAGCCCGGCGAACCTCATCGACGTTGATCTCGCCCCTGCGAACGCCAAAGGCGATGTTCTCCATGACAGACTGATCGGAAAGGTAAATATCCTGCGGCACGTGCGCGATGTTGGCTCGCCACCGCTGGTGATTCTCCTGGCAAACCCCGACCCCATCGACTTGAATGATCCCGCGACTCGGTTCGAGCAGGCCCATCAGAATATCCATGAGCGTCGACTTGCCACTTCCCGTTTTGCCAACAAAACCGATTCGCGCGCCCTTTCTGATCTCGAGATTGATGTCTGACAGCACGCTCGGTGCATCATTGGCGTATTTGAATTCGACGTCGCGAAACACAATGCTTTGCGTGAAAGGCAAAGGAGTGACCTTGGCGCGCGGCGCAGCACACGTGCGCTCTTCGCTGAGAAAGTCGAGTGTCTCCCGTGAGCTCGCCGCCGCGGACTGCATTGCCGACACCGCGTAATACGCCTGATGCAGAACCGGCAGAAGGCGCTGAGCGCCAAGTGCCAACGCGCCGAGTGTCGGCACGACCGCGGCGATGCCGCCATGTCCCCTTGCCAGCACCAGAGCCAGAAGCGCGATGAGCGCCATACCCAACGACTCCATTGCAAAGCGTGGGCTCTGCGAGAGAAACGCGTAACGGCCCTGAGCGTCGCGCAGTTTCTTATCGGCCTGGCGATAGCATTCCACGTACTCGCCGTGCGTTCCGTCCAGAATGACGTCGCGAATACCTCCCAGTCCTTCCTGCACCGCCTTCACGACGAGTGCCTTCTGCGACGAAATCTCGCGCCCGCATTTTTTCAAGCGTTTCTTCGAGACGATGAACGCCAGGACATACAGCAGTCCAAATCCTGTCACCGACAGCAACGTGGCCAGAGGACTGACATAGAACATTGCCAGGGAAATCACGGCCGCCATGAAGACAGCGCTCATCAAAAGCAGCGCGGGCATTAGGATGCCATCGATCACGAGGCCCGTCTTGTAAGACACCGTATTGATCAATTCGCTACTTTTCGAAGCAATGTGTCGCGAATAAGGAAGCCCGAGAATGCGATCGTAGACGTCGACGCTCAAATCCGAGCCCAGCGAAAAAGCAAAGTGATTACTGGCCCACAGCAACAGTACACGCATTGCGCCCGCGAAAATTGCTGCGGCCGCAAAAACAATCGCGAGCGGTGCGAGCAGGTCTTGCGCGGTCGTCACGCCGAACGCGCCCGCGGCAGCGCGCACGAACCCGTACTTCATGACTTTTTCAGGGTCGGCAAGCAACGCGAGAAAGGGGAAGATCGCCCCGACGCTCAGCACCTCCGAGCATGAAACCACTATCATCAGCACAAGCAGCGACAGGAGTTTCATGCGATGGCTTCTGCTCAAGCATCGCCACAACATCAAATAGATTTCGCGGTCCATTGCAATTCCTCAAAAGGCCATTCTAATTATTGAAAAGTATTGAAGGCTTGGTCTTTCGACGTCCAGAATACAGGTGAATCACTTTAAATCGCCCGGTCGAACCATCGTCGCCCGAGCTTATTCAAACTTCCGATACGGCACATTCCTCGAGCGAAATCGGCACGGAATTTCCGTTCAATGTGTCACGCAGCACCTGAAGTTGCGCCTCATGCCAGGCGTGCGCGGACTGGCGAGAGGCCACTCCTTGGGACGCTCTGAGCTCGGCATCACGCACGAGTCGTATCACCACATCGGCAAAACCCTGTGCGTCGCGATCGTCCACTATCGTGACACCACGCAGGTAGTTGGACGACAGACCACGGGCACCGAGACGGGTTGTCACAACCGGCAAACCATACTGCATGCTTTCGAGCAACTTGATGTTGATGCCCGTACCAAGCAACATCGGATTGACCGAGATCGGCGCAACCGAGAAGGCTTCGGCCAGATCCTTGACCCGTCCACGCCGGAGGAGGTTGGGATGGGCGTCGATCGCGGTGGCAATGCTGCCCAACAGATGCAACTTGAATTGGGGCACCTCAGCCGTAATGCGCGGCATCACGTCGTTCATGAAGTAAGCCAATGCGTCGCGGTTAGGCTGAGTGTCGCTGCCGAGAAATGCCGCATCGGCATAGGCCCTGCTATCTGTACCCGTGGCCGGTTCAAGCAGATGACTAATCACCGCAACATTCGGTCCCCCATCTGCGAGGCGCGCGGACAGCACCGCACCTTCTTCCGATTGAATCGCCACGACGACATGTGCCCGCCGGAGCCCTCTTTCCTCGTGGCGTGGAGAAATCGAGAACATGTAGTTCTTCGCTCCGGGGCGTCCAATGAAAGGAATATGCCGGTCGGCAAAAATGTCGTGCGTATCGAGTACCTTGATCACGGAGTCGGGAAACGCATCGAGCGCCCGCGAGTAAAAGACATACTCGACGAATACCGCGTCGAACCCGTGCTCATCCTGCAGGTGGCGCAACTGGTTCGAAAACGTCACGCTGTACAGTTCGTCGAGACCCGTGTAATAAGCCTCCTGACGAGCTAATAAGCGCTCTGCCGCGCGCTTCAGCAACCATGCGACGCGCTTGACCCGGTACGCCCAGAGTGCAGACCCACTGCGTCGCAAGACCGTCACGCCAGCAGTCTCAAATTCGTTGAGGTGCGCCTCCATGTCGAAAGGTTCGGGCTGACGGCTCTCCAGATAAATGAAATGCACCTCGTGGCCTAGCGAGCGGATCGTCCGCGCAAGATTCAGGACACGGCTTCGATTTCCCGCGTTAAGCGGAAAGAGAGGAATTGGAGAAACAATAGCAACTTTCACGGTGCATTCCCGTTGAGCATGGCCGAAGTAGCGGCAGTGGCCGCGTCGTGACGAACAGCGACGAAGCGATCGATCAGGAAACGTTGTCCTTTAGCGAAACCAAGGCCGTGCACATAGACGCCACGTTCATGGTCGGTACTGTATGAAAACGGGCCCCCGGGCGCCGCCAACCAGCCATATGCCGTGCCGGAAAGCGTCGATACAGGCGTGTCGATGCGGCGCGTCATCGGCGGATAGGCACCGACGCGAATCGCCGCGGCCGGTGGCACGAGAGCCGCGTCCGGCGTGCGGACTTCGACGAAGAGATCCCAGTTGCCCTCTCGCGGCAACTTGTCGAATTTGAGTTGGACGCCCCACGCCTGTGAATCTCCGCCTAGCGACACCGCGCCACCGCGTACCGCTTCGGAATCGGCCACGATGCGCGCGCTATCGTAGAGGTTCAACTTGAGCGCGCCGATCTCCCTCCAGTCAGCTTCCTTCAATTTGGCGACCAGGCTTGGAGCCGTGCCCGGCCCCTCACGCCACGCCACATCGAGTAAATCCCGAAGCGCGCTCAAATCGCCGCTCTGCCGGTATTTCGTCACGTGCGCCGCGGCGAGCGCGCTAGATAGACGAGCCCTGCGCGCGGCGATATCCATGTCCCAACCATCGCGCTGCGCACGCTCGGCGTAGTGCGAGCGCAGCGCGAGAATGACGAAATCGAGCGACATGCGCGTCTGGCGGACCCGCGCGAGCTTCGTCGAGTCACCGGCCACCGCGCGCTCAGCCGAATCGAAGTCCTGATCGGATCGCCGAACGAACTCATACGTGTACATCGGGGCGTCGACAGGCGTTTGCTCCGCGAGCACGTCGCCGGTGGTCCGCGCGGCCTCATGCATCCGGTCGATATAGCGGACGATGTCCTGCCCGGCCGCGCCGTAGTACGCGTCGCAATACTGCCGCACGAGCCCTCGCACATCGTCGGAAGGCGACCAGAGTTGCCGCGCGACAAGCCAGACGCGCAGGCTCGAAAACTCGCCGCCGCGCGATTGCCAGTCGCCTTCGCCGAAATAACCTTCGACATGGGGAAGCGTCGCCAGCCACGCAATGCTGCGGCCGATAGGGTAGAGATTCGGCGTGGGTTGCAAATACCCGCCAAAATTGACGATATGGTCCCAGACGAGCACATGCTTCGCAATCTCGTTCCATCGCCGGATGCCTTGACCGAGCGGCACGTTTCGCCCTTCGTTCAACGCAGTGCTGTAATCGACCTGAATCGTCATCGGATAAACCAGAACGTCGTCAGGCACGGTCATGCCTTCCGGCGGCATGAAGCCCCAGTGGTAGGCTGGCATCGCAAAGCGTGCGTCAGGAATGGACTGCCGCACGCGCGATGCCACGTCCGTGACCATGTCGAGAAACGCGGCCGAGGGTGCGCCGCCGTGCGCGTCGGCGAACGCGCGGCTCGCCGCGTCCATGTCCCATCCCCAGTCCATATCGTGAATGCCAAACCAGATTGGCGAGAGGGCGTTGAGTGCTTGCAGTCGCTGAACGATCTCCTGCGCCATGACACGCCGCACGTCGGGCGACATCATGGCGAGCTGCCCGCCGCCAAACCAGTCGGGATGCGCCGCTGCGTATCGCGAGCGCGGCACGAGCGACCAGAAATCGAAGTCGCCGCCGCGCGCGAGCCAACGGCGGTCCCACATATCGATTCCTGGCGGCGACGGCCGGAACGATGTGCCATGCGACTCGCCATTCAGCAAGTTATGCGCGCGAAACGGTTTGTCCTCGCCCTCGGCGCTGAGCACTTCCCGATAGGCAAAGCGCGGTTTCTCGCTAATAGTGCGACTCGAAACGCGCAACGTCCGCGTGACCGGCACCTCCTCGGCGTCCGGCGCGAGCCACTTCACGCCGAGTTCACGGTCCAGCCACCAGTCGACGCCAAACAACGTACCGCGCGGCGTATTGCCGGAAATAATCAGATTTCCCGACCATTGGCAGATGACAAAGCCATCGTCCCCCAGCTCGGCATCGCGTCCGTTGCCGCAATGTTGCACTGCGCCCTGACCGCCGACGACGATCGCCGGCAGGTCGCCCGTATCCTCTTCCACCACGGTGAACCGCGCGGTCGAGATGCGGGACAGGTAGTCACCAAGCTCGGCCGCCGCGTGCCGCGTCACGGCATCCGCCGCACCGGCGCGGATCACATAATGCGCATGGCCATTGTCGGCGAGCGTGATGAAATCCTGGCGCGCGGGGACTGCCGCGCTTCCCGCCAATGGCGCCGGCGGCGACGTGCCGGCGGCGACCGCGCAAATGGTTGCGAGTACCGCCAGCGTGGCGAGCTTCATCATCTGCAAGCGGAATCGAATCGACGTATTCACCGCGAGATTCCCGAGATGCCCGGCGGCAGCGAGAAAGGCACCTGGAATTTGCGCCGGAACCGTAACAGGCTGCGCAAATGATGCCGGCCGGCGCCCGACAACGGACCTGCCGCGGACTGTCGCTGATGCAAATGGACCAGCTTCACCCCGGGCATGCACAGAACCCGATAGCCGGCTAGCCATGTGCGCGCGCACAGATCGACGTCTTCCATGTACAGGAAATACGCCTCGTCCATGCCACCGAGCGATTCGTACATTTCACGGCGCACAACGAATCCCGTGCCCATGACCCATTCGGCGTCGAAGGCATCGTCGCGTCCCCATGCCTCGACCATGAGGTGATTCTGCAGACGCGCCCTGAAGGGCGCCATGCGGCCAAGCGCGGTGCGTCGCCCCAGGATGTCGAGCCAGCTGTAGAAGCGCCGTGCGGAATACTGGCGGCGTCCGTCGGGGTATTGCAGATCGAGACCGACCAGACCGGCTTCCGGCCGCGTGTCGAGCAGTTCGAGTACCGCCGCTAAACGATTCTCCGTGAATCGCGTGTCGGGATTAACAACCAGGACATAGTCCCGCCGGCACGCCGCCATTCCGAAGTTCACCCCCGATCCGAATCCACGATTCGAAGCGGCCCGAAGCAGGCGGATGCCTGCGGGCAAACTGGCACGGAAACGGGCGTATGAGTCGTCCGGTGATGCGTTGTCGACTACGACCACGTCCTCGGGAAGCGCGACATTCAGTTCGAGCAATGATGCCACGCAGTCTTGCGTCAATTCCGGCGTACCGTAGTTGACGATAATGACGTTCAAGCGTCCTTGTGTATTCACCCTTCACCCCGGATCGTATGTTTTATTTCTTCCACTCGCACAACTAACGCGATTTCCCGCATGCACTGCCAACGTCGTCGACGAGCGACCACAGCTTCGCCGCCGACTCATCCCAATCGAAGTGCCTAACGCGTTCATATCCGCGCGCGATCAACTTCGCACGCCACACGTGGTCCCGGCCGAGCTCCTTCATGGCTGTCGCGACGTCGTCCACCGACAGCGGATCGACGAGAACCGCTGCCTGCCCCGCCACTTCGGGCATCGCCGACAGGTTCGACGTCAGCACCGGCACACCCGAGGCCATGGCCTCCAGAATCGGAAGGCCAAATCCTTCGTATAGCGACACGAACGCCAGGAAAAGCGCACCGCGATAGAGCTTCGGCATTGCTTCGTTCGGCAGCACGCCGGTGAACGCAAGCGCCGCCTCGCAGCCGCAACGGCGCGCATGATCAACGAGAGAGGAGTCGGGATTGCCTGTGAGAAGCAAACGAATACCCGATCGCTCCAACCCGCTGGCACCAAACGCCTCGATCAACCGATTCAGGTTTTTGTACGAGCGGCGATTGCCCGGATAGAGCACGTAGGGAAAGGGATAGTCGAGCGTCTCGCGATTACGCGCATACGCAGCGTCAACACCGTTGACGATCACGTGCACTCGGTCCGATGGCATGCCTGACCATTCGAGGAACTCGTTGCGGGTGAATTCAGACACACAAACCACTGCCGCGCATTGGCGGTAAAGCGCCCGGAACACCAGGTCGTAATAGATCCGGTGCGTGCGGCCGTAGAAATGACGATGCGTCAGGTCGTGCACTGTCACTACCGACTGCAAACGCTCAGGCAACGAACCCGCCGGGGGTACGAACCCGGGATTCCAGAACACGCCTTCGTGCGACGAATGGGCACGCAGTGCACGTCTCAACGCGAGCGGCGTCAACGGACGCGCGACTCCGCCTGCAACGGAGAGCGACTCGATTTCGATCTCCGACGGCGCGCGGGAGATGTACGCCTCCATGACGTTGTAGATCCCCGTGCCAATCGGCCAACGCAGATCGGCGTACACGGCCAACGTCTCGCGGCGGCGCGGCTGGGCGGCCATGGCGGGATGGCGTGCTTCGGCAACGTGCATGGTTCAGTCCATCCAGCCAAGTAGTCGTTGAGATGCCGCAATCCAGTAGTACCGTGCTTGTGCCGGGCAATATCGAATGCATGAAAGCAGGCACCCGGCGACCGGGCGGCCAACCATGTAGGCCACGTAATGCGCGGGGTAACGGTTCAGCCTCAACACCCGGCCAAAGCCGCGGTTGTAGCGGCGACCGCGATTGAATGCCTGCTCGTCCAGAACGGCGAGCGGCTCGGGGTGATGGATCCGAAGGTCCGCTTCGTAACGCACCCGGTGTCCACGCGCCAGAACGCGCAGCAGGTAGTCGACTTCCTCTCCCGATCCCCAGCGCGAATGGGTTCCCACACCGAGTTCGATGTCGAAGTCTCCTGCGGCCTCCACTGCGGCGCGGCGCAAGAAAATCGTGTACGCCGTCGCGCATGTCCAGATGTTGAACCGGTCGACATCCTGCGCGTGGATCGCCCAGCGGCCTTGCGATGGCGTGCCGTCAGCGGCAACGCTATTGCCCGTCAAACCGTCGATGCCGGGATTGGCCGCGAACTGCTCCGCGATGTACTTCAGCGTGCCCGGTTTGTACCAGCAGTCGTCGTCAGGAAATGCCACGATCGACCCCGTCACCGCCCGTAGACCAACATTGAGTGCGCGTGATTTGCCCTTTTCGCACCGCAGATGCACGATAGAAAGCTGATCTTTGTACCGATCGATCACCCTCTCCACACGGTCGTCGAGATTCTGGTCGACGACGATCACTTCGAGATCCGAATAATCCTGGAGCACGATCGAATCGAACAATCGCACGATCTCGTCGCTACGTCCGAGCGTCGCCATGATGAGAGAAAATTTCATAGGAAAGAGCCCCGAATGGAAGACTGGCGGCGAGAAGGCATGACCTCCTGAACCGGCGCGAGGCCGGGTCGCCGGCTCAAGCTTGCGGACATCGCAAACGACACCAGTACGCCAAGGAACAGGTAGGAGGTTTCACTCTCGTGCATGGGATTGACGAGTGACCACGCAGCGAGCGGAATCATCATCAGCGTGGCCCGCCGGCCCAGCCCGAGGCCTGCGAAGAAGACCGCCCACGCGAACAGGCCGAACGGTCCGGCGACCAGCATCAGATCCAGCGGCGAACAGAACACCGCGTTGGTTCCTTCGCCCAGCCCTCTGACGTCCACGGCCGAGTGCGCAAAGTGATACTCGACAAAGCCGAGCCCGTGCCCGAGCCAGTCGTGCGCGAGCAGCTTGACCGACTCGATGAAGGCGAGTCCGCGCTCCTCCTGGAGCTTGACCTGCAACAGGTCACCCGATAATTCGCGCGAGAACTCATACACGTAAAAGGCCGCACCCGTCGCAATCAGCAAGGCCTTTTGCACCATGTATCCACGAACTTGAAGCAGCAACACGATTCCGCACGGAATCAGGACCGTTTTCGATTCGCTGAGCAAAGTCACGGCAAGCCCCAGCGAGAGGAACCACAAAATATCCGGTATGCGCCGCGGCGATTGAAGAAAGCACAGGTAGCTCGCCAGGAAGAATGTGGCGGCGAGCCAGTTGCGTTCCTTGAACGAGCCATGCAGTGCGCCCTGCATAAAGTCGACTTGCTGATACAGCACCGGCACGTTCAGGTATTGCAGGCACACCTGATAAAGCAGAAAGCCCCACAGCACCAAATAGCCATACGGCAGCAACCGCGTCAGATAACGCTGGCCGAAATAACGCCCAATCAGATAGAACGCTGGAAATACGAGCGAGAACTTGATGATCTGCTCGGGCGCCTTGATATGCGAATAGCCAGAGAACCAGGTAAGCGCGAGCGTCACAGAGAGGAACAGGCCATAGCTCCATAGTTCCCAGCCGCTCACCGTAACGCGCCGTTGCACGAGCAGAAGCGGCAGCGCCACCACGGCGAATAGTTGCGCCAACTGTGCGCCGCCAACCTGAACGAACTGGATCGTCAACAGGAAAAGCAGCACGATAAAAACCCAATCCGCGGCGTCGCGTCGTGCGCGGACACGCGGCAACGGTGCACGCGGTCGGCGCGCCGGTTCACGAGGATGTCCGCTCGCGGCCACAGGCCTTAACGGAGGGATGCGCAGGTCAGCGTTCATCGCAGGCTCCCTGCTGCACACGAACACCTCGCGGTATGTCGAGCAACGCATGCGAGGACACGGCGATCCATGTCGATGTAGCGGAAAGAGTACTCATCCCGGCCTCAGACCTCGGTCTCATACGCGTATGCGCCTTCGCCATACGAGCCGTACACGGCCTGACGACGCGGCACATCGTTGAGCACCACACCGCCGATCTGGATGCCGGCATTACGCAGGCGCCGTTCAGCCTCGCGGATCTCCGGCATCGAACTGCGGCCGTGACGCACGCACAGCAGGGTCGTTGCACCGAGCCGGCCGATGGCGGCGGCATCGTGCAATGCCAGGATAGGCGGTGTGTCGACCACGACGATGTCGTAACAACGCGAGGCGGCCTCCAGTACGGCCTTGAAGCGTCCGTCGTTCAGCAATTCCGCCGAGCGCGCCACGACACCTCGCGGCAGCACGTCGACGCCCGCGACCGAGGTACGGTTGACCGCCCGCTCGAGCGACCCGCTCGTAATCGCGTCCGGCAGGCCCGGCGTGGCTGACACACCAAAGTAACGATGCACCTGACCGCGCCGCATATCGGCATCGATCAGCAGCACGCGCTTGCCACCCGAAGCGAACACCGCAGCCAGGTTGGCGCTCAGGAACGACTTGCCGGCGCCGGGCTGGGAACTCGTCACCATGATGACGTTGTTGTCCGCCTGGGCCATCGTGAAATGCAGCGTCGTGCGCAGACTGCGCACTGCGTCGACGGTCAGATCCTCGGGAATATCGAGGGCGAGCACGTGCAAACCTTGATCGTCAGCGCGCTGGCGCCGTGCGATACGCCCCTGCTGACGGCTGTTCGGAATGACCGCATAGACCGGCACACCCAGCGCCTGCTCGAGTTGCTCGGAGTGTTCGACACGTCCCCACACCGCGCGCAGCGAGAACGGCGCAGCAATACCCAGCGCCAGCCCCACGCATAAGGACAGCGCCAGAACGAGAGCCTGCCTCGGTTTCACCGGCTTGACAGGCAACTCGGGCACATCGACGATGCGCACGCTGCCGATCTGGCCTTCCTCGACGACCTTCAGTTGCTGCCCGGTGTTCAGCAGGTTCGTATAAAGTTCTGTATTGACCCGGACCTCGCGCAGCAAACCGAGCCCTTCACGCTCGGTCTGGGGCAGTTTTTCGGCTCTCGCCTTCAGCGCGCCGTCCTGCCCTTCGAGTGCCGACAGGCTCTGCTGCAGCGAAATGACGGCCGGGTGAGTATCGGAGTAACGCGCAACCAGATCGATCTGTTTCTGCTTCAGATCGAGGATGCGGGTCTGCACATCGACTTCCTGGCCGAGCAGCAGACGACCCTGCTCGTCGAGATCGACTGTTCCGGAGCGCTGCCGGAATGCCGTGTAAGCCGCCTCGGCGCGTTCGAGAATGGCGCGCACTTCCGGCATACTGCGCCCGAGCGAGTTCAGCGTCGCATGCGCTTCCTCGTTGCGGTAGTCCTTGTTTTGCTGCACATACGCATGGACCACCGCCGAGAGGATCATTTCGATACGAGACTTATCGTCGCCTTCGAGCGTCACGGAGATGATGCCTGACTGCTTGGCTTTCTCTTCGACGTTGAGCTGGCTTTGAAGCTGCGTCACCGCTTCGAGACGTGGAATGCGCACAAGGCTGAATTGGGTTTCCGGTCGCGCCTCGAGCGTCGTCACATGCAAGGAGATCGGCTGCCGGTGGTACATGCCCGTGGCCTCTTCTCCCGCGCGGCCGTGCAGCACGACCTCATCGTGCTCGTCGGTCAGGACATAACGGCCATCGCCCTGGGCCGTCAGGGTGAACTTCTCCCCCATCAGCCGGCCGTTGTCGGCCTCGCCCTGCGTCCCGCTCAGCATCGTGAAGCGATCGACCTCGATGCGCTCGCCACCCCACGCGAAGTGCGGCAACCCAAAGCGTGCGTCCGCCACTCCGCCGTCTTTGTACATGCGCGCAATCCAGCGACCGATGCCAAGGAAGTAGCGCGGTCCGGCAACGATATTCAGATGCAGACGGTCCACCACCGCATCGATCACCTTACGCGAGCGAACCAGTTCAAGTTCCGCGGCGGCGCTGCTCTGCGTGTCGAGCAAGGCGCCGATGTCGCGAAGCGGCGTCTTGCTGACGTTGCTCGGGTCGTCGACCTGGATAGTCGAATCCACCTGATAAATCGGTGTGCCGAATACGACGTATGCAAGGCCGATCGAGAATGTACACAGCGTGATGGTCAGCACGAGGCGCCAGCGAGTCAGGACGATATCCACGTAACTCGACAGAGGAACATCGTCAGAGGCCGGCTCAGTCACGCGTGAATCCGCGAAATCCATCGTGACTCGTCCGTTGTGTCTTAAGTTGGTATCGTTCATTTCGCCAGCACCACTCCGGTCATCCCAGCGTTGATTGCCGGCAGCAACAATGACAGCACGCGATTGAAGCGAACCAGTCCGTTGCCGTCGACATAGACGACGTCTTTTGGCTGAAGCATGAATTCATTGGCCAACACCATCGCGACCGGCGACTTCGCGTCGAGATGGAAAACGTCCGGCTTACTCGCGCCGTGCCCGCGGATCACGAAGACCTGAGCGGCATCGGCGGTATTGCTGTTGATGCTGCCGGCTTGCGAGAGCGCATCGCCTAGCGACAGCGAACCGTTGCGCAGCGGCAGCGCGAGCGTCGGCCTGGTGACCTCTCCCATCACGTAGACACCGCTATCCTCGCGCGACATCACACGCAGTACGTCACGGTTTTCCAGAACGATGTGCGCGGGATTGATGCCTTTGTCGAGCAGGCTCGTCAGACTGAGTACGTAGCGCGCCGATCCGCGCATGAGTTCGATACGGCTGCTGTCCGCCGTGGGTTGCAGGCCGCCGGCGCGGTCGACCGCGTCGACCAGGGTCATCGGCACGTCGTTAATCGGCTGAATACCTGGGCTGCGTACTTCGCCCTCGACATAGACCTGCTGGCTGCGAAACGACGCAATGCGAACCGTCACCTGCGGATTGTGAAATGCTGTCAGCGCGCGGGTCACCGCTACTTGCGCGTCGGCGGGCGTCATATCGCTCACGTGAATCGATCCCGCGTATGGAAACTGTACGTTTCCCTTCTGGTCGACCACGAAACCGCTCGCAGGGTCGCTGGCGCGCGGCGCACCGCCTGTTTGACCAGCCGGATTGGCCGCGGCCAGCTCCGGATGGTCCCACAGGGTGATTTGCAGGACATCGCCCGGGCCGATACGGTACGCGGCGTTCTGGTTTGCGGCGGCAAGCAGTTCGGCGCTTCGCAACGAGGTGCTCCCATCGAACTCGCGCATGCGGTTGACGAGATCGACGTCGACTTCCTGAATGGGTACGTTCAGCGCCTGGGCCGGCGCGCCATCACGCGGAGCCGACAGCGGCAGGGTCTGTTTGTCAGTCATGCGCATCCCCGGCGATGCCGCGCACGCAGCCAGTGACAGACAGAACCCCGCAAGCGAGAGACGGCGCCATAGCGGCGACTGAAACCTGACTAGCTCGTTGTTTGGCCGAATATTCATTTTTTTTCCTTGCATTGTTGTTTCTCTTCGACTGCTGCCGCTAGGAGTGAATGCTCACGTTATTCGGTATCCTTATGATTAAAAGTCACTATGGGTGAGAGAAATCGTCATGCCTCGCTACTCAATGGGGTGACGCTGTCCAAGGCGAACCCGCCCACGGCGAATTGTTCCAAGGTGGCGCGGTCTCTGCCAGATCGCGTGCTTTTGCTGCAAAATCGCTGCCTACCAAGCTTGCGTGCCCGGACGAGCCGTGGCGCCGCGCAACCTGCCGCGACGATTTCGCGCCGGGAGTCATCAAGCTGCGCTCTGTCGGGAGCAACGCGTAATCGTCGCGCCAGGCGGACTGGCTGCTTCCCATCGAAGGCACGAGAGGCAGTACGGACGTGCCCTTGACTCCCGCACTTGACGTTGCGCCTGCCCACCGCGAGCTTGGACCCGATTGCCTGGTCTGATCAGCGACGCCCGCCTGAACCGTCGCTGAAGCAATGGCGATAAGCAGCGACACCACTGCCCGGTTGCGCATGAGCCGATCCATTTTCAATTCACCGCTCCGCGCGTTTCGGTTACGCCCACGCGGGCCACCCAGTGTTCGAGCGCATGTTCGATGTGCTGTGCGACCATCTCGAACACCGCTTCCGGTTTGCCGAACGGATCGGGAATGTCCTGCTTCGTCGTTTGATCGAGTTGAAACACGCGGCCTCGAGCAAACGGATAGCGACGCTCCAATTCCCGGCATTGCGCATTCGTCATCGCGAGAATCAACGCGGATTCACGCACGTGACCCAAATGAACTTGCTGTGCCACATGACCGCCGAGAGCGATACCGCGCCGGGTCATCACGTCGATGGCAAGGCGTGCTGCGGGCCGTCCCGCGAGCGCCACCAAACCCGCGGAGCGCACCGCCAGATTCGGTACTGCCCGCGACAGCAGCGCACCGGCCATCGGACTGCGGCAGACGTTGCCGTCGCAGATAATCAGAGCCTGTTCGATCATGTGCGTGGTAGATCCGAGTTCATTTGAACAAGACCACGGACTATCGTCGTGAACACGTTTTGCATATCGCGTACGCTTGCGCACATCGATTGAAAACCGAACATCGTCCCTCTCCCCGGAGTAAGCATCACCGCGTGAACTGATCAGACGCGGCCGTAGGTATCGTCGAAGCGGACGATGTCGTCTTCGCCGAGATAGCTTCCGGACTGCACCTCAATCATCTCGAGCGGCAACCGGCCGGGGTTTTCAAGTCGATGCGTCACGCCGACGGGGATATAGGTCGACTCGTTCTCGCTGAGCAAAAAGCGCTCGTCGCCGCGCGTGACCATGGCGGTGCCACGCACGACGGTCCAGTGCTCGGCGCGGTGGTGATGCATCTGCAACGAGAGGCTCGCGCCCGGATCCACCAGGATCCGCTTGACCTGAAAGCGCTCGCCCCGGTCGATCGAGTCATACCAGCCCCACGGGCGGCGCACCAGCCGATGCGACGTAGCTTCCGGCGCTCGCGAAGACGCGATCCGGCCGACTACGGATTTGACTGCCTGAACATGCGCACGATCGACCACCAACACGGCATCGGCGGTCTCGACCACGGCCACATTCGTCACGCCGACACACGCTACAAGACGACCCTCCGAGTGCGCGTAGCATCCCGTGGCACCTTCGAACATGACGCGGCCGCGTCCCGCGTTACCGTCCGTGTCCTTATCGAGTGCTTCCCACACGGCGCTCCACGAGCCGAGATCTGACCAGCCCGCATCGAGGGGAACGGCGAGCGCGACCGGCGCTTCCGGCCAGTCGGCGAGCTTCTCCATCACCGCGTAGTCGATCGAGTCGCTCGGGCAAGCATCGAACGCATCGCGCGCGGGGCGAAAACATGTGCCTTCACGCGTGCCTGCCGTCACGGAACGCTCGCAAGCCGAGTGGATGTCCGGGGCGAACTGCGCGATTGCAGCGAGCCACACGCTCGCTCGCACCACGTAAATGCCGCTGTTCCAGAGATAGTTGCCGGCCTCGATATATTGCGAGGCGATTTCCGGAGCCGGCTTCTCGACGAAGCCGTCGAGCCGCATGCCGCCTTCCACGCCTTCTGCTCGCACCGATTCGCCCAACCGCAGATAGCCGAAGCCGGGATCCGCGCGGCTCGGCACGATCCCTAGCGTCGCGACGCAACCGAGCTGCGCGTAAGCGATCGCGAGATCGAGTGCACGATGGAACGACTCGACGTTGTCGATGGTGTGATCAGCGGGCATTACGACGAGTACGGCATCCCCGTGCTCAACGCGCACCAACTCGGCGGCGATGGAAAGCGCGGGTGCCGTGTCACGTCGAGCGGGCTCGAGTACGATCGAGGCTTGCAGTCCGCTCAGCGTCAATTGGCGAGTTGTAACGTGACGATGCTCTTCGCCACAGACCACGAGCGGTGTTGCAACCGTCCGCTTGGCGGCGATGGCCGAGGCGCGGCGCAAGGTTGCGGCGAGCAGCGTCTCATCGCCGATCACGCTCGCTAATTGCTTCGGATGGTGTTCGCGCGAAATCGGCCAAAGGCGCGTTCCCGCCCCTCCGGCGAGCACCACTGGCACGACTGTCGTCACCCCGCGATCCAGCGATTCCTGAACGTGCGCGCCGGAGAACAACCGAGCGAGATCACTCGTGACATCATTTTTTGTATTCATCGTTCACAACCCCCGGAACCATAATCCGACAACACTTGGAGAAAGCGCATCGAGACGCTTTTCTTTTTCTGAATTCGAGCCGAATCCGCTGCACTCCCTCACACTCGAACGACGTCGAAGTTGCTTGGGTTGGTCTGGACAGTGGATCTGGGCAGCGCCTCTCTCAGACAGACGCTTATCGCACGTGTATAAATGCAAGCTCCATGCCAACGCATCGGCAGCGCGAGTCAGTTCGTTTAACGTTGCTAACGAGAACGATAGTGCCGGTTGAGAGCCTGATTCGGAGGGGCTTTACAGTGCTTGACACGATGCAGGCGCCGCGCTCTGACGTCCTAAGACATCCGGCATCAAAGCGGCCCGAGAGAAAACGTGACGTAACACCGGGGTAACGCGCACGGCGCTGTAACGTGACACGGCATTGCCCGAAGCAATCGGCAAGCCGGCACGACCGGATTGGCATGGGTGCCGAACGGCGAGTGTGTATTTGACGGGAGGCCGCGCAGTCGTCGCGTTTAAAAAGGGGACTGTTTTAAACCGCGGCACACTCGCTCAATCGATACGCTGTCTCCAACGGAAGATGTCCATCGTTTGCGCTTCGTCGAGGATCTGGCGGGCAGCGTCCGATTGTTGCTGGGTGTACCACGCTTCCGTCACGAGCGGCGCGACGTATTGCCGGTAATGAGCGACATGGACAGGCAGGTAGATCAACGATGTCAGCCAGTACAGCATCGCGCATCCAGCGAGTACTCCGCTCAGCGAGACACGACCGGGATGACGCTGGGTGAATTGTGCCGCGGACAATGCGACGACACTGCAAGCGTATAGACATGAGATCAGCTTGTAACGCACGGGCACCCAATCGTCGACACTCGCACTCACGCGAACGACTGTGATGGCGAGAAAAGCAGCCAGCAGAAAGAGCATGAATGCGGCGAGCGCCGGGCGTTCAGCTAATGCGCCCTCGCGAACCAGCCGGTAATGCACCCACACCAACCCGATGCCCGTGAAAAAAGGAATCGCCACGAACGCGACTGGCAAATGCATTGCGCGATTGTTCAACATGGCAAGCGAGCCGATCTGAACGAACAGATAGACAACCCGAAGCGGTATCGAGGTGTGCGCGCCGAGACTTGCATCGGCGGGTGGGGACAGCATGGGCGACATGGTCGCGTGCAAATCGTAGTGCCTGAAATACAGTCCGATCACGATCGCACTGGAGACAGCGGCCCATGCCGCGCGACGCCAGTCGCGCTGACGCAGCAAAAACACCGTGGCCAGCGGCAGGCCGATGAGTCCGTTAGCCTGCGAAGCCGCACTCGCGAGCAGCGCGGCAAACCCCGCCCAGGTTCGCCCGGAGAACAGCGCCCAGAAACCGAGGATCGCGAAGGCATAGACACCGACATTGGACACGGCAGCCATCGGAAAAGACAGCAGGCGAAAAAAAGAGAAGTTGAATAGCAGGCAAGCAATAATGAGGACGCTCGCTGCGGCACTTCGACCAAGATGACGTGCGTTGTCCGGAGCGTCTATGGATGCCTTGATGGAACCCGCAGCCAGCAGCAAAAGAAGATTGCCAAAGAGGTTGAGTCCCCAGAAGGAGACATGCCCCAGCAGCATCCAACTGGCGACGGCGCTCAGATGGGTCGTAATGACGCGATGCTGATTGTTTTGGCTGATCAGCACCGCGATCCAGTCCGATACGCCGGGCCGCCTTGCCAGATTGACCACGGGCTCCAAGATTGAAAAGAAGTCGTCAAAGTACGGGCCGTTTGGGCAGAAAGCGGCCACCACTGCGTAATAGACAATTACGACGCATCCGGCGAGCATTGCAGACGCCGTCAGCTTAGGTGCGCGCTTCGCGGCCATACGGATCGAGCCAATGCTCGTACTTCGCAAATCCATGGTTATCATCCATCTGTTTGGCGTTATAGACTCGCCACGCGCCCTACCGGCCGAACGCATCCGGACCCGCTGCGGATCCGGACTGCACGCAAGGTCTTTCCCCGCGGTTTCGCGGCAATCTGCTTACTGCGACGAACTTCCCGTGCCGCCTGTCGCCCCGTTGCTCCCGCCCGAAAGAGGTGCCAACGCCCCAGCCGCCAACGCTGCAGCTGCCAGCGATGCAGCCGGTTGTCCATCACTCGTGATTGCCCCGGCTGCGAGCAACGTTTCTAGATCCGCGTCCGCACCCGGCGCGCCGGGCGTGAAAGAAACTGTCAGGAACGAAGATGAGGAAAGCGTTATTCCGTACAGCTTCTGGATCAGCGCGGCAACCGCAGACTCAGCATTCGCGATCACCGCACTATTCGTCAGTGCATTCTGGATCGACGCGTTGGTCGAGATGCCCGCAAGCAACCCGTTCACGTTCGTCCCCAGTTGGCCTGCGAGATAGCTCAACAGCAATTGCGTCAATGGCGTCACGTTGAACGTTCCCGCGCCGGCCGCAAACGAGTTGATCTTGATTGCGCCGTTAGTCGCAGAAATGGCGCAAGGCCCGTCGAACGCAAACGTTGCCGAATACGCTCCATTGGAATTCGCCGTCGCGCTCCCTGATCCATTCTTGCAGGTCAGCGTCACGCTCGCGTTAGCGAGTGCCGCGCCGACAGCGGCTGTGCCGCTTACCGTCGCACCCGGCGCATTGCCGCTATCGTGGCCGCCTCCGCACGCGACCAGCGCACTAGTCGCAAGCATCATCGATGCGAACTGCAGCGTGCGCAGCGTGGCGCCGTTAAGAAGCTTCATCGCTATCTCCAAAGAAGATCATTCACAATTGACTGGCACAACTACCGGTGCATCGCTAACGCCTTTCAACCCGTTCCCGTAGGTATCGCGACAAAGTGCGATGCGCGTCGAAAGAACCCTTGCGTCCGCCTGAGGTTGCGTTCTATTCGCGTCGCCATCACGCCGCCCATACCGCAAATACGCATCTCGCATCCGATAAAGCTGCATGGAGAAGTACTCTCCACTAAAGCGCCCTTGATTCAACAAGAACTGCTGCGTGCTATACGGGAAGCTCATGCTCTCTGCCCCGTTCGCCGACAGATAATTCGTCGATCCAACCCGCGTACGGAAATCCAGTTCGAACTGCCCCGTCCCGTCCACCTGACTAATCCCCGGCTTCATGCCCTGCCGCAGCGTGAGCGGAAAGCTCACCGCAGCGCCCACAAACGTGCCTTGCCCGCTATGCTCGCCGTGCACGCTGACGGACACGTCGTCGAACCAGCGCGTGAACGTCGCGACCGGACCTTTGTCCCCACCGACAAAGCGCGCGACGCCTGCCTCGATCCACAGCTTCCACGACGGCTGCACCCAGCGGTACGTCAGTTGCGCGTTCTTCTCACTCAGCAAGGTGTCGTGGCCGGATTCACGATGCAAATAAGCGAGGCGCAAACGGATCAAGTCAGGCCGACCGGGCACGGACACAGTCGTTTCGTTTTGCACGCCGACATACGAGTAGTCGAACTTGCCCACCGACGCCACGTTGAAAACCCCCGGCATGATCCAGAAGCTCTGCGCCAACGCAACCGCATTCAGCCCTCCACGCAAGCGGTAGTCGCTAAAGACATGACCCTCATCCATATTCTTCGTGTTGTAGAGCGGCGCGATATAGCTCGCGTATAACTCCGCACCGCGCCAGAGTGGGACAAATCCCTCGATGTTGGCACCGAGAGATACATCAAAAACGCCGTACTCAGTACCGTACAGATAGCTCACTATCGGTTCGATCTGAATGCGCGTCAGCCCATGCGTGTGCTCATTGCCATGCCACGCAATAGAGTCCGGGTCATATGTCGGCCGCGTGCTCATGGTCAGCGAGGCGCTGGCGGCTGATGCCGCACCGCCTGCAATGAACTGCGCAAACGCGGCCCGATCGACAACGACTTCGCCCAACGGCTCATTCGCCTTCTTGATGACCACGTGAATCTTCTCTGTGCCGTGCGGCGCATTCACGCTTGCCACACCGAGCGCGATGCCAATCGCGTCGACCTCGTTCTGGTTGTAACGATGGTTTTCATATTCGACGACCAGGTCACGCCCACTCACGCCGACACGTACACGCTCCAGACCGGCTGCAAAAAGTTGCGCGGCAATTTCGTCGAGTGCGGATGTATCGAGCGCATCCGGCATGGCAGGAGCCGGCGAATCCAACGATCTGGCGGGCGCGATTTCACTCAGCATTACCGACGCATACGACTGCAGTGGCGGCACGTACGCGATCGGCGCACCGGCAAGAGCGTTCACGCTGCTTGCCGAGTTCCGCACGTCGATCGGCCTTAGACTTGCGAGCCTGATCGACACTTGCTCGTCATCCTCTGCCGCTTGCACCGGCAACGCTTGCGGCCCCTCGCACAATCCATCGGTACAACGCTGCGCGCTAAAGCGCTTGCCCAGCGGAATCTGAATACCCACGGAAAACGACGTGCGCGGCGAAACGCCGGTTGTCGAACGGATCGAGCGCATCAGTGTGCCGATCACGTTTGCATCGGCGAGCCAGCTAATTCGAGGCGACTGGTAACGGACGCCCGCGTAAGGCGTTCTCGAATCGTCTTCCGCCAACAGCGACAAGCCGGTATTCCAGAGCGATAACTGCGCACCGCCGAAAAATCCGTCAAGCCGATCTCCTTGTCCATAACCGGCAGTCAACGTCACCGGTCCAAACGCCTGTGACACCACGCCGTATTTCGAGCGGAAAAAATGCGTCTGTCCGCCTATGTCCGTCAAACCGAATGCGATGCTCGGCTGATATTTAAAGAACTTCGGCACTTCGATTTTTATGTCACCGATCAAGTGACGAAAAAAAAAGTGGTCCGCATTCGTAAAGGGCGCGTGAACATTGCCCGGATAATTCGCAAGCCCGCCGGAAAGCTCGACATACGGCAACATCCCGACGGCGCCCCAATACATCTGCGCGTCCGTCGCCTGTTTCCCGTAGCGCGGATCGATATAGTTGTTGTACTGCACTTCCACCGTACCTTCCGGCAATGCAAACGCATACGGAATGGCGAGCCCACCCGCCTGACCCAACGCGTTTAGCGCGGGTTCCACAGCGAATGCAGAGGCCGGGAATGTCAGGGAAACTGCCAAGGCCACTGCTCTCCGAGCCGATAGTGGTGTTTGTCCGCGCAATGTCGTGGCCATGTTTTGTTGTTGTGGGTCCGTCAATACGCGTTGCTATGGACGAAGCCCTTCGCAATCGTCGCGACGACAATCCTCATGTCGAGGCCGAATGACCAGTTACGCAGGTAATACAGATCGTGTTCGACGCGCCCTTGCATCTTCTCGATCTGATCCGTTTCCCCGCGGAATCCGTTGATCTGCGCCCATCCAGTGATGCCCGGCTTGATGCGGTAACGGTGGATATATCCGTTGACCACTTTCTGGTAGAGCTCGTCGTGTTCGAGCGCATGCGGCCGCGGGCCGACGACCGACATGTGGCCGCACAGCACATTGAAGAACTGCGGAAGCTCGTCGAGACTCGTACGCCTAAGAAATGCTCCGACTCGCGTAATACGCGGATCGCCTTTCGTGGCCTGCCTGATGACCCCGGATTCAACAGCATGGGCGCGCATCGAACGAAACTTGTAGATCCTGAAGATGCGTCCGTCCGCACCCTTGCGCTTCTGCGTGAAAAACACCGGTCCGCGCGACGACAACTTGACGGCGGCCGCGATGGTAATCAGCAAAGGAGCGAGTGCAATAAGCGCCAGTGCGGCGAATGCGCGATCGAATATCTCCTTCTTCAACAAGGCGCGTGCCGGCACTGGCGATGCCACCAGATTGATCGCGGGCATACCGATCAAATCGATCACATCGCTGTCGAAAAGCGCGACGCTGCGCATGTCCGGCACGAAGCGCACGTTCACGAGATCGTCGCGGAACTCACTCACGAAACGCGAGATGACCTGCTCTTCCGACAATGGCAGTGCGAGCCACAGTTCCTGCACGCCCTGGGATCTGACGTAGGCAGCAAATTTATTTACGTCGTCAAAAACCGGCACTCCTGATCCGACAATGCCCATAACCGGCCGCAGATCGAATGCCACTACCGCGCGAAAGCCGCTGGCCGACGCGCTTTCGATATTGCGTACCACCTGCTGACAATGCGCGCCACATCCGACCACAGCGACCCGGCGCAGATTGAGTCCGGCATGCCGGACGCGTTCCAGCACGATACGCACGGCCACGCGCGAAACGATCAGCGCGCCGCCACTCAGCGCGGTCCAATACGCGAACCAGAGACGGGACACATAATCCGTACGATGCAGCGAGAACATCAGCACGAGCCCGCTGCCCTGAACAATGAGCCAGGCAAACGACACCTGTCCCACCAACCGCAACATGGCACGTCCACGCCATGAGCCATAAACGCCGAGCACTGGAAAAAGAACCAGCGTAAAAGCCGCTGCAAACGTTACGAACGCGCTGTCAATTCGATTCTGCGCAAGATCCCCAAACCTCACTTGCGCCGCAGCCAATGCGCCCGACACGACAAGCATCACGTCGAGCAAACGCGCAATCGGGCTCTGCAACCCCGATATCGCCCCTATCTGCGGTCTAAAGTTTGCCGTGTCCATTTTTACCCCCACGCTGGTCTCTCGCGCCAAACGTTTATGTAGAGCTGTTGAACCTGTGTCGGCTTCAACAGTTCTTATCTCGTGTTTCCATCACCTCGTTATTCGCGACAACAACACCCCGGCGCGAAAACCTGTTTTTGCTCATCCAGTCGCAAGACATGCCGGCCTGATGAACACAACAAATGGGCGATCTTTTTTCGACATGCCACGCGTGTCCAACTCACATGGGCACCGCAGCCACTATGTCGACACAGCGCGATCTTGGCGGAAGATCGCGCTGCGTTGAGAAGACTGGCCTGATGCCCCCCGACCAGGCCGGTCGTTTGAAACGGCGTCCACTGCTACATATGTTTATGCTTCTACGTCTTGTGCTATTTGCGCAGCGCGCCACCTTTAAAGCACCAAGCGTGCCAATCATTTTCATTCTTGCGGACGTCAGCTTGTATGCTGCCGAGAGGTGCTTGCCAGCGTGGTCGGCGAGAAAAACCCGGAGTAGCGAACTGCCTGCGGACCCTGACTCCATCGCAGCGGACCATCCGCGTTACGTAACGTCGCGGTTCGTTGTCACGGCTCGCGACGTAGCGCGAGCATGCTGGCCAACCCGGCTTGCGGACGCGGGAACAGAGTTCCCTGTGCCAACGCGTCAGGCCATCGGCTCAGCCACTGGAGTTGTTCTTTGGTATCGACACCGCTCACCACGACTCGCACATCGAGTGCGTGAAGCAGATCCATGAGCGCCGTCATCACAGTGCCTGCACGCGCGTCACGTGGCACTGTCGCCATCAACTCACGCGCGATCGTGACGGTATCCACATCGAGGCCGCCGAGCAGCGCCATCGACGAGCCACCATTGCCCCAGTTGCCGAGCGTGATGCTGACACCAACATCCCGAAGACTCGCAGTCAACGTGCGTAGAGAGAGCAGTTTTGCCGCTTCAGCGCTGTCTGAAACTTCAATTTCAAACAGCCGGGACGGCACGTCGTAAGAGTCGGCCACGCTCGCGATCTCGTCCGCGAACGATTCGTGCAGCGCCACGTGCGCCGGCATCGCGATCGCGACCGGCTGCAACGGTAGGTTCGCAACGAGACAGCCGTGTAGCTCGCGGCATACTCCAGCCACGACGAACGAAGCCATTTCCAAGGCGGCCTGCGGATGGTCGAGCGCCGTCATGAAGAGACCCGGAAGCAGCACGCCGTAATCCGGATGCTTCCAGCGAACCTGCGCTTCCAGTCGCGCCAACGTCCCGCTGGCGGCTCGATAAGCGCCCTGAAACACGAGATGAAATTCACCCGCGCTCAATCCCCGCCGGATTCGGCTTTCGAATTCACTCAGTTCCACAGAAGCGCTGCCGGCATCATCCGGGCGGCTTTGAGCGAGGCGTACGTCACGTTTCGTAAGCGTGAGCGGTTCAGGTTCTGCATAGTCGAACGTGTGCATGACGGATTTGTCTTTTAATCCCGGCACTGTATGCACATGCCGTGCCAGGCGATTCGACCAGTGTTTGGGAAAACTGGATGAATTGCCGGAAACGCCCGTCACGCGCCGCATTGCGCGTATCCGATGCCACTTTCGCGAAGCATCATTTTTCTTTGCCAAACGTTTGCGAATCCCGACGCGTTACGTAGCGTTCCACAGCACGTTACGTTGCATCGCACGTCCACGTGACCGTGAAGAACGAACGCGAATACCTTTGACTATTTCTCGGGCGACGGATCAGGCAAGGAGCAATTAACGGCGCCGAAACACGGAACAATCTACCGCGATGCGCCGCAACAAGACAATTTGACCGCTCAAAAAAGATTTACTAGTATCGGCACAAATGCGGCAGACAACCCTGCGCATTCCTCACACTGTGTTCCGGGGCGGCCAATGCTACAAATCCCTCTCTCTGACGACGATTGGGCTCGCGTCCAGAGTCTCTTTCCCGATCTTCGGTCCACTCGCGGGCGGCCTCGCCGCAGCGATCGCGAGATTCTCAACGCGATACTCTGGGTTCAGCAAAAAAAAGAGAAATGGCACAGGCTTCCGGCCAATTTTCCGCCGCAGCAGACTTGTTATCTTCGGTACATGACCTGGAAGAAAACGGGAGTGCTGGACCAGGTGAATAAACTTCTTCCAATGTGCGGCCAGGAGTGGTCGAGCTGCTGACCGGCATTGCCGATTTGTTTCGCATGCCGTATCAATTGGACGCGAACCAATGCGTAGGAGTTCGCATCTGTCGCCGTGCACACATAGCACGCGGGTTGATAGGTCTCGCACACTCTCGCCGAGAGCTTCGATCCCGACCGTAGCGTCAAACCATCCGTGACTGCTCAACCGCAGCTCGCGGAAACGACACGCTGATATGCACGCCTTTACCACCCGCGCCGGGTTTCAGCGTGATGTCACCGTGATGAGCGTCCGCGATTTCACGAACGATAGCAAGACCTAGCCCGGTGCCTTCCGTATCCGTCGACGCCCGGAAAAACGGCTCGAATACACGGCTGCGAGATTCGGCAGGAATACCGGGACCGTCGTCCAGCACACTGACGGTGACAGTATCGCCTTCCGCATCCACGCCTACAGTGACGTGGCCACCGCTGCCGGTATAACGGATCGCATTCTCGGCGAGGTTCGCGATCAACGCCTGAAGCAGGCCACGATGTCCCGCAACCGGTGCGGGTCCGTTCAGTTCGGCCCCCAGATCGATGTCGCGGGCCTGTGCAAGCAGCGCGAGATCTTCCACTACTTCCAGGGCAAGCGGCACCAGGTCCACCGTTTCCACGGCGAGTTGGGTGGTGTCGGCGGCCTCGGCTTGCGCGAGCAATAGCAGCTTGTTCGTGAGCCCCACCATAGAACGGTTACTGCGGTGCATCGCAGCCAGTGCTTCATCGAGCGCGGAATTCAAACCGTCCTGCTGGCGCGCGAACTGCAACTGCGTGCCGAGCAGCGTAAGCGGCGTGCGCAACTGGTGCGCTGCGTCGGCGATAAAGCGGCGCTGCGCAGCCACCTGAACACCAAGCCGCGAAATGCACTGATTGATCGCTTCGACAATCGGCCGCAATTCAGTATGCAGGCGCTCGACACGAATCGGCTCGAGTTGCATAGGATCGCGGTCCGCCACATCCTCTTTCACCTTCATTAGCGGCCGCAATTCAAAGGTCAGACCGATGCAGACCAAGGCGACCGCAAGCACGATCATCTCGATCTGCCGCACGAGTTGCGGCTGCCACAACTGCTGGGCCATTGCGTCGCGCGAGCGCACCGTTTTACCGACCGTCACGCGCACGCGGCGCGTCGCGCCGTTGTCGTACATGAGACGCACGAGGCCGACCGCGCGCACGGAATGCCCCTGCAGATGCGTGTCGTAATGATCCGGTGTATCCGGTGCCTGCTCCGGACGCGCCGGGAAATCAGGCGTGCCTGCGAGCAGACGCCCTTCGTCGACACTCACGCTGTAGAACACCTGATCGCGGTAAGGCGACACGAATACTTCGAGCGCGGCGGGCGGCACATCCACGCGCAGGAAGCCGTCCACCCATTCCACTTCGCCTGCGATCATGCGCGCCGACGAGATCAACTGATTGTCCTGCACCAGATCCGCCGTGCGCCGCGCATTGTCGTATTCAGCCTTGCCGGTCACGAACACGTATAACGCGAGCGGCACCAGCAGCCACCACAACAGGCGCATGCGCAAGCTATTGGTCATCTTCTTTCTTGCGCAGCAGATAGCCGAGCCCGCGCAGCGTGACGATAGCTGCCGAACTGCCGTCGAGTTTCTTGCGCAGACGTGAAATATAGATCTCCACAGCGTCTTCGCTCGGCTCGTCTGCGAGCGTGAAGATCGCGTCGACCAGAGCTGGCTTCGTGACGGTTTTGCCCAGCCGCAGGATCAGCGTTTCGAGCACCGAACGCTCGCGCGGCGTAACGTTCAGCGGTGCGCCCTTGAGTGTGAACTGCCGCGTATCGATGTCGAACGCCAGATCGCCGCATACCACTTCGCTCGCCTTTGAGGGCGACTGCCGCCGGATCGCCACCTTGATCCGCGCGATCAGCTCGCGCACTTCGAACGGCTTGACCAGGTAATCGTCCGCGCCGGCTCCGAGCAATTCCACCTTTTCGTCGATCGAACCGCTTGCCGTCAGAATCAGCACCGGCGTCGCATCGCCGCGCTGGCGCAAACGACGCAGCACGTTCTTGCCCGACAGCTTGGGCAGATTCAGGTCGAGCAGGATCACGTCGTAGTGGTTGGTGCGCAGCAACTGGTCGGCCGCGTCGCCGTCCTGCACGGCGTCGAACGCGAACGCCTCCTGCTCCAGCATCTTCGCGAGCCAGTGCGCCAGCGTGGGGTTGTCTTCGATAAGCAGCAGCTTCATGGCGGGAGCGGCAAAAGTCAGGCCGTCGATTGTGCCGTAAAACAAGGGGTTTGCGCGCTTCCTCTGTGGTTTGCGGCATACGTTGCGGAGTTTGGGCCGGGCGTTGGGGTGAGATTTTGGCGAGGTCGCGGCGAGGTTTCGGGTTAACACCCATGATTTGCCCCCGGCCCAGAAAGCTACCAGAAGGTTTCCAATTTCTATAATCGCCGTCATTCACCCAGAAAGCGCCGCATGCATCACCCAGCGGCGACCAAACCTAAGGAGACTGCTTCATGCGTACCTTGCGCCAGATTGCCGCTGTGTCAGGTGTTGCGTTTACCCTTGCCGCCGCTTCGGCCGCCGCTCACGCGGAAAAGCTCACGATCATGGTCGGCGGCGCCACCAAGATCATCTATCTACCGGCCAAACTCACGGAGCAACTCGGCTACTTCAAGGACGAGGGCCTCGACGTCGAAATCCTCTCGCAACCGGCCGGCGTCGATGCGGAGAACGAACTGCTCGCAGGCGCGGTGCAAGGCGTGGTGGGCTTTTACGACCACACCATCGACCTGCAGAGCAAGGGCAAGGAAGTCCAGGCGCTAGTGGTGTTCGGGCAGGTGCCGGGTGAAGTGGAGATGGTCTCCACCAAGGCCGCCGATACCTTCAAAAGCATGGCCGACTCGAAGGGCAAGACGCTCGGCGTGACCGGACTCGGCTCGTCGACCAGTTTCCTTACGCAATACCTCGCACAACGTGCGGGCGTGCCGTCCACACAATACACACTGCTGCCGGTGGGCGCGGACAACAGCTTTATCGCGGCCATCAAGCAGAACCGCATCGAGGCGGGCATGACGACCGAGCCGACTATCTCGCAGTTGCTGAAAACCGGCGACGCCAAAGTGCTGGTCGACATGCGCACGCTGGAAAGCACGCGCGCCGCGCTCGGCGGCACCTATCCGGCTTCGAGCTTCTATGTGCAGCGCGCATGGGCGGAGTCGCATAAAGACGAGGCCGCGAAGCTCTCGCATGCTTTCGCGAAGACGCTGAACTTCATCGCGACCCACAGCGCGGAAGAAATCGCCGCGAAGATGCCAAAGGACTACTACGGCAACAATAAAGACCTGTACGTCGGCGCGCTGAAGGCGTCGCTGCCGATGTTCACGAAGGACGGCAAGATGCCCGCCGACGGTCCAGACACGGTGTTGAAGGTGCTGTCGGCGTTCAATCCCTCGGTGAAGGGCAAGCATATCGATCTCGCCAAGACCTACAGCAACGACTACGTGTCGGCGGCGGTCAAGACCGCAGCGAAGTAACGCTCTTTAATCAACGTCACGAGAACAGCGAGGCACCAGCCGATGAATCAACCCATGTCACGCGATACGCCAGCCATCGAGATGCGCAACGTATCGTGCCGTTTCATTTCTCCGGATGGCAAGGCGACGATCGCGTTGCGCGACTTCAGCATGTCCGTGGCACGCGGCGAATTCGTCGCGGTAGTCGGCCCCACGGGTTGCGGCAAGTCCACCACACTCAGCATGATTACCGGCCTGCTGAAGCCCACCACGGGCGAAGTGCGCGTGATGGGCGCGCCGGTGGACGGCATCGATCCGCGCATCGGCTTCGTGTTTCAGGCCGATGCCGTGTTCCCGTGGCGCTCTGTGCTCGACAACGTGGCGGCGGGCCCGCTGTATCGCGGCCGCTCGAAATCGGCCGCGTATGACGAAGCCAACGAATGGTTGCGCCGCGTGGGCCTCGACAAATTCGGCAAGCACTATCCGCATCAACTGTCCGGTGGTATGAGAAAGCGCGTGGCGCTCGCGCAAACCTTCATCAACAAGCCGGAAATCCTGTTGATGGACGAGCCGTTTTCGGCGCTCGACATGCAGACACGCACGTTGATGCAGGACGAACTTCTGCAATTGTGGGGGGGTGCCGGCTCGGTGGTATTCGTCACGCACGATCTGGAAGAAGCGATTGCACTCGCCGACCGCGTATTCGTGCTGACCGCGCGCCCGGCCACGTTGAAGAAAGTGTACGAGATCGATCTGCCGCGTCCGCGCGTGACGTCGGAGGTTCGCTACGACCCGCGTTTCATCGAAATCTCGCGTGACATCTGGCACGACCTGCGCGAAGAAGTGCAGATCGGTTAATCAAGGAACGGCAAACATGTCTACTACCTCTCAACAGATGATGCCTTCGGGCATCGACGCCGCGTCGCTCGCACAAGTCGAACGCGTGGCGCAAAAGCGTATCCGGCAACGTCACGCGCTCGTGATCACGTTGCGTATCGTCGTGCTGGTGGTCGTACTCGGCGGGTGGGAACTGTCCGCGCGCCTGAAGTGGATCGACCCGTTCTTTTTCTCGATGCCGAGTGCGATTTTCGACCAGATCGTCGACTGGTTTGTGAACGGCACCTCGCAAGGCCCGCTGCTCACCCAGGTGTGGGTCACGCTCGAAGAAACTGGGCTCGGTTTCATTATCGGTTCGGTGGCCGGTGTGTTCTGCGGCATCGTGCTTGGCCGTAACAAGCTACTGTCCGACGTTTTCAGTCTCTACATCAAGATCGCCAATTCGATTCCGCGCGTGGTGCTCGGCTCGGTGTTCGTGATTGCGCTGGGTCTGGGCATGGCGTCGAAGGTGGCGCTGGCAGTGGTGATGGTGTTCTTCGTCGTGTTCGCCAATGCCTTCCAGGGCGTGCGTGAAGCCGATCGTTACATGATCGCGAATGCGCAGATTCTCGGCGCATCGCGCCGTCAGGTCACCACCTCGGTGGTGATCCCTTCAGCGTTGAGCTGGATTCTTGCCAGCTTGCACGTGAGCTTCGGTTTTGCGTTGGTCGGTGCGGTGGTGGGCGAGTTTCTCGGTTCGAAGCAGGGTATCGGTCTGCTCATTTCCACCGCGCAGGGCGCATTCAACGCGAGTGGCGTATTCGCGGCGATGATCGTGCTGGCTGTGGTCGCACTGGCAGCGGACTATCTGTTGACCGCGGTCGAACAGCGGTTGTTGAAATGGAGGCCGGCAGCGGTTTAAGCGGATTATCCGGGCTGTGTAGAAGACGGCTTCGGGGAAAATGGAATGCCGTTCAGTCACAGGCTGAACGGCATTTTCTTTTGTACGGAACGAAGAACACGAAGTACCTTGAACGCGCAGTTCTGGTGCGCTACGCAGAAGCCGACGAATCCGCCGGTTTAATTCCCCACCGCCTGTCTCCCGCCAACAAACTGGTAGCCAGCGTTCGTTGGCCCGCACGCAACACATTTCCGCTCTCACACTCGCCGCAATAGCGTACAGCCCCGCCGCACAAGGCACTGTGCGCAGTGGCACGGTCGATGCGTAATAAGCGCCACCCAGTCGTGTACTTGCCAACATCGGGTAAATCGAGGTGCGTCATGTCGAGTGTGCAAAGTCAGCGTCGGCCAGTGAATTGGCGAAGCCGGTCTTTTCTCGCAGAAAGCGGTTCGAAGCATCGCACTCGAACCCGCCGCTTTGCGACCGGACTCGTGCCGCTCGGGTTGCGGACCGCCGGTTTCATCGGGCGAGGTCCGAAGCAATTGTGGCCGTATGTTTTGCCGTGGGTATTCGCGGTGCTTACCATCGGCTTCCTCTGCCTCGTCGTGCGCGGCGTACTCACGCGGCAATTGCTGGTGCCGCCCGTCGAAACGCCGCAGTCGCTGGTGGAGCGCGGCTATACGTCGAACTTTCTCGCGGAACGCATCATGTCTTCGATGAGAGCGATCGGCCAGGACGCCGAGTCGATTCCTCACGACACCATGACCGATAACGATGCGCAACCGGACATACAGATCCCCGGTCAGGAAATGTCGTATGCGACGACGGTGCGCTTCATCAAAGGCGTCATCAAGCGCACGGATGTTGTCGTTCACGTCGGCATCACCAAGGTGAACGACAGCGCGGACTCCTACATAGCCCATGTGCAGATAGAGGGCGGCCCCTTCAATTCCCGCGAAAGCACGGTGCCTTTCGAAGGACGCGATCTGGAAAAATTCGTGCATGACATTGCGGTCAAAGCCATGCGTCTCGCCGAGCCGAATATTCTCGCCAGCCATCTCTATTCGCAAGTGCAGAAAACCAGGTGCTCGCTCGCGCAGTGCAATTACGGCGAGATCGTCTCGATCTATGACGAGGTGCTGGCACTGCCCGCCTCCGAGCAAGGCGAATGGGCGCTGGCCGGCAAAGCGTGGTTGCTTGCCAATCAGGGCCTGTCCAAAGAGGCCGAACAGCAAACCCGAGAAGCGCTGACCGTGTACACGCATTCGGCGGTGCTGCGCGCAAGCCTCGGCATTGCGCTCGAACAGCAGCATCGCATCGACGACGCGCTCGCAGCATTACGAGCGGGTGCGAGCGAGAAGTCGAAGACGGCTGAAAATCTGCGTCTTCTCGGCGACGTGCTGTTGCATGCGAATCGCTATTCCGAAGCACTCGACGCGTTCAGGCAGGCGGGCAGCATGAAGCCGGACTCCGTCGACAACCTGCACGATTGGGGCGAAGCGCTCGTCACCGTGGGCCGCTACGACGAAGCGATCGAAAAGCTCTCCCGCGCGGTCGCACTGCGCCCCGATCTGGCGCCCTCATACGCGGAATGGGGCCGGGCACTGGATCGCAAAGGCGATCTGCTCGGCGCCTCGCGCAAATATGCGCAAGCGCAGCAACTCGACGCAGGGAGCGTCTCGGCGCGGGAAAGTCATCTGGCGCGGATCGCCAGGGCGGTTCAGGAAGGCGACCGCCCCGACACATCCACACCCGATGGACAGGTCAGACCCGTTTCAAATCCCCCCGCAGCACTTCCGTTTCAAACCGCCTGAGAGCAGTCGGCAGTATTGGATGGACCGCCACATAAATGGCCTGGCCCGAAAGCACTTTACCTTCGCAGTAGTACACACAGTGGAAGAGGAGATGGTCGATGGACAACTTCGATGATGCATTCAAGGCTCTGATCGGAAATGAAGGTGGGTACTCCTTCAATCCGCACGACCCTGGCGGTGAAACTATGTGGGGCGTGACGGCACGCGTGGCGCGCAGCCAGGGTTATACCGGCGCCATGAAAGATCTGCCTCTGGATACTGCGAAACAGATTGCCAAACAGAAGTACTGGGATCCGTTGCACCTCGACGAACTCGACGCGCGAGTGGCCTTCCAGATATTCGACGCCAATTACAACGGCGGCCTGGTGGTGTTGTGGATGCAAAAGGCGTCCGGCGCGAAAGAAGACGGCAAGTTCGGCCCGGACACACTGGACGCGGTCAAAAGCGCTGACCCGTTGAAGTTTGTCATGCGCTTTGCCGCCTATCGCTTGCGTTACCTGCGCAACCTGCATGCATGGCCCAATTTCAGCCGTGGATGGACAGACAGAATGGCCTCTAATCTTCTCCTGGGAGCAGCATGATGGACTGGTCAAAAGTAGCCTCGAACATTGGGAGCACCGCCCCGCTTCTCGCCGGGCTGGTGGGTGGTCCGGTTGGCCTGGGCGTGACAGCCGCCGCTTCGATCATTTCACATGCACTCGGAACGCCAAGCGATCCCACCTTCGTGGAGCCCGCCTTGAACGATCCCGGCGCACTCGAGAAGATCCGCCAGGCAGAGAGTGCGAACTCGTTGCAGTTGCAACAATTGATCGTCACCGCCGCCCAGGCGGGTCTCGCG
Organism: Paraburkholderia sp. USG1; assembly: GCF_031570135.1. Lineage (NCBI taxonomy): Bacteria > Pseudomonadati > Pseudomonadota > Betaproteobacteria > Burkholderiales > Burkholderiaceae > Paraburkholderia > Paraburkholderia sp. USG1. Next base: position 125,639 of record NZ_JAMWXW010000005.1, on the reverse strand, counting down.
CACCAAAGCGACATGGCGCGCATCCAGGCCGCCGATCGGGCCGACGCGCGCGCAATGGGAGTCTCCAACAAGGACTGGGTGCCGAAGGTGCTCGCTATGGCGGTTACCGCGGGATTCCTCGGAATTTTGCTGCTCATGGCCTTCCAGCCGCTGCCGGGGCCAAACAAGGATCTCGTCAACGTGATCGTCGGCGCGCTGGGTACGGCGTGGATCAGCATCATCGGTTACTACTTCGGCACGTCGATCGGATCGATGCGCAAGACCGAACTGCTCGCCAAGCCCAGTGTGCCCATTACGCCGGACAGCGCGGTCACGCTGCGTGAGCCCGCATCTTCGGCACCACGTTCACAAGCGGCTCCCGCGCCGTCGCATGCCGAGGTGTTCCAGCAGTTCGCGCCGGGCGCACAGGGTCCGATCTTTTCGGGTAACTGACTGGCGTTCCTGGCGTTCCGCAGTCCGGACGATGCAAGCGGCGAGGGAACGGCTCGCTGTGTGCATCGTCTGTTGAAGTCGTTTTGTCTCAGATTCAGCAACAAACATTACCTGAAACGGTGATTACTCTCTCCAAGTCGCAAAACTAGAATGCAATCACTGACTACGAACGAGAACGCTCGTAGCACGACAAAAACCGAACTGGAGGTAGTTCATCATGAAATCGCTCATTCAAGCTGTTGTTATCGCTGCTGTGCTCGCCGCTCCTGTGGCTTCGTTTGCGCAGTCCAACCAGCCGGTGACCCGCGCCCAAGTGCGTGCCGAACTGATTCAACTCGAAAAGGCAGGCTATCAACCGGGCCGCGACGACCCGTACTACCCGGCTGACATTCAGGCCGCCGAAGCTCGCGTCGCCGCTCAGAACGGCACCGCGCAGGCAGCGGAAAGTGGTTTCGGCGGTGTGGTGAGTGGCGCGTCACAAGCAGGTCGCCCGGTTCCCGCGAACGGCCCGAAATCGGTCTACTTTGGCAATTAAGCGGCAACTAAGCGGCAAAGTGGCCAAGCGGCAATGAGGCGGCGGCTATGCGGTAGTCAAGCGGTAACCCAGCCGTAACCTGCTGTTCAGCGGACTGCCCCGCGCAGGCACCAAGACTTGTGCACGGCGAGGACGCTCAGCGCGCAGATGACATGCGCGCACTGATTCAAAGAACTGGCCCGCGACCGAGTATTCCCGATCGCGGGCCAGTTGTGTATTCCTTACCTCCGTCATCGGGCTTCCGATGACTTCCGCCTGGACCTTCACGGTCCGGGCGCTTTTTCCCAGCGTGCGGTTTGGCGGCGCCTCTGTGAATATCACAACGGCCTCGGCAACAGCCGGTGACGGGTCCGTTTCAGATATTGGGCCCGCGAACCCCGTCAGTCGCGAGCGACCAGATCGCCCACTTGGCCGCGCCCGGTGACGAGACAGCTCGACAGAAAATTCTCGCCCTGACTGCTGGCGCCAGTGTCTCCAAAGCCTTTTTTCAGCGCGTCCGATTTGACCAGTTCGGCGCCCTGATGGCACGTTATCGTCCCCATCTCACCCGCTTGCGCGCGCATCAGCGCCCTATCCGCCATCAGATAGCCGAGCAGCAGCACGACGGCAATATTGAACGCTTGTCTCATGGTTAGCCTCCTCTTTTGAGCAGACTAACGCGAACCTCGGATGCATGGTCCTAGGGGTTTCCCCATCGGGCGCTATTCCATGATGCAGATTAAATCACCCAATGCTTCCGCGCGATCCGCCACGCGGAGCGACCGGACCCGGCGCTGTCCGCAGAAAACGGAACTTCTGGATGCTCCGCTGCACGCGTTTGGTGTTCCGCTCGAACAGCAGATAAACGGCATAGGCATACACATAGCACAGGGCGAGCATGCCCAGCAGCACTAGCGCGCCGCGGGCATCGAACTGGATACGCTGCCCGAATCCGACCGCGGCGACGAATAGAATGAACGAGAAATGCGTCAGATACAGTGAATACGAGAACCCGGAAAACCGTATCGCGATACGCGACAGCGGCGCCGGATGCAGCCGGACGTTTTCCCAGAGAATGCAGCGCAGGAATATGAAGCACGGCACGCCGACGATCCAGTCGTTACTCCACAGGAACAAACGCGAGCACACCAGCGCCGCGACAAACACTGCACCGCTCGCGAGCGTGAACCAGGGCAAGCCCGTACGCGCGCTGCGCGCCGGAAAGCGCTTTTCCAGCACCACCAGGACGACGCCGAGCAGCCATAGTCCGAACCCGCTCAGAAGCGACGGGAACACAATCATCGTGGCGAGTGCGAACGCCGCAGCGGCGAAGGCGCCGAAACCGCGACGCTGGCGCAATAGCACGAAACACGCTGGAAACCAGAGGTAATACCAGAACTCGTTGGCAAGGCTCCACAGCGGCCCATTGGAGCCATAAGTACCGCACGCCAAGGTCTGCAGGAACACGAGATTGCAGGCCAGCGTCGCCGCGCCGAGATGCGACGCGACGTTGATCTGCTGATCGAACGTCCCTTCGGTGCCGAGATAGAATGGTCCGCCCGCCAGCGCGATGCCCATGCGATCCCAAAACATTGTCAGCAGCAGTGCGGGAATCAGCACGATCCACAACCGCGACATGCGCTCGGTCAGATAGCGCTGCCAGTTCCATGTCCCGGCCTCGGCCTGGCGCAACACCGAACCGCCCACGAAGTATCCGCTCAGCAGAAAAAACACGATCACCGCAGTGTGGCCGTAGTTGCTGACAAAATAGAACGCCTTGCCCGCCAGCCCGATTCCGGCACTTGAACGGTAGTCGACGAACATGAGATTGCGCAGATGACTCACGCATACCGTGCCTGCCGCCAATGCGCGGATCAGGTCCAAAGTGTCGCAATGCTGTTTGCCGGTGGGCGCCATGTGAGTCTGAACTGGACAGAGAAGTTGTCCATCAAACTACGGCTCACCCTGCTTTTATTCGGTACGTTCGCCCACATTGCCTATGAGACAGGCGGGCTATCCGTCGGAATACGGCGAGGCCCCTCATCGAACCGCAAACGGTTCACGAGGTTCAGAAACGCGCTTCGATCTGCCTGATTCTCTGTTCGACCGCGTGACGCACCAGTCCATTCGAAGGCACCAGCAACAGCGACGAAGCGATGATCTGATACACCTTATTGCGCCGTACCTTGGACACTTTCTGCGGATCGAGCCAGGCGTCGTTGTCCACCAGCAGGATCAGCGTCTCCAGACCGATCAGAATCGGCCACAGGCTCGCGAGGCGCAGCCGTACGGCAGACGCGGGAATGGCCAGCGTATAGTCGAGAGCTTCGCGGAAATGATCCACGGTCTTGCGCAGAAGCTCGATCATCAACGGCCGGGCACGCACGGAGTTGCCCGGCAACAGCAGGTCTTGCGCGCTTAGACCATATCGGTCGAGCATGGTCTGCGGAAGGTAGCAGCGGCCGATCCGCAAATCCTTGCCGCAATCACGCAACACGTTGGTCATCTGCAGCGCCTTACCGAAACGCACGCCGCGCCGCGCCATGATCTCGGGCCGTTCCTTCAGCGTGCCCGGCATGTGCGCGTAAGTCATCGTGGTCCAGAATTCGCCCACGCAACCCGCCACCAGATACGTGTAGCGGTCGAGCTCGTCGTATTCGCGCAGCGCCGCGATCTGGCCGGAACGTTCGTCGGGGAAAGTGCGAAGGTCGAACTCCATGCCTTCGGTCAGCGTCGATACGATCTCGCGCACCGCCTCGCGGTCGAATTCGCTCAGTTGCGACAGCACGTCGAGCGCGGGGCCGAGCGATTTGAGCAGGACTTTCTCATCCGACTGGACCTGCTGCCCCGCCACTTCGGCGGCCATGCGCTGGAACAGCGCGGCGTCGTCTGTTGCGCCGTTCACCTGTTCGCGCAGCGATAGCAGCAGGGCAAGCCGCCGTTGGGGCGCGATCAGCGAGGTGTCCGCAATCGTGTCGGCCGCACGCGCCAACAGGTAGGCAAGTCCGATTGGATCGCGCATCCCGGCGGGCAGCACGCGCAGCGTGAGATAGAAGGAGCGTGAAACGCCTTTCAGGAGCGGGCCGAGAAGAAAGGCCCGGGTCGGATTCGGCATGGATGGGATCAGGTCAGGATTGGCGAAAAGCGGGCAAGAATCTGGCGCTGCCGAATTGTATACGGCGCGGCGCTCCCGCTCTCCTTCCCGTCATCTTGCACGGATGAAAGACTTGCCTGCATGCCGGCGCTCAGCACGGGCCGTCGCGCCCATTCGCCACACCTCCCGCATGCGCCGCCCGGTTATTGCCGTTCGCCAAGCCAGCCGCTGCCAGGTAGAATCCCCCTGCATCCATGCCGATGTGCAGCGTTGCCGTCCCGCAGCGGGAACGCGAATTGCTGGCGTATGTAGTTTGAGCAACAGACGGTTCGGGTACGAGCTGTCGCTTTTGCACACCTTGAATGACACTTCGACAATGACTATCCACGAATCTCCGACGTCTTCCCGATCCAATGTCGAAACGGGCGTCCCCGGTTTCGACGAGATCCTGGGCGGAGGTCTGGTCCGCGGCGGCGTCTACCTGCTGGAAGGCATGGCGGGCGCCGGCAAGACGATTCTGTCGAGCCAGATTGGTTTTCATCGTGTAAGCCAGGGCGAGAAGGTGCTGTATATGACCTTGATCGCCGAATCGCACGACAAGCTGCTCGGGCATCTCAAGGGACTGAGCTTCTTCGACGAGAACGCGGTCGCACAGCAGATGCTGTTCGTGTCCGGCTATCACGAACTGATGCAGGACGGTCTCGACGGCTTCCTCAAGCTGATCGCGTCGAGCATTTATGACTACCGGCCGAGCCTGATGATTATCGACGGCTTTCGCAGCGCGCGCGAATTCAGCGAAACCGAGTTGTCGCTGTCGAAGTTCATTCATGAGCTGAACGCGCTGGTCGCGGCTATGGATTGCACGACCTTGCTGCTCGCCCCGCTCTCCGGTAACGAACCGCATCCGGAACATACGCTGGTCGACGGCCTGATCGAACTGAACCGGTACAGCGACGGCATGCGCCGCGCGCGCGAAATCGAAGTCCACAAGATGCGCGCGCGCAATCACCTGATGGGCAAGCATTTCTTCCGCATTGCCGAAAGCGGCCTGTTGATGTTCCCGCGTCTCGAAGCGCAATGTGCCGTGCAGCCGGGTCCGGTGGATCTGAAAACGCGCCTCGGGTTCGGCCTGCCGCATCTCGACGCCCTGCTCGGCGGCGGCTTTGCGCGAGGCTCCACGACTACGCTGATCGGCCCGTCGGGCGTCGGCAAGACGCTGCTCTGCCTGCAATTTCTCGCCGCCGGCATCGCGCGTGGCGAACGCTGTGTGTATCTGGGCTTCTACGAAGGACCGCAGCGGTTGATCGGCAAAGCCGAGGCTGTGTCGATCGGGCTTACCGAAGCTCATGAGGACGGCCGGCTCGTGATCCAGTGGCAGCCCGCCATTGAGCTCGCCGTCGACGAACTCGCGGCCACCGCACTCGCCACGGTCAGGAAGATCGGCGCGTCGCGCATCGTCATTGACGGCGTAGAAGGATTCCGCGATTCGGCGTTGCGCACCGAGCGCTTCGGCCTCTTTCTGAATGCGCTGCTGCACCAGCTTCGCGAAGCCTGCGTCACCACCTTGCTGACAGAAGAGCTGCCGCTTTACGCCGATTCCAGCCATGCGAAAAGCGTGCGGGTCTCGGCGCTGACCGAAAATCTCCTGCTGCTGCGCTACGCCGAAACGGAGGCGGGTCTGCGGCGCATGATTTCCGTGGTCAAGCAGCGTGAAAGCGCCCACGACACTTCCTTGCGAGAGCTCGTGATTTCGTCTCAGGGTCTCGACGTGGTCGAAAACCTGGGGAACCCCGCCAGCGCGTACCCGGCAACAGGCCTGTCGGCCACGCTGCCACCGCGACGAAATACGTAGCCGCCCATGAAAACCATCCTGGTCGTGGACGACGAGTTCGACATTCTCACGGTATGGCGGCTACTGTTGGAACGGCACGGCTACACCGTGATGGTCGCGTCGAACGGGGCCGCCGCACTCGAACAGATACGCAAGACGCGGCCCGACATCATCGTGTCGGACTGCATGATGCCGGTCATGTCGGGGCTGCAATTGTGCGCGGCGCTGAACGCCGACCCCGATCTGCGCGCCATTCCGATCATTCTGTGCAGCGCGGCCGCGGATATCCCCGTGCAGCCGAATCCGACCATCGAATACGCACGCAAGCCGCTTTCGTTCGACACACTGCTGGCGATGCTTCAGCGCATGGCCGTATAAAGCGGCGCCGGACCGCTGACCTGGCGGGCTGCAGCGCTTGCTGCGAGCGCGCCCGTCCACAACCTCTTTCTCCTTGCGAGAACATCCGGGCTACACGGAAAACCGCGACGAAACGCAACGCCGCAAAAATCCTCCACCCGACCGCTTCCAGCATCTTGAGACGATCGCGCCATTTGTTGAGCGTGCCCAGCGTTCCGCGTTTTGCCACCGCCTTTTACAGTACGCCATCGATCGCGCGAAGCCGGAACAGTGGAGCGCGACGCAATTTTCGGAGGATCGGTGATGAACAGCAATCGTGGGACGATTCCAGTTGCTTTCTTCGGAATCGCAGTGGGCGCGCTGGCGTTCGCCAACTTGTGGCGCGTAGCGATCAGGCTCTGGCACCTGCCGGCCGCCATCGGCACCTTGATGACGGTGGCCGCGCTCGTCGTGTGGCTGGTGATTCTGGCGGCATACGGCCAGAAGTGGCTGACGCATGCCGCCGAAGCCCGCGCGGAAATGCAGCATCCTGTGCAATCGTCGTTTGCGGCGCTCGGCCCCGTTTCGAGTCTGCTGGCCGCGCAGCTTCTCCAGCCGTACGCGCACACTTTGGCGCTCGCGCTGTTCGGCGTGGCCGTGGTCGCGCAACTCGCGCTCGGCGTGTATTTGCATGGACGGCTCTGGCAGGGCGGGCGCAAGCCCGAACTGGTGACACCTGCCATTTATCTGCCGACCGTGGCACCGAGCTTCGTGGCGGGCACGGCTGCGGCCGCCTTCGGGTTCCATCAACTGGGCGGGCTTTTTTTCGGGGTGGGTCTGTTGTCGTGGCTCGCGATCGAATCGCTGATCCTGCACCGCGCCGCCGTGCATGAACCGCTGCCCGACGCATTGCGCCCGTTGCTGGGCGTGCAACTCGCGCCGCCGGTGGTGGGAGGCGTGACCTATCTGAGCCTGAGCAGCGGCACGCCCGACCTGTTCGCCCTGGCCCTGCTAGGTTACGGCCTGTACCAGGCGCTGTTGCTGCTGCGTCTGCTGCCGTGGATTCGCCAACAGGCTTTCGTGCCGGGTTACTGGGCCTTCAGCTTCGGCGTAGCAGCACTGCCCACGATGGTCCTTCGGATGGTCGAACGAGGCGCGACGGGTCCGGTCGAATGGGCCGCGCCGGGTCTGTTCATCGCGGCGAATCTGATCATCGCGATTCTGGTGGTGAAGACGCTGGGTTTGCTGGTGCATGGCAAGCTGATTCCCGCCACGGCCACTGCGGCCGCCGGTTCGCGGCCCGCATCGCAGGCACCGGCCGCTTCACGTATCGTACGGGCCGGCTAGCTCCCCGGAACGGATGGAGCGAGGCTATCGGAATTCGGCCGGCCGCTGACAAACGATGATAAGTTAGTCAACTCAAAAGAAAACCTTATGCCTTCGCCATGCGACCGTATCTTCCGTTGAACGCGCTGCGCGCTTTCGAATCGTCCGCGCGGCATCTGAGTTTCACGCGCGCGGCGCTCGAACTGAACGTCACCCAGGCCGCCGTCAGCCAGCAGGTCAGAACCCTGGAGGAGCGGCTCGGCACTGCACTTTTCAAGCGTCTGCCGCGCGGCCTTGCCATGACCGATGAAGGTCTCGCGCTGCGTCCCGTGTTGACCGATGCGTTCGATCGTATCGAAGCCGTACTCAAGCAATTCGAAGGTGGCCACTTTCACGAGGTGCTGACGGTCGGCGTAGTGGGCACGTTCGCGGTGGGCTGGCTGATGCCGCGCCTGAAGTCGTTTCGCGACGCGCATCCGTTCGTCGAACTGCGCCTGCTCACGAACAACAATCTGGTCGATCTCGCGACCGAAGGTCTCGACTTCGCGATCCGCTTCGGCGACGGCACGTGGCCCGGTTCGCTCGCAACCCGCCTGCTCGACGCGCCGCTCGCGCTGCTATGTACGCCGGAGATCGCCGCGCGTCTGTCGAAGCCGGAGGATCTCGCCAACGAGACCTTGCTGCGCTCCTATCGCGCCGACGACTGGATCAGCTGGTTCGCGGCCGCTGGCATTCCGCCGCGGCCGATTCGCGGACCGGTGTTCGATTCGTCGCGATTGATGGTGGAAGCGGCGATGCAGGGCGCGGGTATCGCGCTCGCACCCGCATTGATGTTCGATCACGAGATCAACACAGGCCGGCTTGTGCACCCGTTCGAGGTGGAGGTTCATGCCGGCAGTTACTGGCTGACTTGGTTGAAGGGCAAACCCATTACACCGGCGATGCTGCTGTTCAATCGGTGGATCATCAAGGAGGCGGTCGCACAGGCGCCGAATTAGCCGGCTAGCAAAGCACCGTGCGGCGATGGCCGTTCATTGCGGGCCGTTCGGCTTGCGGCGGGAACACATTCCACGAGCCGTCGTCATGACGGAAGAAGAAGATCGATAGCAGCCCGCCAGGCCGCAAAGCTTCCACGCACACATAGCGCTGATGCTGCGATGCGCGGTGGCAGAACTGCACGACGCGCGCGGGCATCGACGGGGTCGGGGCGAGCCATTTGTCCACAGCCCAATGCAAGCTCTTTTCTGCGGCAGCCATGATGTTCTCCTTGAATACCTGAATCACTGAAAATGAGGGGTGCCCGTTCACGCCATCCGCACGGAACCCTGAGCGCCCTTCGCACTGCTTTCCACGAAAGCCTTCACGAGGCACACCAGCGCATGCATGCCGGTGCGCGGATGGCGCAGGCAGCAATGCACTTGTTCGCTGCGGCTTTCACCGAGCAGGCACCACGAACAGAAGTGCTCGCAGTTGTTCGTGAGCAGGCGATAGTGGTTTTCGCCGAGACGGGAGCGCGCGCGCCGTACGGCTTCGTCGCCGACGTAGCGGGCGGACGGAGTCGAACGGATCGACAGCGGGTGGCCGGCGGCGAATTGTTCCAGTTCCACTTCCTCAACCGGGCCGCGATGCGCTGAGCTCGCAAAGCCCGCGTAATGAACCACGCGACCATTGCCCACATAGATACCGTGGTGTTCGTAACCGCGACGTTGCGTGACGAGATGCGCGCCGACCGGCAGGTCGATGGTGGACGCGGCGTCGCGGCGGTCTTCGCTGCTTTCGCTGCTCGTCTGAAGAGGGTTCGTGTTCATGGCTGGCCTCGCTTCGATTTCCAACACTGTTGCGAGGTTATTTGCATCATCCGGGCCATGCGCGCGAAAGCCTTTATTTAAAGGGTTTCGCGGGAAATCGGATCGTTGCGGATGCGACGAGTGTCCGTTGCCAGCCGACAGAATTTCGCCCAAAGTGTTGGCGTAGGGCGCTCATTCGTCACGGCTGCGCGGGGTGGAAGCGCGTCGATTAATGAGGACGGGTGAAACGCCTCGATGTGTTGGGCGCAGTATCGGTTCAATCCCGAGCTTGTTGGGCGCCAGCCGACCCATGACTACGCGCCTCACCTTGCGCGGGATATGCAAGCACGCGGAATCGCCCGGCAATCAAGGCGTTACGGCAAACCGCGTGAATCGTCCGCGAATTGGCATGGCACTTGCACCATTTCGCCCAGACTCATTCAAACCGCGCGTCACCGCGCGCGTTACACGCGGCCAACCGGAGAACGACATGGCTTCTATCACAGTGAACGACCTCTCGCTGAACCTCGCGCTAGACCGTAAAGCGATGACAGCGATTCGCGGTGGCGGCGGCGCACCGTGGGTATACGGCTGGATCCAGCCTTATGTACGCAATACGCCGAGCATTGGACCCGTCGTGAACCTGTACGACGTGACCAACAACTTCTATGCTAACCAGATGATCAACACGTTCCAGTCGATCGACGTACGCAACGCCGGCGCGAACTCGAACATCAGTGTCTCCCCCGACGCACGCAGCAGAAACGATACGGTGTAAACGTTGTGACCTGTGCCAGCCAATTTCGCTGGACGTCGTCCGCGCGTTCCGACGCCGGACGCGTCCGCGAAATCAACGAAGATGCCTGCCTCGACCAGTCCGAGCTCGGACGCTGGGCCGTCGCCGACGGCATGGGCGGGCACGCGGTCGGCGATCTGGCGAGCCGTCTGGTGATCGATGCACTCGCCCGGCTCACCTCGCCGGTCAGCATGAAAGCCTTCGTCGCCGACGCGCGCGCGCGCCTGCAAAGCGCCAATCGTCAACTGCGGGAAGAAGCCGCGCGACGCCAGGTGCAGCGTATCGGCAGTACGGTCGTCGTGCTGCTCGCCTGCGACCGCTTCTGCGGCTATGTGTGGGCCGGCGACAGTCGCCTGTATCTGCTGCGCGAAGGCAGCTTGCGGCAGCTCACACGCGATCACAGTCAGGTCGAAGCGCTCAAGTCGCTCGGCGTGATCTCCGAGGAAGAGGCACGGCATCATCCGGCGCAGCACATGATTACGCGCGCTGTAGGCGCGACAGACGTGCTCGAACTCGACGACGATGCCATCGAAGTCGTGGACGGCGACGTCTTCCTTCTCTGCAGCGACGGCCTGAGCAACGAGGTCAGCGAAGAAGACATGCTCGCCGTGCTGAGCAAGGCGGCGAGCGCGAACGCCTCTGAAGAGCTCGTCGACCTGGCGCTCGCGCGCGGCGGTCGCGACAACATCACCGCCGTGGTCGTGCGCGCAGAAGATCCCAACGCATCGGACAAAACCCTGCTTAACCCGGCCCCCTGAGCGCATCTTCGTCGCGCTGCGGGCTTACGTCTCGCCTTCTTCGTCGTCATGGTCGTCCGCGCCGTTCCTGTTCGCGGCCGGCTGATTGCGGTTGCGGAAATCCTTTGAATGCAGACCATGCTTCTTCAGCAGCATCTGCAGATGCGAACGGTTCATGTCGATACGGCGAGCCAGTTCCGCGACCGTGCCGCTCACTTCGCGAAGGCCGCGCTCGAGAAAGGCTTTTTCGGCGTCGTCGCTGGCGGCACGCTTGGCGTCGCTCAACGACATCAGGTTCGTCACGCTGATTGGTTCCTGCCCCGTGGCAGTCGCGGCGTTAAACGACGACGCCGCTCCGGGCGCCGCCGGTCGCATGTCCAGCGGCAAGTGATCGATATCGGCCATATCGCCGGCCAGACACGACACGCGATACATCACGTTGCGCAGTTCGCGGATATTGCCCGGATACGCATAGTTGAGCAGAAAGTCCCGCAGACGCGGCGTCATTCGCACGGGCCTGCGCTTCAACGTACCGGCGGCTTCATCGCCGAACCACGCAATCAGCAATGGGATTTCATCGCGACGCTCGCGCAGCGGCGGCAGCGTGACATGAATCACGCTGAGCCGGTAGAACAGATCCTCGCGAAACTTGCCCTCTTCGCTGAGTTGCCGCAGATTGCGGTTGGTCGCCGCGACGATGCGCGTATCCACCGCGATTGTTTCATCGGAGCCGACGCGCTGAATCTCATGCGCTTCCAGCACGCGCAGCAGCTTCACCTGGCCGGCGAGCGGCAATTCGCCGATCTCGTCGAGAAAAATGGTACCCGTATGCGCGCTTTCGAATTTCCCCTTGCGGTCGCTCGAAGCCCCCGTGAACGCGCCTTTGCGATGTCCGAACAGTTCCGACTCCAGCAGATTGTCGGGAATCGCGCCGCAGTTCACGGAAATAAACGGTTTGTCGGCGCGCGAGCCGTTGGCGTGAATCACCTTCGCCATCAGCTCCTTGCCGGTGCCGCTTTCGCCGTCGATCAGCACGGGTAGATCGGTCGGCGCCGCTTTCTCGGCGATTTCGAGCGATTCGAGCAAACGCGGATTGTCGCCGAAAGTCCCCTCGAAAATGAAGCTGCGTTCGAGTAGCGCTTTGCGCCGCGCGCCGCGCGATTGATCGACACGCTCCTGGGGCTCGGCGGCCACTGCCGCTTGCACGAAACGTTCCTTGTGCGACAGTTGCATCACCTCGTCGCGTAGCGAGGTGGCTTGCCGGAGTAGTTTGTCGATGTCCGCGCGCTCCAGCCGCGACGACCAGCGCAACGTGGAGCGCAAAATCTCGATCCGCTCGATCAGCCCCGCATACGAAATTGCGGGACTGGCCTCTTCAATCTGGTCGAGTATCTTCATCATCACGCACTCAACTGTTTCTGGACCAACTGGTAATACATACCGCCGCGCTGAATCAGCTCTTCGTGACGGCCCTGTTCCACAATCGCTCCTTCGTACAGCACGAGAATCTTGTCCGCACGCATGATCGTGCTGAGTCTATGCGCGATGATCACCGCCGTGCGGCCTTTCAGGATGTCGTGCATATTGCCGAGAATATTGCTTTCCGATTGCGAGTCCAGTGCCGAAGTCGCTTCGTCGAATACCAGCAGCCGCGGATCGTGATACAGCGCCCGCGCAATGCACAACCGCTGGATCTGCCCGCCCGACAAACCGATTCCGCGCTCACCGACAATCTGCTCATAGCCGAGCGGCATCTTGCTGATGAACGCGTGCGCGTCGGCCATCTTCGCCACTTCCTCGATGCGGCGCCGATCGGGCGCATCGTCTCCGCTCGCGATATTCTCGGCAATCGTGCCGGAAAACAGCAGGTTGCTCTGCATCACATAGCCGATCTGCGCGCGGTAATAGGCTTTATCGACCACGCCGAGATCGTAACCGTCTATCGTCATCTTGCCCTCGGTTGGCGTGTAGAAGCCGACCAGCAACTTGGCGAGCGTGGTCTTGCCCGAACCGCTGCGCCCGACTATCGCCACCAGTTCACCCGGCTTGATATCGAAGCTGATGTTTTCGAGCACGTACGACGAGTCGTTTTCGCCGTAGCGGAAATAAACGCCGCTCAGACTGATTTCGCCCTGGAGTTCTGGCAGCATCACACGCGAAGGCAGATCCTGAGGCTTCTGCTCGGGTTCGATATCGAGTACATCGCCAAGGCGTTCCATTGCCACGCCGGCATCATTCAGCATGCTCCACAAGCCGACCAGGCCCATCAACGGACCCAGTACGCTGCCCATGAACGCGTTGAACGCGATCAACTGGCCGATCGTCATTTCGCGCGCCAGCACGAGATTCGCGCCGACCCAGAGAATCGCAATCGTGGTCGCGGCATTCAGCAACTGACTGCCGAGTCCCACGAGAATGTTGAACGCATGCGCGCGATATTGCACTTCGAGCGCCTTCGCGTACTTCTTCTCCCAACGCAAACGCACCGGCCGCTCGATACCCATGCCCTTGATGGTCTCGACACCTGCGAGCGCTTCCATCAGAAACGACTTCGATTCGGTCGACGCGGTGAACACTTCGCGCGCATAGCCTTTGATCTTAGGCGTGGCGATCGCGGTCAGCGCCATGATCGGAATGACGAACGCAATCAACACCAGCGTCATCTTCACGTTGTAGACGAACATGATCGTGAAGTAGATGAACACCATCAGCAGGTTCAGCGCCGTGGTGACTGTGGATTCGGTCAGGAAAGCGCGGATCGTCTGGTTCTCCTGGAAGCGCGCGAAAATGTCGCCGGTCTTGCGCTTGGCGAAAAACGAGAATGGCAGCGACAGGGTGTGCCTGAAGAACTGCGACATCATCGCGAAGTCCATATTGCGCACCATGAAATTGGCCAGATAGGCGCGAATCGACGACATCAACTGCGAAAAGACATTGGCGATAATCAAGCCGCCAATCAGCAGATGCAGCAGGCTGACATTCTGATGCACGATCACGCCGTCCAGAATGTTCTGGATAATCAGCGGCGGAATCACGCCCAATACCTGAATCACGAAGGTGGCGAGAAACAGGTGGCCGAGAATCTTCTTGTACGGCGTGAGGTAGCCGACAAAGCGGATCCACGGCGAACGCGCGGCGGACATTTGCAGCAGATTCGGGCCGCCGGCAAACAGCAGACAGGTGCCGCTCCAGCCGCGCTCGAAATCTTCGACGGTCATCTTCCTGAAGCCGACCGCCGGGTCCGCGACCCACACATAATCTTTTGAAAGCCCATACACCACGACATAGTGGTAGCCCTCCCAGTGCACGATGAACGGCAGGTCGAAGCCGCGCAACGAATCGAACGTGCATTGCACGCCGCGCGCTGTGAAGCCAAGCGACTCGCCCGCACGCGCGAGACTGTCGAGCGTGGCGCCCTGAGTGGTGACGTTGGCGAGTTCGCGCAATTTGCCGAGCGTCATCGGAATGCTGTAGTGGCGGCATATCATCGCAAGACATGCCGCGCCGCAGTCCATTTCCTCGGCCTGTTCGACCAGCGCGAAGCGTTTGATCACCTTCTCGCCAAACTCGGGTTTGGTCTGCAGATCGAGCATGAGCGGCAGCTTGCGCCGCTGTTCGAGCCGCTTTTGCCGCTGCAATTCGCGGTCGCCGTAACGAATCCGCTCGTCGAGTACTTCGCGCAACTTCGGATTGCGTTCGAGAATGAAGTGGACCGTGCGCTCAGGAATCACCAGTAGCCGCGTATCGGTCGTCGCGACAGCCGAGGCCATCTGCTCCTGGCGCATCAGGCAAGCTTTCTCGCCGAATATCTCGCCTTCGCCGAGCGTGGCGAGCGTGTAGTCACGACCTTCCTCGTGCCGGACAATACGCACTTGGCCCTGCCGCACCACATACAACCGCCGGTCCTCGCGTCCATCCTGCTTGAGAATCTCCTTGCCGGCTGCGACCCGCTTCACACCGACGCTGCGCACATACTCTTCGAGTTCCGCCTTGTTCAGCTTGCCACGCAGATCGAACAGTTGCGCGACGAAACCGCCCGCGGAGTTGATTGCCACATAACTGGCGACGAACGCCAGCGCGGCCTGATTGCCGGCGATCACCGGCTCGATCGCGGCACGCGGAATGAACAGCAACTCGGTTTTCGCCGACGCCCGCACCGACGCTTCGTGAACATAGGCGCGCAGCATCGCGATATCGGCAAAGATCTCGCCGGATTTGCGCACCCCCATGCTGGTTTCCTTGCCGTGCTCCTCCGTGAAAATCCGCACGGAACCCGAGCGAACCACGTATAGCCCGTCGGCCGTCTCGCCCGCGGAGCAGACCGTTTCGCCGAAGGAATAGAAGCGCGCTTGCGCATATTCGGCAAGACGCTCGATCTCGTCGCGCGAAAATGGCGAAAGGATCTCCACCGAGGTCAGAAACTCGGCTGCGGAGGGCGCGGTCTGGGGTGCATCCATGTGCTTGCGGACCTCGAATCGGCGTGTCGTGGCGTTGTTTCAATGCGGCATGCAGGGCGCGAACGGACTAGCGCGCTTCGATCACGTGTTCCTGCGCACGTGCGATCAGCCAGCTTTCGCGCAACAGCCGCCTGACTTCGGCGGCCACGTCGGCGTCCAGCGTCGCGGGATATTTGGCCGTGACGGCGAAAATCTCGAAGCACGAGCGATCCGCCGATGGAAACGGCCCCAGCAGGTCGCCCACAGCCGCGTTGAAAATCTTCGCTTCGATATCCGGCTTCAATGAGCCTCGCAGCACCTTGCCGATCACGCCACCCGCCTCGCGCGTATCCGCAATCGAGTGCTCGCGCGCCATGTCGGCAAAACTGTCGGGATCGTCGTGCAGATACGAAATCATTTCCTTCGCCTTGCCCTCGCTGTCGAGCACGATATGGCTCACCTCGATCGCGTCGAATTTCGGCGAATTCAGCGCGAAGTAATCCTTGATAGCGGCCTCGTTGCCGATCTCGTCGAGCATCTTCTCCTGATACAGTCCGTCGGTAATGAAAGCCTCGAACTCGTCGAGACTGACGTTGAGCGCGTCGAGGTACTGATTCATATCCGTCGCGCGATGCAAGCCGCGCACGCGGCGGAATTGATCGGCGCGTTGCTGGATTTCGTCGGCGCTCACGGTTATGCCCTGCTTCTTCGCCGCGTGAACCGTGAGCTTGTCGCGCACGATCTGCTCGATCAGGCTTTCGAACTGGCCGGTCAGTTTCAGAAGGCGAATGAACTCGCTCACGTCCACGACTTCGTCATCGATTCGCACTATCGCGGTCATTTCATCCGCTCCTTTAATTGACGTGTGATCCGCGCGGTCAACCCGCTACCTGCCTGAACGGATCGAGACCCAGGTCGATCAGGCGGCGCTCGCGCACCACGATCTCGGCGCTTGCCGTCATGCCGTAGCGCAACGGATAGCGCGTGTCGGCAATCTGGTAGTAATCCTTGTCGAGCGTGACGCGGCCTTCGTAGACCGGCTGCTTGTCCGTCGACGACGGCTTGGTGGCCGGGGAAATATAGGCCAGCGTGCCGTTGATCAGCCCATAGCGCTGATAGGGAAAGGCGTTGAACTTCAGCTTGACGGGCAAGCCTTCGTGCAAAAAAGCGCGATCGTGTTCGGCAATTTCTATTTTCAGCACGGGCCGTGCGTCTTTCGGCGCAATGCCGCCGAGCGGCGCGTTCGCCTGAATCTTGTCGCCGCGCTGCGTCGAGGTCACGTCGGTAATGACGCCCGAGACCGGCGCGAGGATCAGCAGAAAATTATCCTTGTCGATGTTCTCGAAGCGAATCCGCGCGGCCGCCTCGGACACCAGCCGCGCACTTTGCAGTTGCAGGCGCAACTTGTCTTCCGCGTCGGTAATGTCGCGCACCGCCGAATCGTATTGAAGCTGCAGGTCGGTGGTCTGCTGGCCACTGGTTTCCAGTTGCGCATTCGCCTGTGCGTATTCATGGCTCAGGCGGAAATCCAGCTCCGCGAGTTTTGATTGCGCGACACGGTACGCGTTATCCGCTTCCATCGCCGCAGTGCGTTTCTGCTCCACCTGCAATTCGGCAATACCGCCTCCGCCCGGCTGCGCGAACAGCCGCGAGTAGCGGTCCAATTCCTGGCGCGCCGCTTCACGCGTGCGCCGGGCATTGTCGAGCACGCTGCGCGCTTCGTCGAGTTCGGCCTTCTGCCCTTCCGCGAGTTTGGTCGTGCCTTCGGAGACGCGATTTTCGTGCTGGTGTGCTTCCACCTCCATCTGCGCCTTGAGCGCGGCCGCTTTACGCTCCATCAGCGCTTTCTTCTCAGGGAACTGCTTCCAGTCGCGCTCGGCGTCTTCCAGTTTGAGTTGCGCTTGCAACGCGTTGCTGGCGGCCTCGATTGCACCGCGCGCGTTCAACCGCGCCAGCACGTCGCCCTTCGATACGGGTTGCCCCTCGGCGATATACAGATCGGCAAGCTCGCCGTCGATCGGCGCGTAGATCCGGCGCACCTCCGATTCCGGCGACAGGGTGCCTTGCGCGCTAACGATCACATCCGCACGCCCCACGAACGACCACAGCAGTCCCACCACGACCAGCGCGACCATCGCCCAGATCAGCGCGCGCGCAATCCGCACGGGCTCCGCCGTGAGAATCGCAATGCCCTCGACGCTGTGATCTTCCAGCGCCTCCGACAACGGTCTAGGGTGACTGTCGCGCTTCACTCTGCTCGCCTCCGATCAACGCCAGCTTCGCTTTCAGAAGTCCCGGATCCAGCACCATGCGCAGTTCCGTCAGCGAACGGCGCTGCAAATTCGCTTCGGCTTCGATATCCGCAAGCAGACGGTCGAAGTCGGCGGGATGATCGGCCTTCAGTTGCGTGTAAATACGCATGCCCTGTTGCGCCGACGTTTGCGCATCGGAAAGCAGACGCGCCTCGCTGCGAAATCCCGGCGAAATACCGGCTTCGAGACGTTGCGTTCCGCCGATCGATCCGCCCGCGCGATATTGTTTCCACAGGCTCTGCGCGCGCAACAGCAGATCCTGCGCACGCGCCAGTGCCTTGTCGTGCAACGCGGCTACGTCTTTCTGGATCGACTGCAAAAACCACACGTCCGTTGCAGGATCGAGGCTCGCGTAGAACGACAGCAGGCGCTGGTCGTAATCCTTGTCGGCGCGCGTCTTTTGCAGGTTCGCGTATTGATCGAGCAGGGCTTTCTTGTGCGCCAGCTCGGCGGTGAGCACATCGGACCACGGCCCGGCGGGCATGGCCTGCAAACCGGCCAGCGCCTGCTGTGAGTCGCCGTGCTGCCATGCCGCCGTCACCGCGTCATGGCGCGCAATCACGTCAGGGGAAGGCAAACGGCTGGCCGCCATTTGTTGAAACTGCGCCTGAAAAGGCGGCGTGCCGAAATGCGCCGATTTCAGCATGGCGACCAACGGTGCCAATTGCCGGCTCAGCGCGGCATTCAGCAAGTCCGTGTATTGGCGCAAATCCTGACGCACCCGGTCAATGCCCGCGAGACGCGGGTAGCGCTGCGCGTAATCGTCGAGCACGGGTGGCAGCGCGTCGGGTTTGTCGCGCGCCAGTTCGGTGCGAATCGTCCCGTTCAGGCGATCGATCGCGGCGAGGTAGACCGAATCGTCGCTTTCGAGTTTGCGCAGATGGCTCAGCGCCTGCGCATAAGGGTCGGCGAATACGGGTACATAAGAAGCGATACGGTCGAGCGCGCGCTGGTGACTCTTCGCGTCGTCTTCCCAGCGTTGCAGGAGGTTGCCGATCGTGCCCTCGTCCGTGTACATGCGAATCGGCGCATCCATGCCACCGCGTCCCGCCACGAAGCGCTCCAGATCGCCGACCCATTGCAATTCACTAATCAGCGACGCCGCATCCGCATTGTTCGCGCTCAATGACTTCATTTCGTTGAGCAGTGCGTCGGCCTGATCGAACTGCGCCTTTTCCAGCACGTTCAGCCAGTTGGGGAGTTTCGCCTTCAACAGCGCCTCACTCGCTAGCGCGCTGACTTTCGTGTCCGCGGGATGGCTCGCCAGATAGCCCGTTGCCGTGGTCACCGCGCTGCTGTAATCGCCGTTGGCCAGCAGGTTCTTCAACTCGCGCTCCGACGAACCGCGCATATATAGCGTCGATGCAATCGCAATCAGCGCCACCAAGCCGACGCCGCCCCAAATCGCGATGCGCCGCACGCTCGCGCGATCGCCGATCGCAAAGGCCTTGCCGAGTTCACCCGCGAGCAAACGCCAACGTTGCGGCCTGCGTTTCGCCGCTCCCGCATGGGCGGCTCCGTTCGCACCATTCGCACCGTTCGTTCCGTTCGCTCCCTTTTCCGTACCCGTCGGCGTATCGCGTTTCCCATGCGCGGAAATAGGCTGCGCCGCCTCGTTGACTTCGTCTTCACGCTGCAGGCCTGGATCGACGCAAAAGATGTCGAGGAAAGAATGCGCGGCGCCGACGAAGGTGGTCTTGTCAGGATCGGCAGCTTCAGCGGCGGCCGGATTGAGGAATAGCTGGGTCACGGTGGGCTCGACTTCAGGGGTCTTCTGCAGCGTCACCCTGTAGACGAAGTGATCTCCGCCAAATGCAACGACGTCTCCCTCTACGAGCGGCAACGCGGATTCGTCCAGCCGCTTTCCGCCGACGAATGTGCCGTTGGTGCTGCCGAGATCTTCGACGTAGAGCTCGCCGCCCTTCAGAAAGATATGCGCGTGTCGCCGCGAAATGTAATTGACCTGATGCGGATAGCGGTCCTTGTAGCGCGAAAAGACGTCGTCCGATTTGCTGACGAGAAACGGAAACGCCTGCACCTCGATGAGTTGCAGGCCGAGATCGTCCCGCTGCGGCACCAGCAGCAGTCCCGGCGCGACGGCCGAACCGGCGGCCGCGACGATACGCGCGCGCGGCTCGATGCTCACCCGGTAGCAGAGCTCGTCGCCAAAGCACAGTTCATCGCCGGCGCGCACGCGTGCCGGTGTTTGCCGCACCGCGACGCCATTCACCGTCGTGCCGTTCTTACTGCCGAGGTCTGCCACGTACACCGCGCCATGTTCCATGAAAATCCGCGCATGACGGCGCGACAGGCGCGCAATCCGTTCCGCCGGATAGTCGGTAAATGGTGCCTCGCTGCGCCCGATTGCGAACAGGTTGTCGACGATCCTGATCGCGTCGAGCGCAGGACGTTGCGCGGACGCAGCCGGCGACAACACCACGTCGAACGCAGCGCCTTCAGTCGCGCGCATCTCAGCAATCGGAGCTTCGCCGGCGGCCATTTTATCTGGATCACTAAGCGTTTACCCGTTGCGCTGGGTGCGCAACGGAAACGGGACGAAGGACTACGGCGGAAAGATATGGTTCGAGTGAGCCGTGCATGAGCGGGCTCCTTAAAGATTGTAAGTCACACATGGCGAGTGTCAATTTTTCGATTGTCAGTTATGAAGGCAACGAGTGCGTCAGATACAGCCGAAATACCCCCTGCTGCGCGCCACGTTACGGATTAGCTCAGTGTTCCTTTACTTGTGCCTGCACATCCACGCTCGGCCAGCCGCCGCCCAGTGCTTTGTAAAGCAGCACCGTGTCGGACAGAATCTGCTGATGGTTGGCGAGCAGTTCCTGCTGCGCCTCCAGCAAGGTCCGCTCGGTTTCGAAGACCTCCAGCTGAGACACCACGCCGAGCCGCAATTGCGACTGGATCTGGTCCGCCACGATTTGCAGCCGCGACACCTCCTGCTGCAACTCCACGCGCTGTTCCTTGTGCGAATTCACATTGACCAGCGCGTTTTCCACTTCCTCGAACGCGCCCATCACCGCCACGCGATATTGCTGTTCGGCAACCGTAGATTGCGCTTGCGTGACTTTCACATGCGCCCGCACGCCGGGATCGAGCAGCGGAATGTTGATGCTGGGCATGAAGCCGTATGTGAACGACTTCAGCAGGTCGGTCAGTGCAAAACTCGCTGTGCCGCCGTGCCCGGTCAGGCTGATACTCGGCAGTTGTGCGAGCTTGGCCTGGCCGACCAGGTCGTAGGCTTCGAGCACTCTGAACTCGGCGGCCACCACGTCGGGACGCCGCGCAAGCAGTTGCGCCGGCAGGCCGTCCGGCACGGGCGGCAGTTGCACGCGCTGCTGCAAATGCCCCTTGGCCATCTGGAACTCTCCCGCCGGCACGCCGATCAGCGTGCAAAGTGCGTTGTTAGCGAGCGCGCGCGAACGGCGCAGATCGAGCAACTGATTGGTCAGGCGGTTGATCTCCGCCTGCTGGCGCAATACCTGCGTTTGCGGCACGAGGCCGTTGCGGCGCTGGCCGTCGTAAATCGTGAGGATCTGGCGGTTCGTTTCGAGCGTTTTCTGCTGCTGCTCGATCTGGTCGTCGAATTGAAGAATCTGGAAATAGGTGCTGGAAACATTCGATACCAGTTCGAGGTAGCCGGCGCGCCAGTCGGCCTCGCTGGCGTGGAATTCCGCCTTTTGCGCCTGCACGCCTTTTTCGACTTTGCCCCAGATATCGATATCCCAGTTCACCTGCGTCGCGACGTTGTACTGCTTGGCGAAGGTTTGGTGCGTGGTCTTTTCGAAATCGGCGCCCGCACCGAGATCCATGGTCGGCAAGGCGCCGGCTTTGGCTTCGCCGATCTGCGTGCCGGCCACGTCGATACGCGCGGCCAGTACCTTGATATCGAAGTTGCCGGCAATCGCCCTGGCGATCAGCGTGTCGAGATAGGGATCGTGGAAGCCTTTCCACCAGTCGGGTTCGATCGTCGCGGCAGCGGATACGGGTGCGCCCTTCTGATCCGACCAGGACGCCTTGGCCGGTGTGTCGGGGCGCTTGTAGTCGGGCATGCTGACATCGATGCAGGCCGACAGCGAAAGCACGCACGCAGTTACCGCCCAAACGCAGCGCAGCGCCGAGGTCTTGCGGAACATGCGCTGACGAACTGATGAAAGCAACGCTGACACGATGTGTCTCCGATGACGCCCACTTCATTGCACGAGCAGAACGCGCCCTTCAACCTTCAAGTAAAGCATCTCCTGCGCAGCTTCACCATCGAAGCAATGCGGGAAGATCGGCGCGGGAATCGGGCGGTGACGCGGGGGTCGCGTGGAAAGAACGATTGGCTGTGAAATCTTTTTGAGGAGCGGGCCGTCTGGAGCCCGCGGAGGCGCCAGGGCCTCCGCGGCGGCCTGTGCCGTTTAGTGCACGCTGATGTTGTTGCTTGCGTTCACGTGCGGATCGATCGTGGTCGTGACGCCAGCGACGAACGCTGCGTTGTTGCCGTTGGCGTTCTGGATGTCCATCTGCGTGTTGATCAGTTGGGTGGCGTTGACGGTCTTGCTGTTGTTCGGCGCGTACACCGGCATGAAGTTGAAGTACGACGACGACGGATAGAAGCCGGTGCCGCCGCGCACGGCGCTCATGGCCTTGCTGTCGAGTTGTTCGGTGATGGACAGGTCTTTGATGGTCAGCGTGTTCATGGTAAATCTCCTGGAAGGGAATACTGCACAGTTTGCGGTTGGGTTCGAGCAACTTGTCTGCTCGACTGTCACTAATGCATGGGCTGTGCCAGAGTTGCTTTCCGATCCTAAGAAATTTTCCGGAACGCTGTAGATAAAGGGTTGCGCGGTTGGTGCGCGGACGAATCTGAAGCAGAGCGGTCAAACGCCGCGCGGAAGATGGTGGATCTCAGCCAACAATTCGCGCGGAGCTGTTGGTTGCGGCGTAACACCGGGACGCTGGGGCGTCACGCCGCGCGTTGCGTCATCGCGCAATGACGGTGATCTTCTTCGAGTACACCGGCGGATTGTGAGGGACATGCATGTCGTCGCCCATCAACAGTTGCAACGTGTGCTTGCCTGGCGGGAGTTGAATCATGGTCTCCGTTTCGCCCGCACCGAAATGCAGATGATTGCGATCGGACGGAATCTCCTGATCCATTGGCGGCAAATCAGTGTCGATCAGCAGATGATGGTGGCCGGTATTCGGATACTTGACGCCTTTGGGCGCCACACCCATGTACCGCAGGCCGAACCACACCTTGAACGGCTTGTTGGCCGGTACGACCTGGCCGTCGTTGGGATAGCCGATATACGCATAGGCGCCGGCCGGTGCCGGCGTCGTACCCGCAATGGCGACATTCGGCGAAGCCAAAGCCGCCGACATGGCGAGTGCCGCGACCGCGATGATCTTGTACATGAAGGTCTCTCCGTTCTCACGGACCCGCTTTGAACGAACGGATCGCGCTAGTCTTTTAGCACGGTGATGGTGATCTTTTTCGAATACACGGGCGGCACATGCGGCACATGGTTGTGATCGCCGAGAATCAGTTGCAGCGTGTGCTTGCCCGGTGGCAATTCGATACGCGCGTCCGTCTCGCCCGCGCCGAAGTGCAGGTGATTGCGATCTGACGGGATTTCCTGATCGAGCGCCGGCAGGTCGGTGTCGATCAACAGATGGTGATGGCCGGAGTTCGGGAACACGACACCCTTCGGGCACACGCCCATGTTCCGTAGCCCCATGCGCACCCACAGCTTGCCACCGTGAATCACGGCGCCGTCCGGCGGCCAGATGATGTACTCCTCGGCACCCGGCGGCGAAGCCGTTTGATCGGCGAGCGCGAAGGCGCTCGGCAACATGTTGCCGAACACGAGGAAGAGCGTCGCGCGCAACGCCTTGCGCCGTGCCTCGCGATGCGCATTCGATTCATGACGCACATCGAGAACAACGGGGGTAACGGTTCTTCTTCGCATAGCGCACTCTCCCGAAGAATGGTCATGGCCACCCCGGCTGCACGAGGCAGGCCGGGCGTTCCGGCTGGATATCGCGGGCGCTCGCGCGGTTGGACGGCCGCCCTAGTTAAAACGACGCGCCGCCTCACTTTGTGAATTAGCTTAGGTCGTAACTTGCCAAAAAGATACGCCACGCTCGTTAACCGTATGACGCATTCGGGGCACGCCGACAGTTGTGACGCGCAAAGCGCGTGCTATCGTTATTAAGAGGTTGCAGATGGATGGTCGATAGCGGCGTCGATGCTTCGCGCGATTGACTCCAGCAACTGCTGCGAGTGGCGCGGTGCTCGATTGCCTATGTTCTGTCCGGAACAAACAGGATGTGAAGATGTGGCGAATATTCATGCTGGTGTGCATGGCCGGGGCGATTCAGGCGCATTGGGGCAGTGCGGATGCGGCGCCGCAACGTGACAGTGCCGAGCGAGGCGCGAGCGCGGAGAAGATGGACGCTGTGCCGCTCACCCCGTTCGCGCCACAGCGGGGCAAGCTGCCTTCTCCACGTATCGCGCTGGTGATCGGTAATGGCGCGTATGGTGCGGATCGCAGGGACCGCAATGACTTGCAAGTGGATGCACTGCGCGAGAACGCCCCGCGCGATGCCGAAGCCATGCGTGACAGGCTGCAAACGCTCGGCTTCGAGGTCATCATGCGCACGAATGCGACGCCGCAGCAGATGCGGCAAGTCATCGGCGAATTCCATGCGCGCTTGCGGCGCGGCGGTGTCGGCCTCTTTTATTTCGCGGGACACGGCATGCGGATCGGCCCGCAAACATTGCTCATCCCCGCAGGACTCGACGCTCGCTCGCCAGCTGCGGCGGTAAGCAATGGCGTCGATCTGAACGCCGTATTGCAGGCAATGCGCGCGCCGCGTGACGGTCAACTCAATCTCGTGATTCTCGATACGTGTCTGAACAATCCGTTCTCGGCGGACGTGACCGGCAATACGTCTGCGCTTCCAGGCAATACGGTGGTTGCATACGCAACCGCACCCGGCGGTTTTGCAGCGGACGGCGCGCGTCATGGCGTCTACACGAATGCATGGCTGCACGCGCTCGACAGCGCTCCGTCGCAAGCCTTGGCGGATCTGTTGCAACGCGTCGCGGCGCAGGTGCGCGACGTGACTGGTGGTGAGCAAACGCCCTGGCTTGCTTCATCGCTTCCGCAGACCTTGCTGACGGCCGATGCGACGTCCGCCATTCGTGACGATCCCGTGGTCACGCTGCATAGCAGAGGTATTTTGCCGAAAGACAGCAGCGAACAATACGAAATCACGTTCTGGAATTCGATCAAGGACAGCAATTACCCGGCCGACTATGAGGCGTATCTGAAGGCCTATCCGAACGGCCGCTTCGCCACGCTCGCTCATGCGCGCATCGACCGCTTACGCGCAGCAGCGACGTCGAATGCACCGTCCGCGGCCACGCCTGCTGCGCCGTCAGTTGCACCGGCTCCGCAAGCCGCGCGGCCAGCGCCGCCTCCCAGTGTGCCGCCGCCCAAACCCACCGCAAGCGCTCCCGCGCTGGCCACGCCACCTGCGGCGACAGTCGCGCAAAAGCCCGTCACGCATGCGCCGGTTGCCGGTGAAAGCCGTGATTGCGCCACCTGTCCGATCATGATCGCCGTGCCCGCCGGTTCTTTCTCGATGGGCAGCAGTACCGACGATCCTTCCGAAAAGCCCGTTCATCACGTGACCATCGGCGCGCCGTTCGCGATCGGCAAGTACGAAGTGACGGTCGATCAGTGGAACTCGTGCGTCGCCGCCAATGCCTGCCAGAAGCTCACACCCGAAAGCAACACTAGCAAAGCCGCGCCGGCGCGCGACCTCAGTTGGGACGACGCGCAGCAATACGTGAAATGGTTGAGCAGGACCACCGGCAAACCGTACCGCCTGCCCACCGAAGCGGAATGGGAATACGCGGATCGCGGCGGCACCACGACCGCCTACTGGTGGGGCGACCAGATGCGCAAGGGCAACGCCAATTGCAAGGACTGCGGCGACCCGTGGCACAAGGAAGGACCTGAGGCGGCCGGCTCGTTCGCACCAAATCCGCTCGGCCTGTACGACATGAATGGCAGCGTCTGGGAATGGACCGCCGACTGTTGGCACAACTCCTACCAGGGCGCCCCCGCCGATGGCCACGCGTGGGACAACCCAGGCTGCGACATGCGCGTGATTCGCGGCGGTTCGTGGCGAGAAGGCGGCGGCTATATGCTCAGCGCGACACGCTTCAAGTACAGCTCGGGCGTGCGCCAGTCGCAAGACGGCTTTCGGGTCGTCAAGGATCTCAAGTGACGTGGGTGGCTTGTCGGATCTGCCGCCGATTCACGGCAGACCGGCAAACCACGCCGACGCTCTCCACGCTCCATGCTCAAGGCGAGCGTGGCTTTGTCGTAATCGGCGCGAAATCGGCGACGATATGATCGCGGCCATATTTGCTGCCGATCTGTGTGAGCCGCGTGTCCAGCGCGCGCAGATATTCGGCGCGCGATTCGCTTTCGGGCCGCGGCTTGTCGAATAGCGGCGCAGGCGTAATCAGCAGCACGACCATCTCCGATCCGAACGGCTTTGAGATGATCCAGTCGCCGGCGCTGCCGATGGTGGCGGTGTAATGCGGCGGCGCCTGATTGTCCTTGGCGCGCGGGCTCGGCACCATGTGCACGACGCTGCCGTCGAGCTGGTAGTAGTCCAGGTTCACATACGAGTCATAGCCCGGCGTGGCGACGTCGACGACCAGCGGATCGCCGTCGCTCAATTGACCGCTGGGCGGCCTCACGTGCAAGGCCGCAGCGTGGCCGGTCTGCATGTTGTCAATCCAGTAGGGCGCGAGCGCCTTGACGGTGTCGCACTTGTCGTCGGCGAGCGGCTCGACTGCAAGTGTCACCGTATCGACGCCCGGCAGCGCCGCCAGCGTGTCCTTCAGACGCGCCGCGCCGTAACGCTGCGAGACGTAACCGCGCACCGTCAGCGAGTGATCCTGCACCGAAGCGGACAGTGCGGAACAGGGCGCCTGCATTAGCGCGGACGTGACGGTGGCTAGAGTCAGCGCGGGCTTGGGCGCGGGCGGTGGCGCAGGAGTCGTAGCGGGCGCCACCGCGACAGGACCTGCCGGAGGCGCCGCAACCGGCGCCGACACCGCCTCACCCGAAGACGACAAAGACGAAGACGAAGAAGCCGCCTGCTCCGCCGGACTCTGCGAAGCGCCCGCCTCCGTCTGCGGCTCGGTCTGCCGGTTCGGCGCCGAGCGGAACGCGAATACACCGACCGCCGCGGCGCACACCACCGCGAAGCTCGCGAGCCCCACCTTCGCCAGCGTGCCGGATTTCTCCGCGCGGGCTTCGTTATCGAACTCGGCGATGAAGCGCTCCACACTCGGCATGCGCGTATTGCGATCGAACGACAACGCGGCACGCAGCGCGCGCCATTGTTTCGCGTCGAGATTGGCGGGCCGCTGCGGCTTGAAATCAGCATTGCGGGCCTGCGTGGCCGACAACCGGTCGAACGGATGATGCCCCGTCAGCAGTTCATACGTGATGCAGCCGAGTGCGTAGATATCGTCGCGCGGGTCCGGTTCGCGGTGCTCGATCATTTCCGGGCTGGCGTAGGCGGGCGTCAACGCGCCGAGGCTGCCGGGATCGAAGACGGTCGCGTCGCTCTCCTCTTCCGGACGCTGAAACACGCGGGCGATGCCGAAATCGATCACCTTCACTTCGGCATTCGTTGTGAGAAACACGTTGGCGGGCTTGAAGTCGCAATGCACGAAGCCGCGTTCGTGAGCATAAGCGAGCGCGCTGCTCATGCCGCGCACGATCGGCAGTGCCGCGCGCACCGGCATGCCCTGATAGCCCGGCGTGCGCAGCAACTGGCTGAGCGGTTTGCCGGACAGATACTCCATGGTCAGATAAACGATCGGCCCGTCGCGGTCGAAGTCGTACACCGTGATGATGTTGCGATGCGCGAGCACCTGCGCCTTGCGTGCCTCGCGCTGTAACGCGACGAGCGAATTCGGGTTGCCGCGGAACTGGACGTTGAGCACCTTGATCGCGAGGTATGGCTTGCGATCCGAAGCTTCGAGCTTGCGCAGATCGAGCGCCTTGTACACCGTGCCCATGCCGCCGACGCCAAGGCATTCTTCGAGCACGAAACGGTTGTTCAACGTATCGCCGGTGCCTTTGATCTGGTCGTGTGCCGCCGCGCCGCCGGTGCCAGCCGCATTGGGTGCACTGCCTGCACTGCCGACGCTCGCTGGGCGCAGCGACGGAATGTCGACCGTGGTCTGGATGCCGGTTTCCTCGCCGCCCGCCGCCACGTTCGAGACGCGCAACTGCTCGATGCGCCGCCGCACTTCCACATAAAGATCGTCGGGTAGCGGCGCTTTGCGATGTGCTGCGCCAAGCATGTCCAGCAGCTGCGTGGGGCCGAGTCCTTCGGTGGTCAACGTGCTGTCGAGTTGAGCCACGAACTCGTCACGGGACAGCTCGCCGTTCTGAAAGTCGTGAATCACACGCGCAAGGCTAGCCATTTGTGCGAAGCACCGCCGCTGCCGTTGGACCGGATCGCACGCGACCCAAGCCTCTTCGGCCGATAGAGAACCTGTCGTAATCAGTTACATGTGCCGCTTCGATACTAGCTCCAGGTCCGTGCTTTCGCAAACCAGGATTGGCCCGCTGGTCGCGCAGTGAGCCGGTGTCGTGAGATATCCAACAGCGTGCCGTGGCCTGTCGGGTGCAAGCCGTCAACCGGTCATCTCGCCCGCACGGCATCACGTCTTCACCAAGCCGGTCCCATGCCTCGAAATCCTTATGCGGCGAGCTTCCTGAAACTTTATCAGGAGCCTTGAATAAATCTGGCACAGCCCGTGCATTAGTGAATCCCGAGCAGACAAGTTGCTCGCAACCAACCCCGACAGCCTCACCCTTACCTCCAGGAGATTCACCATGAACACGCTGACCATCAAAGACCTGTCCATCACCGAACAACTCGACAGCAAAGCCATGAGCGCCGTGCGCGGCGGTTTCGGCCCCTCCACCTCCTACTACAACTTCAGCCCCGTCTTCGCCCCGAACAACAGCAAGAAGGTCGATGCCACCCAGCTCATCAACAACGAGCTGAACCTGCAGAACGCCAACGGCAACAACGTCGCCTTTGCCTCCGGCATCAGCTCGACGGTCAACCCCTACCTCTCGACGAGCAACAACATCCACGTGTAATACGCGACGCGGCGAGGCGCCCGCCTTCCCGGTGCGCCTCACTTCCCGCCGCCTACCCGCGTCCTGCGCGCACCTTTGGAGAAGCACCATGTCACCCCTCATGATTCGCGATCTGTCCGGCACCCGCGAGCTCGACCGCCGCGCCATGTCGGCGGTGGCCGGCGGCACCGGCAGCAGCGTGCCCGGCCTGCCTTCGGTCGCCGGCCTCAGCGGCATTGCCAACGTCAATGTCTCGGTGAACCAGAACCTCAACCAGATGCAATACGTCAACGTCGCCGCACTCAACAACGTCGGCGTGATCGGCGCGGGCTTCGTGCCGCTGCACCTGAACGTCAGCCCGTCGCTCTGGGGCGCCAACTACGCCAACGTGTAACCGCTCAACGTGGCGGGGGCCGGGGGGCCCCGCTACGGCCGGCCGGTCGTCTCCGGCCGGCAAGCGGCGCACAGATTTCCTATACTGATTGTGCGAGGAGACCTCAGCACATTTCACGACACACCCGGGCGGCAGCCGGCGATTCACGCCGGCATGCCGCTCGCTTTCTTTCCTGGAGTCACTATGGCAAAGCTCATCATCAGGGATCTCACCGACAGCGTCGAACTCGACCGGCAGGCAATGACGGCTATCGTCGGCGGTGCTCGTATCGGCGCGCGGCTGAATGGGGCCGTGCCGCTGGTGCCGGCTTCGGCACGCGTCGTCGAATACCCTCCCGGGTTCCCCACTGCGCACCAGACGATTGCACGGGCGGCCATGCAGCGCAAACCGTAGCGCGCACGGTTCCCGCGCCGCATATTCACAACAGCGGCACGCGTTATCCACGCGTGCCGTTTGCTTTCGCGAACCGTGGAGCGGCGCAAGCCGACAACCCGCACGCGGTTGGTCGGGCCTCGCCGAACACTTCCGTTGCATGTCACGTTGTCCGGGCTTCATGTTCGGCGAACGCATGGCGTCTCTGCCTTGCTGGCCTTGCGTTGCCGCCTCGCATATGATTTCCTCGCTCATCGCGTGCAATTTGGCATACCCCTTGCAGAAGAATGGCTGAGCACCGCACCGTGCTCGCTCATCCACCTTCAGGAGTAACACCATGAAATCCTCACTCGTCGTCAAAGACCTGCCGCGCTCCGCGGATCACACACATGACGAAATGACGCTCACCGCCGCGCAGATGAAAACTCTGCGCGGCGGCCGTTCCGTCGTCGTCACTGTCGACGGCGGCTCGCAAGCGCACGTCGACGACTTTGCGATCAATACCGCCATCTTCGAAGGACGGATTAGCGGAACCTACCTGTAGGACGCGCGAGATGTCCGCAATTGGAAACAGGCCCCCTTCACGTCACCGTGGAGGGGGCCTGTCCAGTTGATGTGGTGAATGGTCTGACAGAAGCGCGCTTGCCGATAGTTCAACCCATTTCAGGCAGCGTCGGCCTTACTCCGAGGCGTTGAGGCCACAACATTGAACGACGCCTCTTCGGCCACCGCTTCGTCGAGACCGACAAAGCGGTTGAAATCCTCGAAGGAAGTCATCCGGTCCGCGACTGAATCGGTCGAGCCTTCGCGCATGAAGATTTCCATCATCTCCTTGACCGCTTTGTGCATCGCAAACATCGGTTCGATGGGGCACAGCGCATAGTCGAAGCCGAGCTTGTACACCTGGTCGAGCGTCAGATACGGACTCTTGCCCGAGCGTGCCATGTTGAACAGAATCGGCTTGCCGAGCGGCTTCAATCTGCGCACCATTTCCTGCATCTGCTCGATACTTTCCGGCGCGTCCGCATACAGACCGTCGACGCCGGCTTCGGCGTAGGCCGCGAGCCGCTCGATCGCATCGTTCAGACCCGTCACGGCAATCGCGTCGGTTCGCGCGACCACGAAGAAGTCGGGATCGGTTCGCGCGGCCAGCATGGCCCGCAATTTTGCCTGCATCTCCTCTTTCGGAATCACCTGCTTGCCGGCAAAGTGGCCGCACTTCTTCGGCACCGCCTGATCTTCCAGATGCAGCACCGAAGCGCCTGCTTCTTCCCACAAACGGATCGTCCGCTGCACGTCGAGGATGCCGCCGTAACCGGTGTCGGCATCGGCGAATACCGGCAGCGATGTAACCCGGCAAATACGGCGGATATGCTCGAACATCTCCGTCTGCGTCAACAGACCGACATCCGGCTGCCCGGCCACGATTGCCGATGCTGCAAACCCGCTCACGTAAATCGCTTTGGCGCCCGCCTGTTCGGCGAGCATCGCGGTCACGGCATCGTGCGCGCCGAGGCAAACAAAAGGCGGCGACTTCAACAACTCCCTGAAACGTGCAGAACGGCTCACAGTGCTTCTCCCTGTCAAGTCAGATCGGGCGATGTTCACGCCCGCGTCGAAGGCGACCCATTCGCGTTCGACGCGGGCGGCGGCCTATCGCGGCATGTAAGCCCACGCGCGTTTGGCGCGGTCCGTGCGGCGAAACGCGTCGATATCGTCGGCCAGACGCAACGTCTGATCGACCTCGTCGAGTCCTTCGAGCAGAACCGCCCGGCGCGCGGCGTCGAACTCGAACGGCATCGGTTCAAGTCCGTCCGCGCGGATTTGCAGGGCGCGCAGATCGACTTCGAGCGGCGTGCCGTCAGCGGCCACCGCAGCGAGTGTCGCGATCGACGCGGCGTCGAGACAGATCGGCAGCAGCCCGTTTTGCAGGCAATTGGCGAAGAAAATGTCGCCGAATGAAGGTGCGATCACGCAACGAATGCCGAACTCTTCGAGCGCCCACACCGCCATTTCGCGCGAGCTGCCACAGCCGAAGTTCACGCCGCCGAGCAGAATGCAGGCGTGCCGGAACGCTGGCTGGTTGAGCACGAAATCTTCGCGTTCTCCCTGCTCCGGACCGCCTTCGCGATAACGCAACGTCTCGAACAGCCAAGGGCCGAGCTGGCCTCGCACGAGTTGCGAAATTCTTTCGATGCGAATGATCAGATCCGTGTCGACGTTGTTGCGCGGTAACGACGCGGCCGGACCTTTGACCACCGTGAACGCTTTCATGATGGGGCTCCCGCATACGACGACGTCGGCGCGGCAATGTGACCGGCCAAAGCGCTCGCCGCCGCCACGGCCGGACTCGCCAGATGCGTGCGCGCGCCGGGCCCCTGGCGGCCGACAAAGTTGCGATTCGACGTCGATACGCAGCGCTCGCCACGCCCCACCACGTCGCCGTTCGCACCAACGCACATCGAGCAGCCGGGCTCGCGCCATTCGAAGCCGGCCGTGCGGAATATCTGCGCGAGACCCTGTGCCTCCGCTTCTCGCGCAACGCTCAACGACCCCGGCACCACCCACGCGGTCACACCTTCGGCGACATGGTGGCCCGCCACGATGCGCGCGGCCGCCTGCAAGTCTTCGATGCGGCTATTGGTGCACGATCCGATGAACACGCGATCGACCGCCAGCTCATCCAGATGCTGCCCCGCGTGCACGCCCATGTAGTCGAGCGCCCGTTGCAATGCTTCACGGCGCGCGGGATCGGACTCGTTGCCTGGATCCGGTACGGCGGCGTCGATCGCGATCACGTGTTCGGGGCTCGTACCCCAGGTGACCTGCACCGCGATCGCCGCCGCGTCGATCTCCACTTCGCGATCGAAGTGCGCGCCGTCGTCCGTCGGCAAGCGGCGCCAGTCTTCCAGCGCCGCCTCGAAGCTCGCGCCTTGCGGTGCATACGGACGTCCACGCAGATAGACAAAAGTCGTCTCGTCGGGCGCGACGAAGCCGAACTTGGCGCCGAGTTCGATCGTCAGATTGCACAGCGTCAAACGTGCTTCCATCGAGAGCGCTTCGACCGCCTCGCCAGCGAACTCGACTGCGTAGCCGGTACCCGCGCCGGCGCCGAGCGCGCCGATCACGTAGAGGATCATGTCCTTGGCCGTGACGCCCTCGGCGACGCTGCCTTTAAACCGTATCCGCATCGTTTTGGGCTTCTTCTGGCGTACGGTTTGTGTCGCCAGCACATGTACCAGTTCGGTCGAACCGATGCCGAACGCGAGCGCACCCAACGCCCCGTGAGTGCAGGTATGGCTGTCGGCGCAGACGATCAGCGTGCCCGGCAGCGACAATCCGAGCTCCGGTCCGATCACGTGGACGATGCCCTGCCTGCCTTCGGTGCCGATATCGAACAGAGGAATGGCGTGCTGCGCCATCTGCTCGCGCAGCGTGTCGACCATTGTCGTGCTCCAGTCCGCATCACCCGCCTGGCGGCCGGGTCGCGTGGAGATCACGTGATCGAGCGTCGCGAACGTCAACTCGGGGTTGCTGACCGGCAAATGGCGGGCTTCGAGTACACGTACCGCTTCGACCCCGGTCAACTCATGCATCAGATTGCGATCCACCTGCAACAGATCGGCGCTGCCCGGCAGATTCGCAATCGTGTGGCTGTTCCACAGCTTGTCGAACAGCGTGCGCGGCGCATTCATGATGCCGTCTCGCTGCTCTGTGCGTGACGCTTCTCGAACTCCCACACCTCCGGAAAGCCGACCAGTTCATGCAACTGGTCCATCGTGAACGACGGCACCTGCAGTTCGAGCGAGTCGCCGTGATCGAGCAGATGACGATAGGCGTTATCCAGCGCAGCGGTAGCCGCCGCCATGCCGATCGAAGGATAGATCGCGATATGGAAGCCCCATTCCTTCAGCGTGCTGATCGGCACGACCGGCGAGCGCCCGGTCGGCACCATATTGGCGAACACCCATGCGCCGCTATCGGCGAGCTCGCCGCCGATCCGTTCGAATTCCTCGGCGCTTTCCGGCGACTCGACGAAAACGATGTCCGCCCCTGCACGCGCGAACGCCTTGCC
Organism: Paraburkholderia sp. USG1; assembly: GCF_031570135.1. NCBI lineage: Bacteria > Pseudomonadati > Pseudomonadota > Betaproteobacteria > Burkholderiales > Burkholderiaceae > Paraburkholderia > Paraburkholderia sp. USG1. The sequence goes on along the minus strand of NZ_JAMWXW010000005.1, from coordinate 91,999 downwards.
GCGCCTGATCGCTTCGTCGAGGCCGAGCGTAGTGCGCGAATCGGTTCGGGCGATGATCAGCATGTCGTCGCTGCGGCGCGCCTCGAGCGCGACTTCGATTTTCTTCAGCATGTCGTTCAGCGGCACCACCTGGCGGCCCTGGGTGTGGCCGCATTTTTTCGGCATCACCTGGTCTTCCATCTGGATCGCCTGCACGCCCGCGGCTTCGTAACCGCGCACCGTATGCCGCACATTGAGCAAGCCGCCGAAACCCGTGTCGGCGTCCGCGATCAACGGCTTGCCGGTGCCCTCGGCAATTTGCCGCGCACGTCCCACCATATCGGCGTAGCTGACCAGGCCCGCATCCGCGACGCCGAGATACGAGCCGGAGACGCCATATCCGGTCATGTACAGCGCTTCGAACGGCAGGCGGTCGGCGACACGCGCCGAGAACATATCGAATACGCCGGGCGCGACGACAAAGCGCCCGCTCTTGAGAATCGCTTTCAGCTTCCCGGAAGTGCTCATCGAACTCTCCTGCTCAGGTGCTATGGGTAAGATGCCGCTGCCACGCGAGCAACAGCAGATTGACGAGCGTGGCGAAAACGAACAGCATCAGCGCGAGCGCCATGATCGTGCTGGTCTCGCTGCGGTTCATCGCGATCATCAGCATGTGCCCGATGCCGCTTTGCGACGCGAACATTTCGCCGATCAGCGTGCCGAGCAGCGTCAGCGAAAAGCCGATGCGCAAGCCGGCGACCACTTCCGGCACGCAGGCGGGCAGCAGCACATGACGCGCGAACGCAAAAGGACTCAGACGATAGGTCCGCGCCGCGCGCGTATAGATCGGCGGCATATTGCGCACGGCATTCATGGTGAAGATCGTGATCGGCACGATCCCGTGCATCACGCCGAACACGATTTTGGCCCACAGGCCCAGACCGAACGCGAGCAATACGACCGGATATAGCGTGACTTTGGGAATCGAGTAGAAGCCCATCATCAGCGGCTCCATCACATCGCCGGCAAGTTTGCGCGCGCCGAGCAGCATGCCCAGACATACGCCGCCGATCGCCGAGATCAGAAACGCGGAGCCGAACGCGAATGCGGTCACGTACAGACTCGCCGGAAAATCCGGGTCGCTGACGATATGCACCGCACGTTCGAGCGTGCGCAACGGAGTCGTAATCGCGTCCGGACCGAGCATTTCGCTGAGTACCTGCCACAGCACGGCCAGCACGACGATCAGAACGACGCCGTCCAGCCAGCGTCGCGTATGCCGCGGCCTGACGGTATGTGCAACGACGATCGTGCTCATACGGCCTCCCTGCGGATACGCCGGTATAACCGCGCTTCGGCCGTGCGCAGCAACGCGTTGAGCGAGCTGACGAACAGCAGCATCAGCACCATCAGGCCGTACATGGTCGGATTGTCGAAGTTGTTGTAGGCAAAGGCGATCTGATAACCGAAGCCCGAGCCCGACAGCACGAATTCGCCCGCCACCACCGCAATGAACGCATAGACGACCGTGAGCTTGATGCCGGTGAAAACGAACGGCAGGCTCGACGGCAGCGTGATCAAGCGGATTTCGTCGAAGGTATTCAGACGGCACACGCGAGCCGTGCGCAGCAGCACGCGCGGTACGCGTTCCAGACCGTTGAGCGTATTCACCGCCATCGCGACGACCGCGAACAGAAAGCCGATGCCCACCAGCGGCCAGCGATTCAAACCGAGTACGACGATCAGGATCGGATAGAGCACGAACACAGGCACCGCGTAATACGAGAGCAACAGCGGATCGAGCACGCGCCTGACGCGCGGCAACCGGAACAGCAGCACGCCGCCGATGAAGCCGGCCACCACCGCCAGCGCGACGGCAAGCAATGCGCTGCCGAGGGTTTGCAGAATGTCCGTCGTGTACTGGCCCGACAACAGCAATTGAACGGCGCTCACCACCATTCGCGACGGCGGAATGAAAGAGATCGGATCGATCCACGCCGCACGGCTCGCAATCTCCAGCAAGACGATCAGTCCCACGACCAGGCCGAGCCGCCAGCGTGCGGCGGTATTCATTGCTGGCTCCCCAGCGCTTTCAATGCTTCTTCGCGCAACAGGCCCCACACTTGCGCCGTCAGTTCGCCGAAGCGCGCGTCGAGCGCGGTGGTGCTGTCGCGCATGCGTGGCCACCCGGTTTCTATCGTTCTGATAAAACGGCCGGGACACGCAGACATCACGCCGATGCGGTCGGACAGCAACACGGCTTCATCGATCGAATGGGTGATCAGCAGGACGGTCGCGCCGGTGTCGCGCCACAGCTTCAGGGTTTCGTCTCCCATCAGAAGACGCGTTTGCTGGTCGAGCGCGCCGAACGGCTCGTCGAGTAACATCAGTCGCGGCCGCACGACCATTGCCCGGGCAATGCAAACGCGTTGGCGCATACCGCCCGATAGTTGTGCCGGATAGGCGCGGGCAAAGGATTTCAGGCCCATGAACGACAGTGCGTGATCGACCCGCTCACGCACTTCCGTTTCCGCGACGCCTGCCTGCCGCGCGGCAAACGCCGCGTTGTCGAATACATTGAGCCACGGGAAACTCGCGTCTTCCTGAAACACGACGGCCACGCCGTCCGGCACTTCCGCACCGACCGGCTTGCCTTCGAACGTCACCGTGCCGCCGCTCGCCGGGTTCAGACCGGCCAGCACGTCGAGCAGCGTGGACTTGCCGCAGCCGGACGGACCGACCACCGAGAAGAACTCGCCGACCCGCAATTCGAGGCTCACGGGTCCAAGCGCATGAAACGGCGGCTTGCCCTGGCTGCCCTGATAGATTCGGGTGACGTCCGTGAGCGTAGCCTGAATGCGCTTTCCGTCGGGCGACAGCGTACTCGGAGCGACCACCGAGATATTGGCTTTATGGCGGGATAGCGCGCTCATCGAAGGCCTCACTTCCTGCTGCGCAGATCGGCCGGCAGCATCGATTCATCGACGATCTTCGGCCAGTCGAATGGACCTTCCGGAATGGCCTTGACCAACACGAGGCCCTTCAGTACCTCGTCCATGCCCTTGTAGTCGAAGCTGCCTTCGCTCCAGTATTTCGGATCGGCGTCGAGCACGTTGTTGATCGCCGACGCGGCGACCGCCGGGTCCATCTTGTACTCCTTGGCGAGGATCTGTGCGGCCTCGGCGCGATGCGCCGCCATGTAGACGACGGCCTTGCGGCGCGCTGCGATAATGCCGCGGATCACGTCGGGATGCGCCTTCAGATAATCGGTGCGGACAATGCCGACGGTCTGCGTTTCATTCGGCACCACGTCGTTCGAGCGAAACGCAATTCTCAATCCGTCTTTCTTTGCGCTATATGACGGCTCGGTCATGTAGCCGACATCGATCGCACCCTGCTGTAGCGACGTCAGCATTCCGCTCGAACTTCCCACCGGTTTGCGCTGCACCTGGCCGAGCAGGCCGACGCGGTCGAGCGCGATCGTGGAGATCATGTCGGTCGTCGATTTGGGGCTGCTATAGCCGATCGTCTTGCCTTTCATCTGTTTGATGCCGGTGATCGAGCCCTGCTTCAATTCGACCCAGACGAGATCGCCGAGACTCTGCACGCCCCCGTGTACGATCGTCAGATCGACTCCCTGCTTCACCGCCGCAATGGCCGCCGGCAACGCCACCTCGCCATACGGAATGTCGGAAGCCATCGCGTTGCGAATGCTCGTTCCGCCGCCTTCCGATGTAATGAAACCGGTGACATCAACTTTCTCTTCCTTGAAGAAACCTTTGTCGAGCGCGACGGCGAAGGGCACGCCGTACATGCCGTCACCCCAGTGCGTCACCGTCAGCGAACTGGCGTGAGCGCCGACGCTCGCAAGCGTCAGCGTCGCGCCCAGACAGATACCCCGCACGACTTTGCGTATCGCATCCATGTGGTGTGTCTCCATCCACGATTTGACGGTTGACGTCCGTCATTTTCGTTATGCCGCCGCGCGCCGTGACGCCGGTGACGGGTCAGCGAACGAGTTGATCAGATCGATCTTTGCCCGATCACTGTGTAAGTTAATGTATGCATTAAATCTTCAAAAGTACAGAACGATAACGGCTCACAACGACTGGGTTTACCCGTCATGCCGACTCGTATTGATCAGCTTTTACGCCTGATGGATGCCGTGCTGCTGCAGCACGGCAGTCTGCTCGCGCCAGCCGCGCTCGCGGTGCGCGCGATATAGGCGGCTCGCGCGCGCTGCATCGCCGCGACGAATCGCTTCGATGATTTCGTAATGCTCATCAATCGATTTTTTTGGCTGCGGATGCGGCCGCAACCGCTGCGTGAAGCGTCGCACACGATGCACCTGGTCACGGCAATTCATGACCACCTGCGCTAGCCGCGCGTTGCCGCCGAGTTGAACGAGCGCTTCATGGAAGGCCTCGTCGGCAAGCGCCCATGCCTGCATGTCCTGCTCGGCCAGCGCCTCGGTCATTTTCCGGCAGGCGTTTTCAAGCGGACTCAGATCGACGCCGCTGCGCGCCGCGACCAACGCCGCCGCGGTGGATTCGAGACTGGTCAGAACCTGGTAGATGTGGCTGATATCGGAGACTGACGTGGGAACGATACGGATGCCATGACGCGGCACGATTTCGACGAGACCCTCGCCCTGCAGGCGAATCGCAGCTTCGCGGATCGGAGTGCGACTCACGCCGAGCATCAGTGCGAGTTCCTGTTCGAGCAGATAGGAGCCAGGCGTCAGTTCGCTTTCTATGATTTTGTGCCGGAGGCGCTCGTACGCCTGTTGAGACGAGTTGCCGTTGCGCGGTTCGGTTTGCGCAACGGATTGGCTCTCGTACGAAACAGCACACTGAGATTGCTCCGGTGTTTTCGAAGCAGTGGTTTTCACGGCGCGGCCGGTGCCGGCGTTTGGCTTGCCGCCCGCTACCGCGCGTTTTTTGGCTGCGGGTTTGATCGCATGCTCTGGCGCGGCCGATTTGCGTTCTGGCACAACGGTTCTCCTCGCGGCGCCTGAACGGACGCGGCAATCCGGTATCGCAGCAAGCGTGTCTGCGGGGCCGGCCTCGGCCAGACTCGTCCGGTCCGGCTTCGCACGCAACGCGCCTTCGCTTTGATGCTAGCATCGCGCGCCGCACCATGACATGAAGGGAAACGCTTAATGCAATATACGCGCCGGACGTGACGTTCGCTCACACGCCGCGCAAGTGCGCGACCAGCAAGCGGCACGCGACCGGCAGTGCCTCCAGCGATCGCACCGCCAATAGCAGTTCGCGCTCGGCCCATGCGTCGGTGAGCGCAACCGTGGCGAGGCCGAGGTTCGCTGCCTGCTGCTGAGCGACGGCGTAAGGCATAACGCCGAGTCCGAGCCCCGCGGCAATCATCAGACATTGTGCGTCATAGCTCGTCACCTGAATGCGCAGATTGACCGGCCGTGCGTGTGCATGCGCCGCACGCGTAAGTTGCTGGCTGATCGCCGTATCGGGCGGCAGCCCCACGTATTCGAAGTCGAGTGTGTCGGCGAAGGCGACGGCCTGCTTTTGCGCGAGCGTATGGCCGCTCGGCACCACGAGTGTCAGGCAATCGCGGTGATAAGGGAACGTTTGCACGTCGTAGCCGTGCGGCACCGAAGTGAAGATGCCGATATCCACGGCGTTGTCCGCGACGGCCTTGACTACGCCGGTGCTGGCTTTTTCTTCGAGCTGGATCTGGATTCGCGGATGTTGCGCGGCAAACGCCTGGATCTCGCGCGGCAGAAACTGCACGACGGACGACACATTGGCTGCCAGCCGGATCAGTCCGCTCACGCCGCTCGCGTAGTCGCGCATCTGCACGGCAATGTCGTCGAGTTCATGCAGCGCGCGATGCGCGAGCACGACCAGCCGTTCGCCCGCGGCGGTGGGCGCCACGCCCTTGTTGGTGCGCCGCAGAAGCGCGACACCCAAGGTCGCTTCGATCTCGCTGATGCGCTTGCTGACGGCCGCTGCCGCGATATGTTCGCGCTCGGCCGCCGCCGCGATGGTGCCGGCCTCGGCGACGCTGACAAACAGTCTGAGCGAAAGCGGATCGAGTGTCGGCATGGTGCCCCGCGAATAATTGGAATGTTCCGCCGATGCCGGCCAAGCGCGGTACGGCGTACGGCACTCGGCATGATCCACGTAAACGGCAGCGACTTCAGCCAGTGTACCGAAACGGCCGGCGGCCGTGCCTCGTCATCGTGGTTCGCGATGGCGGCATGGCCAAGCACTGCTTTGTGTCCGCGCAGCACCCGGCAACAATGGCATGAAGCGACGGACCCGACCGAGGTGCCCCGTCCACGAGGAGCGAGCGATGCAAACGTCAACCCACGCAAAGATCAAGGTTTTCTGGCAACCCGGCTGTTCGTCGTGTCTGCGGACCAAGGAGTTTTTGGCGAACCAGGGCATCGAATTCGAATCCATCGACGTGCACAACGATCCCGACGGCCTTGCGCAATTGACCGCGTTGGGCGCGCGCAGCGTACCGGTGGTCGCGCTTGGGTCGAGATTTACGTTCTGTCAGTCCATCAACGACGTGATCAAGTTTCTGGATCTGAAAACGAAGATCATCACGCCGTTGCCGCCGCCGGAACTGGTCAATCGCCTCGAACTCGTGCTCGAATCGAACGCGCGATATACGCGGCAGTTTAGCGGCCCGGCTTTTCGCGAGCCGTTCCGGAATCGCAACCGGACTCCGGCGGGACTGACGTTTCATGTGTTTCGCGTGGCGGAGATGGGGATCGAAGCGGCGCAACAGATCGAACTGCTGTTCGAGGGATTCGACGAAGTGCCGCCCACTCACTGGGGGCCGGAGGAAATCGCCCAGTGGGGCGAGAGTGTGAAGGCGCGCCTCACCGCGTGGTGGAATGACGAGACCGACCGTTCGCTCAGCTACGACGTGCCGACTTACTACGGACGGCGCCCCATGCACGAGGTGCTAGAGCGCACGGCCTGGCACAGCGCGCAGCATACCCGCCAGGTCATGTTGATGCTCGAGAGCGAAGGAATCCAGATCGACCGGCCGCTGACAGCGCAAGATCTGGCGGGCTTGCCCCTGCCGGATGAAGTCTGGGACAGATAGGCGCGCGCAGTTCCTGTCGTTCACAGTTGTGCGCCGCCGCATAAAAAACAAACGCCAACCCATCCCCACTTTCGCGTGGCAGAATCGCCTTCATCCCGTCGGCGAGACTGAATCACATGACCACGCTGCGCGAAAAATCGACTGACTCGGTCTATCAACAACTGCGCACCAAAATCCTGAGCGACGAATTTCGCCCCGGCATGCAGTTGCTCGAACGCGACCTGGTGAGTCTCTTCGGCGTGAGCCGCACGCCAGTGCGGGAAGCACTGGTCCGCTTGCAAAAGGAGAACCTGCTGCAGATCGTGCCGCGCCACGGCATTCGTGTGCGCCAGGTCTCGCTGCCCGACATCGAAGCGATTCACCAGGTGCAAAGCAGCCTGGAAGCCACCGCGGCCGGCGTTGTCGCGACCATGAATCTACGCGCAAAAGAACTGCAGCCGTTAGACCAGATGTGCAACGCAATGGACCGCGCGCACGAGAAGAACGACTACGCGGCCTGGGCCAGCGCCGACGAGGCGTTTTTCTCCCAACTCCTGAAACTCTGCGGCAACCCGCGGCTCACGCAGATCGTCAACGCGTGCTGGGATCAGATCCGGCGCGTACGCGATCTCACCTTGCGGCTCAGCGCGTTGGCCGATCTGCCGAAGGCACGGCATCGATCGATCGTCGAAGCGATCCGCGCCGGTGACAGCGCGACGGCCGAGTGTTTGTGCCGCGACTATCGCGCGCACTGTCTGCAGTTCCAGCTCGACACCTTGCAGCGGCTTCGCATTCTCGAAGTCTGAAGGCCGCGAGACGTCGGCACCGTTCGACGCGATCCGTGTCGGGCGATTTCCAACAGAATCCATGATTTGTCGGGCGCGCGCCGTCAGTCGTTTATCGCCGATCGCGGCAGTGCGCCGGTGCCGTGACAGTACTGCAACGCAAACCCCTTATGCGGCGAGCTTCCTGCAACTTTATCAGGAGCCTTGAATAAATCTGGCACAGCCCGTGCATTAGTGAATCCCGAGCAGACAAGTTGCTCGCAACCAACCCCGACAGCCTCACCCTTACCTCCAGGAGATTCACCATGAACACGCTGACCATCAAAGACCTGTCCATCACCGAACAACTCGACAGCAAAGCCATGAGCGCCGTGCGCGGCGGTTTCGGCCCCTCCACCTCCTACTACAACTTCAGCCCCGTCTTCGCCCCGAACAACAGCAAGAAGGTCGATGCCACCCAGCTCATCAACAACGAGCTGAACCTGCAGAACGCCAACGGCAACAACGTCGCCTTTGCCTCCGGCATCAGCTCGACGGTCAACCCCTACCTCTCGACGAGCAACAACATCCACGTGTAATACGCGACGCGGCGAGGCGCCCGCCTTCCCGGTGCGCCTCACTTCCCGCCGCCTACCCGCGTCCTGCGCGCACCTTTGGAGAAGCACCATGTCACCCCTCATGATTCGCGATCTGTCCGGCACCCGCGAGCTCGACCGCCGCGCCATGTCGGCGGTGGCCGGCGGCACCGGCAGCAGCGTGCCCGGCCTGCCTTCGGTCGCCGGCCTCAGCGGCATTGCCAACGTCAATGTCTCGGTGAACCAGAACCTCAACCAGATGCAATACGTCAACGTCGCCGCACTCAACAACGTCGGCGTGATCGGCGCGGGCTTCGTGCCGCTGCACCTGAACGTCAGCCCGTCGCTCTGGGGCGCCAACTACGCCAACGTGTAACCGCTCAACGTGGCGGGGGCCGGGGGGCCCCGCTACGGCCGGCCGGTCGTCTCCGGCCGGCAAGCGGCGCACAGATTTCCTATACTGATTGTGCGAGGAGACCTCAGCACATTTCACGACACACCCGGGCGGCAGCCGGCGATTCACGCCGGCATGCCGCCCGATTTTTTTGGGCGAAGCGACGCTAGCCGGCACGCCCCACGCCACGCAATGTATCCGCGCCTCGAACGAACTCCCATCGCTCTATGCCGCTGAAAGTGCGCCGGTTCATTTAGCCTGGTGAATGTCCGCACGTAGCGACGCCGCCCGCCGTTCGCTCGCCTATGATGCTTAGGACGCCACGTGGTTTTTTATCGCCGTCCGCCAATAGCACGCGCTATCCGGACAGCTTGCTGGCGCAGAAGTGATCGCGGCGCACCGCATCCACGACGCGCCGCACACCATCAGCGACGATGGCAGCGCGCCACGAGCCGGCATCGCCAATTCGGATTGGAGACGCGCAATGAAATTTATCGTCCAATGGAACGGTCTGCCGACCGCCGAGAATTCCGTCATCGAACGTTTCATGAAGACCGGCGGCCAGGTGCCGGACGGTGTCAAACTGCTGGGACGTTGGCACGCTATCGGCGGATTGCACGGCTTTGCCGTGGTCGAGGCGGACGACACGCGCGGCATCTCGGCGCTCGCGCTCGAATGGGGCGACCTGCTCACCATGAGCATCTTCCCGGCCATGACCGACGAAGACCTCGGCGCAGCCCTCGGCAAACATCTGGCGGCGCGCAACAAGTAAGCACACCATGAGCGCCGGGCAACAGGACTTGTGCCCAACAGGCAAGCGGCCGCGGACGCCCGTCCACCATACCGCGGCGCGCTGAAGAGCCACCGCAGAATCTTCTTCTTGAATTCTGTATCAGTCGATATATAATCGCTTTCTATATCGACTGATACAGAATAGTCGTCAGCTACGCAGGAAGGATATTCATCATGGCAAGACCCCGCGAATTCGATGAACACGAGGTGCTGGAAGCCGCCAGCGCGGCTTTCTGGACGAAGGGCTACGTGGCCACCTCCACGCGCGACCTGGTCAAATCGACCGGCCTGACCCAGCCGAGCCTCTACAACGCATTCGGCGACAAGCGCGCGCTGTATTTGCGTGCGCTCGAGCATTACCTCGAACACACGTTGCGCGAGCGGATCAGTCGGCTAGAGCGCACCGTGTCACCGGCTCAAGGCGTCACCCTGTTCTTCCATGAGATCCTGGAGCGCACGCTGGCCGATCCCACCAAGCGCGGCTGCATGCTGGTGAATTCAGCGCTTGAAACCACATCGGACGACGAAGCATTCCGCGAAATCGTCGCCACGGAATTCGCTGAAGTCCGCGCGTTTTTCTACCGCTGTATGGTTGCGGCCAGCGAGAGCGGCGAAATCACCGCCGTTGTTTCCGCCGATGACGCAGCCACCCATCTGCTGGCCACGTTGATCGGCGTTCGCGTTCTCGCGCGGGTCGATCCGCAACCGGCGCTGCTGATTGGCGCGATTGCGCCGGCTTTGCTGCTGCTCGGTTTGCCCGCCCTACCGGCGAAAGACACGAACGTCTGAGCCAGGCGCCTGACAAGGCGCGCCCCTTCACCTCGATTCACCACCGACATCCGGCAGTGACGCGGCCACCGCGCGCACCGGTAAAGGAACCGTCATGTCCGCTGCACCGATAACGTCCGCCAGTCCAGTCTCACTCGACGCCCGCGCGCTCTTTGCAACGCTCGCCGGACTGTGCGGCAGTCTCGTCGCGATCGGCCTCGCCCGCTTCGCGTACACGCCGTTGATTCCCTCGCTGATCCAGGAGCACTGGTTCACCTCGTCGCAAGCGGTGACGCTCGGCGCGGCAAACTTCGCCGGCTATCTGGTCGGTGCGTTGATCGGCAGGCCGCTTGCGTCGGCGCTGTCGAACCGCAGCGCGTTGCGCATCCTGATGGCGGTGGTGACGGCCGCCTTCTTCGCCTGCGCATATCCGCTTTCGGTGAGCTGGTTCTTTACGTGGCGTTTGTTATCGGGCATTTCCGGCGGCGCGATCATGGTGCTGGTGGCAACGTCGATTCTTCCGCATATTCCGGTGCCGCGCCGTGGCTTTGTGAGCGGCATGATCTTTCTCGGGCTCGGGCTGGGCATCGCGGCATCCGGCACCTTGATTCCTAAGCTGCTCCACTTCGGCTTGCAAACCACGTGGATCGGCCTCGGCGTATTGGCGCTGGTGCTGACCGCCATGAGCTGGTTCGGCTGGCCCGCAACGAATCCGCCCGCCGCGGTGGTGCCGTCCGGCGCGCATCACGCGGGGCATCCCCAAGGCTTGACGCTGCGCGTGCTGTACGCGCAATACGCGGCGAACGCCCTCGGCCTCGTCCCGGCGATGGTGCTGCTCGTCGACTACGTCGCTCGCGGTCTGGGACGCGGCTCTGCAATCGGCGCGAACTACTGGGTGCTGTACGGCCTCGCTGCGATTGTCGGCCCGGTGATCTGCGGCAACATTGCCGATCGCATCGGCTTCGGCAAGGCGTATCGCGCCGGGCTGCTTCTGCAAGCGGTTGCCGTCGCCCTGCTCGCCTTTTCTGGCAACCCGCTGGCGCTGGCCGTCTCGACCGTGATTCTGGGTATTTTCACGCCGGGCATCGTGCCGCTCGTGCTCGGCCGCATTCACGAACTCGTGCCGCACGATCACACCGAACAGCGCGCCGCATGGAGCCGCGCGACGACAGCCTTCGCGCTCTTCCAGGCACTGGGCGGATATGGATACTCGTACCTTTTCTCGCATACGCATAACGATTACGCGTTGATTTTCACTTGCGGGGCGATAGCGCTCACCGTCGCATTCGTCGCGGATCTGGTGGCTTCGCGTAGCGGCACCGCGCGCAACACTGCGCAGTGACCGGTTCAAGGAGGTTCCGGCTCGATCTTTTCGCCTCGGGCATGGGGTTTGCTCAACCATGACATCGATACTGCCTTACGCAGAGCGCGCGCAAGCGCGCCTTGCGTGGCTGTCGTGAAGGCAGGTCTTATCAACCAGGCGGAGGTCATTCATATGTTGGGAACTATTCTTCTAGTGGTGCTGATTCTTCTCCTGATCGGTGCGCTCCCCTCGTGGCCGCACAGCCGTTCGTGGGGCTACGGTCCGACCGGCGGTATCGGCCTCATCGTGATCGTCGTGATCGTGCTGCTGGTGGTCGGCGTCATATAGCCGTAGCTGCCGTAACTGTGTCACGGCATCGGTTCAATCGTTGAAATCGGGTAATAGGCCGCCGGATATCTCTGCAGTTTGCCGCACGGATATCCGGCGGCCTCTTTATGTCGATGGTCGGCACGGATTCCCATCTTGTCACGCCGGGGGAAGCGATGGAAAAGTTACTCGCGAATCAGGTTGCTCTGGTCACGGGCGCCAGTTCGGGCATTGGATACGGTGTTGCCAAAGCACTCGCTGATGCGGGCGCTGCCGTCGTCGTGAACTATCACTCGCATGCGGAAGCGGCGGAACAACTCGTCAGTGAAATCGAAACTGCGGGCGGCGCCGCGTTCGCGGTTCAAGCCGACGTCTCCGATCCGGCGCAGGTCGAGAAGATGTTCGCGGCATGCCGCGCGCGCTTCGAAAGTGTCGATATCGTGGTCGCGAATTCGGGCCTGCAGAAAGACAGTGCGTTCGCCGACATGACGCTGGACGATTGGCAGCAGGTACTGGCGACCAATCTGACCGGCCAGTTCCTGACCGCACAGGCGGCCGTGAAGGAATTCCGGCGGCGCGGCCCGAGGCCCGCTTCCAAAGCGCTCGGCAAGATCATTTGCATGAGCTCGGTGCACGAGGTCATCCCGTGGGCCGGGCACGTCAATTACGCGGCGTCCAAAGGCGGCGTTCAGATGTTCATGAAGTCCCTTGCACAGGAGGTCGCGCCGGAACGCATTCGCGTCAACTCCATTGCGCCGGGCGCGATCCGCACGCCGATCAACAAGGACGCATGGGACACCGACGCCGCGTTGGAAAAGCTATTGAAGTTGATCCCCTACCGCCGCGTGGGCGAATCGGAGGACATCGGCAAGGCCGCTGTCTGGCTCGCCTCGGATGAAAGCGACTACGTGGTCGGCACGACGTTGTTCGTCGACGGCGGCATGACGCTCTACCCTGGTTTCGACGACAACGGTTAGCCGTTGCCGTCGAGCAGTTGCTCGAACAGATCCGTATCGCCCATCTGCCCGCCTTTGAGCATGACCTCCATGCCGTCGAGTTCCACGCGATCGGCATGGAGACGGCATACGGTGACGCCCGCCGATAACGGCGCAAGATACGACAGTCCCCACGCGCCGAGCGCGCGTACGGCAAAACTCGACGTGTCGCCGCCTCCAATGCCGATACGGCGCAATCGTACGGCGCACAGTACCTTCTGCAGCAGCGACGCACACGCATGCGCGAGTTGCGGCAACGCGCCGCCTTCGCCGGACGGGCTGCGGGTCGTGAACGCGAGTACGTTGCGGCCGCCGCGCAAGGGGCCGGCAATCGCCGCCACGCGCTCCGCTAAATAGTCGGACGCTGCGTCGCCGGTCATTTGCAGCGGGTCGAGTTCCACACGCAGATAGGACTGCGCGGCGCCGATCTGCACCTCCGTCAATGGCGAAAGACTGCCCGCCAGCACGAATACGGGGCCGCGCGCACGAGCCAGCGGCGGCGTGGCCGGGCTTTTCGCAGCGGCAGGTTCGGCGGGGTTCTCGCGCGCCAATGCGTAAGCCTGCGCGACGCTGCTCGCACCCACCGCGAGCAACGGCGCGGACACCGCGGCATAACGCGCAATCACGCGGCCAATCGCTTGCAGATGCGAATCGTCGAGAACATCGAACAGCAAGGCGTCGGGTTTCGCATCGAGCCGGCGTCGCACTTCCGCTTCGAGCCCTGCGTCGCCTGCGGCATGGCAACGCCAGTCGATCGATTGCACATTCTCCACGCCCTGCCGCTGGAGATGCACACGCAAGTCCGCTTCGTTCATCGGCGTGACGGGATGGCGGCTCATGGTCGGATGGCGGTCGATACGATAGATCGACTGCGCGCCATCGGCCGCGCCGGCTGCTGCGAACAGTTCACCGAATACGCAATAGCGCCGCAAATTCGGCTGACCGCCGATCACCGCGACGAGTTCGCTCACACAGTACTCGCGCAAGGTGCGAATCGCCACGCCGATGCTGCCGGTTTCCGGCGCGCTATCGAATGTCGAGCACACTTTATAGTGCATCACCCGTACACCAAGCGCGGCAAAAGCGGCGCCGACCTGCTCAAGTTCTTTCCGCTGCGCAGCGGGCGGCATGGTCCGCGCGGCGCCCGCCACGCCAATCGCATCGAGCTTGCCGAGCGTCGCAAGACGCGCGGCGTCCGGCGGCGCGAAGAACAGCATGGTGCGCAAACCCGCGCGAGCGAGATGGGCCAGCGTGTCGGTCGCGCCGGTGAAGTCGTCGCCGTAGAAAGCGTAATCCGGACCATTGCCGTTTATCTCGCGCACGTTGCCGGTCTTTTGTTCCGTGTCGCGTGTGGCGTTCATGCGCGGCCGCCGAAAAACGCCAGCGCGCGCCGCAACTCCGGCATATGTTCGGCGTACACCGGCAGCGGCGTGCCGGCCTGCACGGCCGCCCATGCCTGGCGCACGCTCGTCACACCCGCGGCAGGGCCATCCGGATGCGCGAGGATGCCGCCGCCCGACATGAACAGCAGGTCGGTAGAGCGCACCGCGTCGAAGGTTGCCTGCACGGTGCCGGCCCACTGTCCTGAAGAAAACGCCGGCAGTACGGCATCGTCGCAACCGGCGGCGAGCGGTGTCGCGCAATCGCGCGCCGACTCGATCACTTCGGCGTCGCTCTGGGCGAATTTGCCGGCGAGGCCGTGCACGTGCATATGATCGACGCCGCTCAGGCGCCACAACGTCTGATACGCCTGAAACGACATGCCCAGCGCCGGATCGCGCGACATCATGCCGTAGCCGTTGCGGTGCGCGTGAAGCACCAGCGGCGTGGCGCGGCGCAGCGACTGGATCGCGGAAAAGCCGCACCAGTTGATGCTCGCCATCACGCAACCGCCGCCTTCGCGTTCGACCAGTTCGGCGTGACGGCGCATGGCGTCGAGGTCGTCGGTGATATTGAAGGCGACCATCACCGGCCGGCCGCTGCGTTCGCGGTAGCGGCGCACTTCGGACATCACCGCCCGCACGCGCTCGGCAAGCGGCGCATGGGCGGGATTCGCGCACACCTCGTCGTCCTTGATGAAATCGACGCCCGCTTCGCACAGCTCGCGCACCAGCGCCGCCGTTTCCGCCGCGCTCAAGCCCACGTTCGGCTTGATGATGGTGCCGATCATCGGCCGGTCCTTCACTTCGGTCAGCGCGCGCGTGCCCGCTACGCCATGCCGCGGCAATTCGAAACGCGCACGGTACGAAGCCGGCAGGCGTAGCGACAACAGCCGCATACCGGTCACTTCGCCGAGATCGTATAGATTGCCGGCAACGGTCGCGGCCAGCGTGGGCAGATTCGCTTCGATATTGGCGAGCGGAAACGACAGCGTGATGCGCGCGCGCCGCCACGGCCCCGGCGTGCCCTGACGCTCTAGCCATGCGTTCGGCAAGCTGGGCCGCGCCGCCGCCTCGAGTTCTTCGACGCGCAGCACGCTCGCGCGGCTGCGCGCGCGCAGCGCATCCGATTCGTTGGCGACGCGCACGAAGGTGCCGCTCGACTGCTCGCCGGCCATGACGTCGGCGACGCGCGCGGGATCGAGCGGCGTCTCGATCAGATAGTCGGCTTCGAACGTGTCTTCGCCGACGGCGCGCGCTTGCAGCATCCCGCTCATAGCGTGCCCAGATCGGGAAAGCGGCGCACCGGCTCGCGGCCGTCCCAGTCGCGAGACGCCGCATAGATCATGTCGAAGAGCTTGCCTTTCGGCCCGGCGATCTCGGACAACTCGATCACCGTGCCGGGATGATTCTCCGTGTCGAAGTAGACAAAGCGCCCGTTGCGCCCGACTTCGCCGCTCATCGCAACCTTGAAACCCTGCTCCTGCAAGCGGGCGAGATCCGCGTCGAACGAGGTGGTCCAATACGCGTTGTGCTGCAAGCCGGTGTGGCCCGCGGCGAGAAAGTCGCGATACATCGACGGCGCGTCGTTACGCGTCTGGATCAATTCGACCTGCAACGGTCCCGAGTTCGCCAGCGCAACCGAGTTATGCACCTCGTACGTTTGCCCGCGGTACGTATAGTTTTCAATCGGCACGCGTTCGTTATAAAACCACGGACCTACGCCGAGCACGCGGCTCCAGTAGTCCATTGCGGCTTCGATGTCCCGCACCACGTAGCCTGCCTGCCGGATTTCGCCAAAGAAACGACTCATGAAACTCTCCCGATACTGCGGGGTTGAAAGACGAGCGACGCCCCGGCGCGGCGAAAACGCAGCGCCCGAAGGTCGAACCCGTTAAGAAACCAGAGAGACCCGGTTAGAGAAACCCGATCGAAATCCAGGGGATCGCCGCGACCAGAATCAGGCCGACGAGCAACGCGCCCATATAGCCGACAATCGGACGAATGCCCGCGTCAGGATTGACCTTGCTGATCGCGCACGCCGAGTAGTAACCCACGCCGAACGGCGGCGAAAAGAGCCCCACGCCCATCGAAAGAATCACGACGATCGCGTAATGCACTTCGTGCACGCCCGCGAGCCGCGCGATAGGAAACAGCAACGGCCCGAACAGCACGATCGCGGGAATGCCTTCGAGCACGCTGCCGAGCATCACGAACACGACAATCGAGACCGCAAGAAAACCGTATGCACCGCCGGGCATCGAGCCCATGACTTGCGCAAGATCCTGCGAAAAACCGGATTGTGTCAGCGCCCACGCCATTGCAGTCGCGCAGCCGATGATGAAGAGGATCGCGCCCGACAACGTCGCCGCATCCACCAGCATGCGGCCCAGCCGCCGCCATTCGAAGCGGCGGTACACCACCAGGCCGATCAGCATCGAATAGGCAATGCCGATGGTCGACACCTCCGTTGCGGTCGCCACGCCTTCGACTACTGCCATCCGAATCACGAACGGCAGCGCCAGCGCGGGCAGCGACACGATGAACAGACGCCCGATCTGCCGCTTGCTGAAACGCTGCGCGCCGCTCAGATCCTCCTTGCGATAGCGCCACCACACCACCGCGCACAGAATCAGCGCGAGCACCGCGCCTGGCAGCATGCCCGCGGTGAAGAGCGAGGATATCGACAGACCCGTTACGGAGCCGATCGTGATCAGCACAATGCTCGGCGGAATGGTTTCGCTTTGCGCGCCGGTCGTAGCGAGCAGCGCGACCAGATCGCCTTCGGAAGCGCCGCGTTTTTTCATCTCCGGGAACAGCACGGGCGCGATCGCCGCCATGTCCGCCACTTTCGAGCCGGAAATGCCCGACACCAGGTACATCGCGCCGATCAGCACGAATGACAGTCCGCCATGCACGTGGCCGACGAGGCTCGCGAGAAACTCGATCATCGCGCGCGCCATACCGGTCATTTCGATCAGCAAGCCGAGAAAGACGAACAGCGGCACAGCGAGCAGCACGAGATGCGACATGCCCTCGTCCATGCGGCCGACCACGACTTCGAGCGGCGTAAAGGTCGAGAGGCCCAGATAACCGAACGTGGCGAGCGCAAACGAAAAGCCGATAGGCACGCCCGAAAAAATCCCGATCGCCACCACGCCCACGAAAAAGATCACGAGATTGGTTTTGCCGAGCGTCTGAAACCATGGCCCGGCGAACACGGCTATCGCGGCCAGTACGGCGGTGATCGCGAGCACGATCACGACGTCGCGCACACGGCTCACCTGGACGAGGCGAATCAGACCGACCAGCAGCATGAGCGCCGCGCCGATCGGCAAAGCGAGCGCGCGCCACGCGTTGCTGATCTGCAAGGCGGGCGTCACGATCGCCGCTTCGCCGGACGCATAGTCGTATGCGGGTGCGATCAACAGCGCAAGCAATGCGATCGACGCGGCGATCGCCAGCGTATCGACGAATGCGCGCCGCTGCGGCGACAGGCGGCTGACCAGTGCGGTCATCCGCATGTGTTCGCCGCGCCGCAACGCGAGCACGGCGCCGAGCATGGCGAGCCACAGGAACAAGATGCCCGCCAGTTCATCGGACCACACGAGCGGCTGATGCAGCACATAGCGGCACATCACGCCCGCGAGCATCACGACGATCTCCACCGCGAGCAGCGCCGCCGCGCACACTTCGACGAGCGCAATCAGACCGCGATCGAAACTCCTCAACCAGCGGCGCGGCATGCTCGCCGCGTGCAGCGGCACGCCCGCCTCCGCCGGATTCAATGCGTGATTCGACATCCTGCTGCCTCCTCGCGGCGGCTCGCCGCGCTTTGTCTCTGACTCGCCCGTATGCAGCACGATCAGGCCAGCTTGCCGACCGATTGTTCGAGCAGATCCCACGCCTGATTGCCGAACCTGTTCTTCCATTCGGCGTAAAAGCCCGCCTGCCGCAGCGCCGCGCGGAACGTGTCCGGCGCGGGACGGTTGATCGACAAACCCTTGCTTTGCAGATCCGCAACCGCCGCCTCGTTCAGCTTGCGCACGTCTTCACGCTGCCTGAGCGCCGACTGGTTGAACGCGTCGCTGGCAATGCCCTGCAGATCCTTGGGCAAGCGTTGCCACGCGCGCTGGTTCAGCACGAACCAGTAGCCGTCCCACATGTGATTGGTCAGCGAACAGTACTTCTGCACTTCGTAGAGCTTGGCGACCTGCACGATCGGCAGCGGATTTTCCTGCGCATCGACAATATGCGTTTGCAGCGACGAATAGACCTCGCTGAATTGCAAACTCGTCGGCGCCGCGCCGAGTCCTTTGAACATATCGATGCTGAGCGGACTCACCGGCACGCGAATCTTCAGACCGCGCATGTTCTGCGCGCTCGTGATCGGACCGTTGCTGGTGGTGGTCTGACGAAAGCCGTTGTCCCACATTTTTTCGAACGATTCGAGGCCGGCCTTCTGCATCGCAGTGCGCACGTAGGCGCCGAGCTTGCCGTCCATGGCGCCCCACACCTGGTTGTAGTCGCTGAACGCAAAGCCCACGGCGTTGATCGCAACCGACGGCACCAGCGTCGACACCACCAGCGCCGACGGCGTGAACATCTCGATGCCGCCGCTGCGCACCTGCGCGAGCATGTCGGTGTCGCCGCCCAACTGGTTGTTCGGGAAGATCCGGATCTCCATGCGCCCTTTCGACGCCTCCTTGATCTGATTCGCGGCCTCCTGCGAGCGCACGTTCAGCGGATGCGTGAGCGGCAGGTTGTTGCCGTACTTGAACACGAACTCCGGGCCGGACGCCGCGCGCACGATCGCCGGAAAGCCCAGCGCGCCGGCTACCGGCACGGCGGCTGCCGCGCGCAGCAGGGTGCGTCTCGCGAGATTGGTCATTTGAGCGTCTCCTTGCTTATAATTGATGTAACTGTCGAATCCATCAAAAACCATCATCGCCCGTTCGCCGCACCTTGCTTTCCAGTCGCCGGTGTTGAGTCGTCGCGTGATAGCTGCAAGACTAGGCGTGCGCGGTAACTACTGTCAAACCGCGAACTTGATGTTTTTTGATGGATTTCCTTCTGCGAAGGACTGCTATGTCCGAAACGGTTCACCTCACCGCCGCTGCGCGTGCCCGCATTCCCGACATTGCGCGTGCCGCCGGTGTTTCAACCGCTACGGTGGATCGTGTGCTCAATGGCCGCGAGGGCGTGCGCGCCGTCACGGCACAACGCGTACTGCAAGCGGCCGCGCAACTCGGTTATCTGCTTACGCCGGAGGCGCCCGTCGCGTCGGCTTCGAAGCCGATGCGCATCGCGTTCCTGCTGCCTGCCGGAACCAATCGCTACCTGCACATGCTCGGCGACTACATCGACTTCGCCCACGATCAGTGGAACGCGTTGGACATGAAGTGCCGCGTGCATTACGTCGAGAGTTTCAACCCGAAGGAACTGGCGGACCGTCTGCTGCATTACGGACAGCGTGCGGATGGCGTGGTGTTCATGGCGCTCGAACATCCCGTCGTGCGCGATGCCGTGAATGCACTGGCGGACCAGGGTGTGCCGGCTATTACGTTGATTTCGGATTTATCGAATGCGCGGCGGCTGGCTTATGTGGGTATCGACAATCGCGCGGCAGGACGTACGGCCGCCTTGCTGCTCGGGCGCTTCATGGGCCCCCGGCCGAGCGGGAAGATCGCGATGCTCGCGGGCAGCCTCAACTATCGCGGGCATGAGGAACGCGAGATCGGATTTCTGCATCTGATCGAATCGACGTTCCCACAGGTGCGCGTGATCGGATTGCGTGAGGGACACGACGATAGCGAGCGCAACTACATGCAGACTCGCAAGCTACTGGAACAGCATCCCGATCTCGCCGGCATCTACAACAGCGGCGGCGGATCGGATGGCGTGGCGCGCGCGATTGTGGAAGCGCGCTCGGAGCAGAAGATCCTGTTTGTCGGTCACGGCTTGACGCCTGATACGCGAGCGCTGCTGATCGACGGCACGATGGACGCGTTGATCACGCAAACGCCGCAAGCCATGGTGGGAAACTGTCTGCGCATTTTCCGCAACGTGCGCGAAAAACGCGACGCATTGAGCGACGTGAAGCCGGTGCAGTTCAGCATTGTTCTGCGCGAGAATCTGCCTTGAAATTGGCGTGACGGCGGTGGATGTCCGGACACGGCACGTCAGGCACGCGGGATGCTCAATCACCTTCGTATTCAAACTTCGATACGAAAGGAGATCACACCATGCCTTATCTTCTCGGCTGGCTGCTTGGCGTTCCGTTGATCGTACTGGTTATCCTGTACCTCATCTTCCATTAATCGTTGGCGACTTGACCCGTTACGCAGTTGAACTGAGCTTCGTTCAACTGCTATACGAACGGCGACGCCGGTGTCCTGGCGTCGCCTTTCGCGCGTCCGCGCGATGCTCGCATGTCGACGCGCCGGCGCAGATATCTTTCCGCTTGCACTGCAAAGAATGGCGCGTAAAACTAAGCTTCGCTAGTCCGCGCAAAATGCCATATCTGCATACGTATGCGCGGAATGCGTACGAGCAAGGAGGGACCGATGGCAAGCAACGAGTACACGCTGTCACACCAGGACGTGGTGAAGGCCATCGTTATTCATCAGGGTATTCACGAGGGGTTCTGGACGCTGAACATCAATTTCGATGTCGCGGCCGGCCACGGTGCGCAAGTGCCCGACCCGTGCCTCGAGGTGACGATCAGAGGCATCGGCATCATGCGCGCGTCGCCTGTCGATCCGTTCGCGATCGACGCCGCGCTCGTCAATCCGCCGGCTCCCCAGCGTATCGAGGGAACCGTGCAGATCGCCGCGGGCGTCAACGGTACGCACGAGCGCGGCATGCAATTCTGCCGCGACGTCTATCGCAATGTCGCGGTACAGAGCGCGGTTAAAGCGCCCAGCAAACCGAGTTGACCTGGCGGGAACGCGCCGCTTCTTTTCGAGCGACGCATCGCGACGGCTGTGCTGTGTGGATGACGCCTTCAGCGCGCCCATGCTGATCCGTAAACTACCATCAGGCGATCCATGGCACTGCCGCTTAGGCCGTTGTAAAACGGTGCGAAGGCAGCGGGAGAAATTGCCGTCGGACGCCATATTCAACGCGAACACGAGTGCAGACACCTTCGATCAGGAACATGCGTTCATGCCCGGCGAGCGCGCCTTCCGGCGCTGGTGACACCGGAATTCGCCCGCGGGCCGCCTTCCTGTGAAGGCAGCGAGACACCGAGTGGCAGCTTATGGCCGCATAAGGCCGCGGACGCAAGGCCCGCAACCCGGACGGTTGTCCCGGGCATGAATGCACCTTGAAAATATACCCGGAGGTAAGCTGGATAGGCTTCTTAAAGCAGTGGACCGTATGTGCGATGCAGGGATGATCTTCCGTTAGAATGCATTTCTACAGAACAAGCTTCCGGAATCGCCCATGACCACCCGAAACCGCCCCATCGACAACCAGGATCGCAAGATCCTGCGCGAGTTGCAGAAAAACGCGCGTCTGAGCAATGCCGAACTGGCGGAGCTGGTCGGCATGTCGACCACCGCCTGCTGGAACCGCACGCGTCAATTGGAAACCGACGGATACATTCGCGGCTACGTCGCGCTACTCGATCAGCAGAAGCTCGGCTTCGCTGACGTCGTACTGCTCGAGGTAACGCTCGACCGTCACGACGACGACGCCCTCGCCCGCTTCGGTGCCGAGTTGGCCACGCTCACGGAAGTGCTCGAGGCCTATCTCGTGTCAGGCGACTACGACTATCTGGTGAAGGTTGCAGTGGACGGCACGGCGGGCTACGAGCGCTTTCTGCGCGAGAAGCTCTACAAGATCGCCGGCATCCGTCATAGCCGCTCGATGTTCGCGCTGCGCTGCATGAAAAGCATCCCGTCCGTGCAGGTGTAAGACGCGACGCGTGCGTGCGCGCACTCATTTTCAGCGCAGCGGCTTCTGACACGCCGCCAGCACCGCGCCCGCCGCGAGCAATAGCGCGGAATACACGAGCCCGCGCGCGAGGCCCGCGCCGTCCGAGACCCAGCCGATCACCATCGGCCCGACGATCTGCCCGAACGCGAACACGATCGTGAACGCGCTGATGCCCTTGGCCCAGTGACTCGCGGGCAGATTGTGGCGCACGAAAGCCGTGGTCGACGCCACGGCGGAAAGGAAGGTCGCGCCGAACAGCAGACCCGACACGAACGCGACCCACGGCTGCGTGAACAGCGCGGGCAGCAGCGTCGCGATTGCAAGCAAAGTGTTGAGCACCGCGAGCGCCTGGCCGCCGCGCATGCGGTCGAGCAAACTCGACCACACACGCGCCGAGACCACGGTCGCCACGCCGAGCAGCAGATAGAAGCCCGTGACGACAACCGCGCTCATGCCTGCATTGCGCAGCAGCGCCACGATAAACGTCATGTAGCCGATATAGCCGACGCCGAACAATCCGTAACCCGCCAGCGCCGGACTGAAGCGCGGCCAACGGGGTGCTTCGGTGGCAGAGTATGAATGTCCAGCCGACGCACCGGTCGCGTGCACGCTTTCGATTTTTCGCGCGGCGCCGATAGCCACCGTGGAGAACACCGCACACGCAAGCGCGAGCGCGAACCACGCGAACTGCCAGCCGTGCGCGACGTTGAAAATGGTCAGCGGCACCAGCACCGACGACGCCACGATGCCCCAGCCCGTGCCACCGTAATACAGGCCGAGGACGAGCCCTGCGTCGCGCGGCCTCGCCGACGCAAGCCGCGCCGCCAGCACGCCGCCGCTGATGAAAATCGCCGCACTGCTTACGCCGGTGACCACGCGCAACCCGAGCAGCGAGTGAGTGTCTGCAAACAGGCCGCTGCCGGCCATGAGGAGCGCGGTTGCCACGCAGCCGCCGCCGAACAGCGTGCCGGCCGACCAGCGGTGCGCAAGGCGCGGAAAAGCCAGCGCGCCGAGCAGATAACCCAGCGCGTTGGCAGTGTTCATCGCGCCGGCTTGAGCGAAGCTCCAGCCGAGGTCGAGTTTCATCGACGGCAACAGTAGTGCGTACGCGAAACGGGCCAGCCCGAGCGCGATCGCGCTTCCCAGCGACAGGGCCGCGGCGAGCGTCAGCGTGGGGAGGCGTCGCGCCGCTTCGGTGGGCCTGGAGGTCGATGCGTCGAGTGTTTTTATCGGCATTTCGCTAGCGGAAGTGGGCAAGGAGGCTGCAAGCCGCTGGTGCCGGCAAGGCTGAAGCCGGCACTTCGCCATCATATCCGGGGACGCCGGCCGGGGTTGACCGTTAGTTGCGTTAATAATTCGACCATTCACTACTCGCTCTACCTGCATTTCGCGCCTGGTGTCGGGTGCAAATCCACCGCGCGCCCCTTCTAAATGCGAATGATTTGCATTTAGAAGAAATTTAGCTCATCATGCGGCTCATCCGGTTCAAGGTGGCGCAAGCGCCTGATGCCGGCCCGACACAAGCACCTGACGCAGACTCTGCGTCATCGCCCATTCGTCGCACGACATGCGCTGGCCTGCGACGCGGCATCCGTGCCATCCGGCCGGCGCGATTCATTGGACCGTGTCCACCCAGGAGCATCGATGAACTTTCGCTCTCAACACGCCGGCCGCGCGGAACTGATCGACGATCATCCGACCGATACCGCCGACGCCCCCGATCGCACCGTCCTGAGTGCGGTTCGCACGTGGCTGCGGCCCGCCTGCGAAACGGCGAGCGGCGCCGTGCACTGGCGCGACATTCTCAGCGGCGTCGGCTTGCGCCAGGACGGCATCGAACACTTCGATCTGCTGATGCGTTCGCTAATGCACGTGTCGTATCGTCCGCTCGACATGCGCTGCCGCTGCGCCAGCGATCTCGGCAAGGACGAAGCGGTGATTCTGCAAACCATCGCGCTGCTGCAAAAAACTCACAGCGGCGCCGCGTTGCGCATGTTGAACGAATGGCTGCCTGCGCCCGCGGTAAGTGGCGTTCTGAAGCTGATTCGCTGGTTCGCCATCGATCTGCTCGACGCCGGTGTGGAACTCGACGTGCAAGCACGGCGCGTCACGTACATGCATTGAGGAATGCCTGCCTATGCCAATGGAATCCGACCAGGTTTGTCTGGCGACTTCGCGCGTACGAATGCGTGACAGCGGCGAGCCACATGGCGTTGAAGACGGCGTTGAACGTACCGCCAGCGGGCATGCCGTGCATCCCGCTCCGATCGAACACGCTACTGGCACGATAGCGGCACCAGCATTCCGGTGCCATCCGCTGTCACGCACCCATCCGTACAACGTCGGCGCGCCGCGCACAGGCGAGTTGCATCTTTGGCGATTCCGCTGCGAATGGTTGCCCGTTCCCGTGCAGGAAGGCGATAGCTGGCTCTCGAAGACCGAGCGCGAGCGCGCACGCTTGCATCCCAACGCCGCATTGCGCAAACGCTTTATCAGCGCGCGCGTGGTGGTGCGCTGGATCGTCGGGAACCTGTTCGACTGCGAGCCGCACGCCGTCGATCTGCAAGACGACGGCAGCGAGAAACTGCGTGCGCGTCATCCTCGCGACGGTCGCGGCATCGCGATCGATATCGCGTATGGCGGCATCTGGATCGTGATCGGCGTTGCATCGGCAACGCTTGGATTGAGTGTCGTCGTGCCCTCTCCCGGCACGGCGCCTGACGAAACGCCGGAAGCGTCGCGCCGGCGCGCTCGCTATGGCAGTCTTTGCAACGCGTTGCGTTACGCGCCCGTCGATATCGATATCGATCTGCTGTTCAGCCCCATTGCAACCGGTACCTTCGATCTCGCGGAATATGGCCGCTGGCATGTGCTCGACGTGCCGATGGCCGGCAAGATTCGCGCGGCGGTCGCGCTTGCGCAACCGCTCACTCAAGTGCACACGTTTGGCTGGCCGAAGGCTTTGGCATTTGGAGAGGCAAACGCATAATGCGCCACGCGGCCGCTATCGTCCGAACGCGGCGGCCGACCATGCCAGGCACGCGGCATAAGCGCGCGGCGCCGCAAGCCAGTGCGCGCCGATTTCACGCATGTCGTCGGGAATCTGATTGCGCAGCGTCACGCGCATGCTGTCACGCGGCAGCACTGTCAGACGCTGCAATCCACGTGAGATGCCTGCGCCCGTTGTTTTGACGAGCGCTTCCTTGGCGACCCACGCGTCGTAAAACGCTGCGGTCTGCTGACCCGCTTCGAGACCTTCGATCCACGCGGCCTCTTGCGGATCGAGCGTCAAACCCGCAATCGAATGCCAATCGAATTTGTCGCTGTGCTGCTCGATATCCACACCAACGCGCCGCACCGCCGAGATTGCAATCAGCCCATGTGCGCCCGCATGCGAGACGTTGAAATCGAAGCGATCCGAATCCGCGAGATGGGGACGGTGGTTGGCATCGAGCGCAAAACGCACGGCATGTGCTGCGATACCGAGTCGCCGCGCGAGTTGTTCACGCAACGTCGCACGCACGGCGGCGAAACGCAACGCGTCTTCATGGCGGCGAAAGTCGCGGGCTCGCGTGCGTTCGTCGTCGCCAAGGGACGCGAAAGCCGGGGCGTCCAGCGGCATAGTGAAGTCGATATCGATCCGCCACAACGCAATGTCTGACGGGCCGTCGTGCGGCAGCGGAACAGGGTCGATGGAATGCATCGCAAAGGTTCGGACGGTCTATGGGCGGTCGCAACAGAATAGTCACGACTCTACCCGATAATCCCGTCCGCACCGGCACGCGGCTTCAAACGTGTTTGACGTCCTTCGGCACGCCGAACAACAGCGCCACGCCGCTGACGAACAGTAGCGCGGTCAACAGATACAGCGCGTTGTCCATGCTGCCAGTATGCGTCTTGATCAGACCGATCACCCACGGACTGACAATCCCGCTCGTAATGCCGATGCTGCTGATCAGCGCAATCCCAGCCGCCGCCGCGGTGCCGGACAAATAGCCCGAGGGCACCGTCCAGAAGATCGGCAACGCCGCGAAGATCAGCACCGCGGCCAGCGAGAGAATCGCGAGCATCGCTGGAAAGCTGCTCAGATGAAGCGTCAGCAACGACAGCGCGACGCCGCCACCGATCGTGCAAACCGCGAAATGCCGGCGACGTTCTCCACGACGATCCGAATGACGCGCGATCAGAATCAGCCCCACCGCGCCGATTGCATTGGGAATTACCGTGTACAGGCTGATTGCAAGAACGTCATGCACGCCGAAGTCGCGAATCATCAGCGGCATCCAGAAGTTCAACGTCAGCGAGGCGCAGGTCAGTGAAAAATAGATGAACGCGAACAGATAGACCCGCGGATTGCGCAACGCCTGCACGAACGAGCGCGACGAATGCGCTGCAGACGAAGCACGGCGGTCTTCGTCGCGTTGCGCGATCAACTGCGCTTTCTCCGCGGCCGTGAGCCACGTGGCGTGCTGCGGGCCGTCCACCAGATAGAACGCCGCAAGCAGACCGAGCACGATGGCAGGCGCGCCCTCGATCACGAACATCCATTGCCAGCCGAACAATCCCAGCACACCGCCCATGTCGCGCATGATCCAGCCGGACACGAGGCCGCCGAGCACCCCCGCTACCGCCACGCCCGCAAAGAAGATCGACAGCACGGCCGCGCGCCGCCGCGCCGGATACCAGTAGGTCAGATACAACACAATGCCGGGAAAGAAGCCCGCTTCGAACACGCCGAGCATGAAGCGCAGCACATAGAAGTGCGCGGGTTTCGCCACCAGCATCATGCCGACCGATGCAATCCCCCACAGCAGCATGATCCGCGTGAACGTACGGCGTGCGCCGAAGCGCGCGAGCAGCATGTTGCTCGGCACTTCGCATAGCACGTATCCCACGTAGAAGACCGCCGCGCCGAGCCCGTACATTGCATCGCTAAAGCCGAGGTCGTGCTTCATCTGCAACTGCGCGAAGCCGATATTGATGCGATCGAGAAACGACACTACATAGCAGAGAAACAGAAACGGAATGATCCGCTGCGAAACCTTGCGATACAGCAGGTCGTCGTGCGCGGCGGCGGATGCACCCGGCTCGAGCGCGGGGGCGAGGGATTGGCTCATTGGTTATCTCCAAACGTGAGGGTCCAACGGACCCATTGGGTCCGGCGTCTTGATGCGCCGCGTTGTGGTCTGCTACTGAAACGGCAGGCGAGGTTGTCGATGCGCCGCGCTGCCGTGGTGGATTGCGCGCGGCTCGAATGGCCACGGGCGGTTTCTCTTCACTCCTGCCGGTTGTGGGTTCGCCAAAACCCGCTTCAGGCCGCCAGCGGATGCGACTGCGCGTCTCGAACCGTAGCAACGTCGATCGCGCCCTCGCGGGCATACCGCATTGCTTCGAGCAACGTGGCGTGATCGCCGATATGGTTGGCGAGCAGCAGAATCAGTTGCGCATTGGCCGACTGGCTCTGTGCGTCGTCCAGATCCCGATGCATATCGATCAACGCCTCATAGAAATCGTCGGGGCGGGCGAGATTGGGTTGCGTGTTCAGTGTCATGTCTGTCTCCTGCTATTTTTTGCTGGTGCGGCGCGTGCGGCGCGAGCCGCTTTCGCTACACGTTCAAGCCGTGCCTTCCACGTACAACGCGCGTTTCAATGCAGACTCGACATCGCCCGCGGCGACTTTCCGCCAACGCGCGCAAACATGCTGGTCCGGACGGATCAGATAGAACGTGCCTGGCTTTGCGTCATAACGCGCATGGACCAGCCCTTCGATATCGTGCGCGACCTGAGCGCCTGTAGACGCGTCGGACTGCGCGGCGTCACGCGTCACCACCACCAACTTCAACGGAATCGGCCCGCTACGCAACGCATCCAACGTGGCCCGAGTGGCCTGATCGACACCGTGCTCGCCGCAGAACAGCAGACCCGTGAATTGCTGGCCGAGTTGCTGCAGCAGCCATGCCGGCTGTTCCGCCACCTGCACCGGCGCATCCACGCACGACGCGCCCGGCACCATCGCGCCTTCGAAGTGGTCACTGTCCGCTGTATTCAGCGGAGAATCACGCAACACCGCCGGCACCGACAACCGGCCGCTGTTGGTCAATTGCCGCGCAAACGGATGATGACGGGCGAGCTTCAGCACCGCGTCGCGGAATACACGGCTCACGGGGCTCTTTGGCGTGATGAAATCTGTAGAGCGCGTGGAATTGCGGATGTTTTCGTCAGCGGCGAATTCGCGCTCGGTGGCATAGGTGTCGAGCAAAGCGTCGGAGGCTTTGCCTTCGAGCACCATTACCAGTTTCCATGCGAGGTTTTCCGCGTCCTGCACGCCGCTGTTCGCACCGCGTGCGCCGAACGGCGATACGCCATGCGCGGAGTCGCCGGCGAACAGCACGTTGCCGTGCCGGAAACTGTCCATGCGCAAACACGAAAACGTATAGACGCTGACCCATTCCAGCTCGAACTTCGCGTCCGGCCCGAGCAGCGCACGCACGCGCGGAATCACGCGTTCAGGCGTTTTTTCCAGCACGGGATCAGCGTCCCAGCCCAACTGGAAATCGATCCGCCACACGTTATCCGGCTGACGATGCAGCAGCACCGATTGATTCGGATGAAACGGCGGATCGAACCAGAACCAGCGTTCGGTCGGAAACTCGGCTTCCATCTTGACGTCGGCGATCAGGAAGCGATCTTTGAACGTCACGCCTTTACTGTCGAGTCCCATCAGGTTGCGGATCGGACTGCGTGAGCCGTCGGCGGCGACCACATAACGGCCGCGCAACGCATATTGACCGTTGGGCGTATCAATTGTCAGCGCCACGCCGGCGTCTTGAGTGCCGGGCGTGCCGTCTTGCTGCACGCCGACCACCTTGCTCTTCCAGCGGATCTCGAGATTGGGCATCTCCTGCGCGCGTTCGAGCAGAAAGCCTTCGACGTAATACTGCTGGAGATTGATGAACGCGGGCCGGTTGTGGCCCGCTTCCGGTTGCAGATTGAACGTGTACACTAACTCGTCTTTCAGAAACACCTTGCCGACATTCCAACTGATGCCCTTGTCCACCATTCGCTGCCCGCACCCCAGGCGGTCAAAAATATCGAGTGAGCGTTTCGAAAAACAGATCGCACGCGAACCGGTGGATAGCGAACAATCGTCGTCGACCAGCACGACCGGCACGCCCTGCTGCGCGACATCGATCGCGGTAGCGAGACCCACCGGCCCCGCGCCGACTACGATCACGGGATACGCCGCCTGGTCCGCGCCGCCTTGCGCGCTCTGTTCGCGGCAAGGCTGATAGTCGAACGACAGCGTCTGGTAGTTGATGCTCATCTTGTGTCTCCGTCCTTCTCCGCTCTGCTTTGTCTTGCTGTGTGCCGGTTGCTGTCAGGCTTGCAGCGCGTCCCACATTTCCTTGTCGCGTTGCGCGGTCCAGATGCGCGGATGCGTGATACCGCTCGCTTCGTCGAAAGCACGCGATACATCGAACGGCAGGCAATGCTCGTAGATGAAGACGTGGCCGAACTTCGGATCCATCGCTTTGCGCGTGTGGGCCATCGCGGCCTTCAGATCGAGTTTCTGCTCGACGGCTTCACGGCCCTGTTGCAGCAACGTGGTGACAAAGTCCTTCGTGTAATCCAGGCCCTTGTTGACGTCTTCCGGCGTGGTCAGCGCGGGGCCGCGGCCCGGCACGAGCTTGTCGGCCTTCAGCGCGCGCAACGCTTCGAGCGTGGCCGGCCATTGTTCGAGTTGCGCGTCGCCGCAATAGCAGGCTGCGTCGTATTCGACCAGATCGCCGGAGAACAGCACCTTCTGCGACGGCAGCCACACCACTGTATCGCCCTTGGTGTGACCCGCGCCGAGATGCGCGATGCGCACTTCGAGCTTGCCGAGGAACAGCGTCATTTCCTT
Source organism: Paraburkholderia sp. USG1 (assembly GCF_031570135.1). Classification (NCBI taxonomy): domain Bacteria; kingdom Pseudomonadati; phylum Pseudomonadota; class Betaproteobacteria; order Burkholderiales; family Burkholderiaceae; genus Paraburkholderia; species Paraburkholderia sp. USG1. Next base: position 61,781 of record NZ_JAMWXW010000005.1, on the reverse strand, counting down.
TTCGAACACGAGTGTCGGCCACGTCAGGCCCGGCACCGTTTCGACACCGGCGAACAGACGCGGGAAGCGCTCGATCTCCGACTTCATGTCCGCTTCGCCGCGCTCGACGATCATCTCGTACGTGCCGCGGCTCGCGATCACTTCCTGCGCGCCTTCCTCGAAATACGCCGATGCACCGAGCACGCGCACCGCGTGGTAGTGCGACAGCACGACGTATTTGATCGGTTTGTCCGTGACGCTGCGAATCTTCGCGATGAGGTCTTGCGCCATGGCCGGCGTGGCGGTGGTATCGACGATCAGCACGCCGTCGTCGCCGATGATCACGCCTGAATTCGGATCGCCTTCAGCGGTGTACGCATAGGCGTTCTCGGACAACTTGGTCCACGTGACTTTCTTGACTTCCAGATCGGCCTGGGATGCGAATGCCTTTGCCATGATGCGTGTCTCCCTCAAAAGTTGAACGTGAGGCGAGACGGCCGGCTGCGCGAATGCCGCGCGGGCTGACGGTATTGGAGGATTGTCTCGCCCCGTTTTTGACTCTGTGACTGCGCCGGTGTGTCGGGGTGAATGCATCTTAGGACGGGGTCAGTTTATTTGTCAATAGCGAAATGTATCGCTATACGCAAACTCCGAGAGGCCTAAGATGAATTCAGGAAGGCACACGCCTTCGGTTAACATGGACCCTTTTTACGGATGAGCGCGGGTGTGAGCAAAGCAGCGAAACCGGCCACGGGCAAAGGCGCGAGCGGCCGCGACACGGCGGACGGCGGCAAGACGCAGCGTGGCATTCAAAGCGTCGAAGTGGGCGGCCGCGTGTTGCTGGCGCTCGCGCAGGCGCGCGCTCCGCTCGCCTTGTCCGACCTCGCCACCGCCGCGCGGATCGCGCCGGGGCAGGCGCATGCGTATCTGGTGAGCCTGAGCCGGCTGGGTTTGATCAAGCGCGACGAACTGTCGGGCCGGTACGAGCCCGGGCCGCTGTCGCTGCGGCTCGGTTTGCTGCATCTGCAGAATCAGCCGGCGTTTCGTGCCGCCGTGCCGCGCGCGGGCGCATTGGCCGAAGCCATCGGCTTTAGCGTCGCGATCTGTATTGCCGGGCCGCAAGGGCCGACCATCGTTCGCTATGAGCACGCGGGCTTTCCGTTGCACGTCAATCTGCATGTGGGCACGGTGATGTCGCTGCCGGCCACATCCACGGGACGTGTGTTTTGCGCGTTCCTGCCGCGCGACGTACGCGATGCCATGTGGGCGAATCAGTCCGGCGCCGCGAATCGCGCGATCACGCAGCCTGACGAAAGCGCCGCCTTCGAGGCCGCGCTGGACGCAATCCGCGCGCGCGGCCTGGAAAGCAGCGTGGATGCGCCGAGTCCGGGCATCAGCAGCCTGAGCGCGCCCGTGCTGGACGCCGACGGCCGCCTGTCGCTCGCGCTAACGGCGATCGGCTCGACCGGCGCGATCGACGTCGCCGCCGACGGCCCGATTGCGCGCGCGCTGCTTGCCGCGGCGCGCGACATCGGCGCCCAACTGGCTGCCGAGCCTTCCTTGTTAGCCTCTTGCGCATCGTGACCGATCCTCTCGACACGCCTCACACCCTTTCCGCCGACGCGAAACCGCAGCGCGGCATCCAGTCGCTCGATAGCACCGGCGAGTTGCTGGCAGCGCTGGTCGCGGCGGCGCGGCCGTTGAGCCTGCGAAACCTCTCGGCGGCGGCGGGCATGCCGCCGGCGAAGGCGTTTCCGCACCTGGTGAGCCTCCTGAAAATCGGTTTGCTCGACCGGGATGCGTCCGGTTGTTTCGAAGCCGGGCCGCTCGCGCTGGAGTTGGGTCTGATCGGCTTGCAGCGCCTGTCGCCGACGCGCGAAGCGGAACCCGAGGTGGTCGAACTCGCGGCGTCGACGGGCATGAGCGTGGCGATGGCGGTGCTCGGGCCGCTCGGGCCGACCGTCGTGCGTCTGGAGGAATCGGCGCGGCCGCTGCATGTGAGCCTGCGGGTCGGGACGGTGATGTCGCTGGTGAATACGGCGATAGGCCGCGTGTTTGCCGCCTATGTCGCAGACGACGTGCGCGCCGGTTTGCTGGCGCAGGATCATTTGCGCCTCGCGGGTGCGGATGCGGCGGATGTTTTTGCGGGGAAAGCGGCGTCAGCGGGCGGGGGCAAGGGCCAGGGCAACACGGACGCCGCCCCGGCGCCGCCGCTGACTCAAGCCTACGCGCAGCGTCTGGCGCAAGTCCGCACGGACGGGATCGATACGGCGCTCAGCCGGCCTGTGCCGGGCATCGACACACTGGCCGCGCCGGTGCTGGATCATACGGGCAGCATCTGTCTGGTTCTGGCGTTGATGGGGCCGAGCGGCAGTTTCGATAGTGAATTGGCAGGCGGGCCGGCGCAGACTCTGCGCGCCGCGACGATGAGGTTGTCGCGGCGCTTCGGGTGGATGGCGGCGGCGGAGTAATCGTTTTTTTTTCGAGAACAGCTCGTTTGGAATCGTTTCGAGAACGGAGTAATCGAAACGATTGCAGCACGGAGCGACTTCCACATCGCGCACCGGCACAGATCAAAATCGCACCCCCTCAATCCCCCGCCGCCTCCGGCTCATGCGACGCCAACCGCGCCTTCGCATGCCGCATCTTCTCCAGCGTCTTCGGCCCCGCTTTGAGCGCGACGCCAATCGCCAGCGCGTCCATGATGCAAAGATGCACGAGTCGCGACACACCCGGCGTATTCGGATCGATCGGACTCGGCACGCGCAGCAGCAGCGGAATATCCACCAGCCACGCGAGGCGCGAGCCGACATTGGTCAGCGCAATCGTGGTTGCACCACGTTCCTTGGCAATCTGAATACTTTCGTTCACTTCCACACTGCGGCCCGAATGCGAAATCGCAAAGGCCACATCGCCCGGCTCCATCAAGCCTGCGTAAAGACGCTGCAGATGTCCGTCCGTGAATGCGGTAGACGCAATATCGAGCCGCAGGAACCGCAATGCCGCGTCTTGCGCGACCAGCCCAGAGCCCGAACCGACGCCGAAGAAAAACACCCGCCGCGCGCCCGACAACGCCGCGATCGCACTCTCGACCACCGCGGGGTCCAGAGCGCCGCGTGCATGCGTAATGCCGTCGACAGCCGCCTCGCCCACCTTGTCCATGAGCGTCTGCACGTCGTCGTCGCGCGCCACTGCCGTGGAGGCATACGGCACGCCGCCCGCCACGCTCTGCGCCAGCTGCATCTTGAAGTCGCGCAGGCCATGTGCGCCGATCGCGCGGCAAAACCGCGTGACGGAAGGCTCGGACACCTCCGCGCGCTGCGCGAGTTCGGTGATGCTCGCGCGCATCGCGAAGTCGACGTCGCTCAATACCATGTCGGCGACCTTGCGCTCGGCGGGCCGCAAATTGGCAAGTGCGCTGCGAATGTGGGGAATCAAGTTCGGTGCGGACACCCGGTGTTCCTTAAAAGCGCTCCCAGACCTGTCGCTTCGCGCCAGGCCCCCGAGGGGGCGAGAAAACTTGGGGCGGCCCGGTCTCAAACGGCAACACGCGGTTCAGACCAGCCTGCGTCCACTCTCCGTATCGAACAGGTGAATATGCTCGGCCGGCAAACGTAGCGCAATACGCTCGCCGGGCTCGATCTTCGAGCGCTGGCGAGTCGTCACGCACCACGTGCTGCCGCCTATTTTCCCGTACAAGTGGGTCTCCGCGCCAGTTGGCTCGACCACTTCGACTTCCATCGTGGCGTCGGGTGTCTGCGCCATTGTCTCGATGTGCTCCGGCCGCACACCGAGCGTGACCTTCGCGCCGACCACGGCGGAAGCGGGTGCGCGCTCCAGCACGATCTCGCCGCCGCCGTCCGTGAGTTTCAGCGCGAGGCCCTGGCCTTGCGCGCGGCTCACGATCATACCTTCGGCAAAATTCATCGACGGCGAACCGAGAAAGCTCGCCACGAACAGATTCGCCGGATGGTCGTACAACTCCAGCGGACGGCCGATCTGCTCGATACGCCCCGCGTTCATCACGACAATGCGGTCAGCCATCGTCATGGCTTCGATCTGATCGTGCGTCACGTAGATCACCGTATTCTTCAGCCGCTGATGCAGCGCCTTGATTTCCGTGCGCATCTGCACGCGCAGCTTGGCGTCGAGATTGGACAGTGGCTCGTCGAACAGGAACAGCGACGGCTCGCGCACCACGGCGCGGCCCATTGCCACGCGTTGCCGTTGACCGCCCGACAGCGCGCGCGGCAAGCGGTCCAGATAACCGCCGAGGTTCAGCATTTTTGCAGCGGCTTCGATCCGCGGCTTGAAACTCGCCGCCGACTCCTTGCGAATCCGCGGCCCGAACGCGATGTTTTCATAGACCGACAGATGCGGATATAGCGCGTAGCTCTGGAACACCATCGAGATATTGCGCTGCTGCGGCGCGAGACCGTTCGCGCGCGTGCCGCCGATCATCAGATCGCCGCCGCTGATCTCTTCGAGCCCCGCCACCATGCGCATCAACGTGCTCTTGCCGCAGCCCGACGGTCCGACCAGCACCACGAATTCGCCGTCGTCGATGTCGAGATCGATGCCGTGCACCACTTGCGTGTCGCCGTAGCGTTTGAAGATGCCGCTCAGTTGCACTGCTGCCATGCTGTCCTCATCGTCTTCTTTCGTTGACTCGATCTCGTGCCTGCGCACAGGTTGCTTCAGGCGGTTCAGAGCGATTCGAGCGTCAGTTCTTCCGCCATCAGACGGTTGCCGGCCATCAGGCCGCCGTCCACCGGCAACGCGACGCCGGTAATCACGCGCGCCATCGGCGAGGCGAGAAACAGTACCGCGTCGGCAATGTCGTCGGGCGTCGCGAAATCGCGCAACGGGTACCACTTTTTCAGGTCTTCGAAGACCTGCGGATTCTTCTCGACGCGCGCCTGCCAGGCCTGCGTCTTCACCGTGCCCGGACACACGATGTTGGCGCGAATGCCGTAGCGGCCCAGTTCGAGCGCGAGTGCCTTCGTATAACTGATGAGCCCGGCTTTCGCCGCACTGTAGGCCGGATGACCGAGCGCGGCCATGCCGTTCACCGAGCCGATCAGCACCAGCACGCCCTGCCGCCGCTCGATCATGGACGCGCGCACGGCTTCGACCGTGTGATACGTGCCGTTCAGATTCAGATGAATGTCGCGCTGCCAGCTCGCGGCATCCGTCGTGGCCAGCGTCAGACCTTGTGCCGCGCCGGCGTTGGCGACCAGCACGTCGACCGGGCCGCGCGCCGCGACTGCCGCGGCCACTGACCGTTGCACCGCGGCGGCATCGCCGAGATCGACTGCGATTGGCGTGACATACGCCGCGCCGAGTTGTGCGGTCAGCGCGTTCAGTGCGGCGGCGTCGATGTCGACCGCCAGCACCGTATCGCCCTGCTCCACGAAACGCTTGCACAACACGCTGCCGATGCCGCCGCAAGCGCCCGTTACCAACACCGTACGATTCATGTCCGCCTCGTTCTTCAGCCGCGCCGCCAGCACCCGATTAGCTTGTAAATTTCTTACATAACCTGGCTTGACGAGTTACCTGGCCATCCCAAAGATTGGGTATCCGTGACTTCACATTACACAGAATATCGCCTGATTTACAGCATCTTATGCACAAAACCGACCGGGAAAAAATATGGCAGACCCTACGTGACAACCGGTTTTTCGTCATGTAGGATTTTTTCAAACAATCCAACCCAAAGCGGCCGGCGACGGCAGCAAACCACCCCACCATCGCTGGATGGGACCGGAGTAAGCGCTAAACCGCTAACCCCGTTCGACACAGGAGAGAGAAATGTCGTTGCATGCCCGTGCTTCCCTCGCGCTCGGCAAAGTTGCCGTGGCGCTCGCGTTTGCAGGTATCGCCGTCGCGGCTCACGCCGACACGGTCCGCGTGACTGTCGCGCACTACAGCGACGCAACCGCGCCATACTTCGAAAAGATGGCCCGCAACTTCGAGAAGGCCAATCCCGGCACCACCATCAAGATCGAAGACGTGAACTGGGACACGCTGCAACAGAAACTGCAAACCGACATTTCCGGCAACGCCAACGCCGACCTCGCGATCGTCGGCACGCGCTGGCTGCTCGACTTCGTGAAGGACGACGTCGCGGAACCGCTCGACGGTTACATGGACGCAAGCTTCAAGGGCCGCTTTATCGGCCCGTTCCTCGCCCCGGGTGAAATCAACGGCAAGGTGTACGGCCTGCCGATCGCCGCTTCGGCACGCGCGCTGTACTACAACAAGGACCTGCTCGCGAAGGTCGGCTATCCCGACGGTCCGAAGACCTGGAACGACGTGATCGATGCGTCGAAGAAACTGAAGGCGCAGGGCATTGCCGGCTTCGGTCTGCAAGGCAAGGAAATCGAAACGGACGTCTACTATTACTACGCCCTGTGGACCAATGGCGGCGACGTGGTCGGCAAGGACAACAAGGCGGCATTCAATTCGCCGGCCGGTATCAAGGCGGCGACGCTGTACAAATCGATGATCGATCAGGGTCTGACGCAGCCGGGCGTGACCGGCTACAGCCGCGAAGACGTGCAGAACCTCTTCAAGCAAGGCCGCGTTGCGATGGTGATTTCGGCGCCGTTCCTGTCGAAACAGATCAAGAAGGAAGCGCCGAACCTGAAGTACGGTATCGATCCGATTCCGATGGGCACGACGCACGCCACGTACGCCGTCACGGACTCGATCGTGATGTTCAAGAACTCGAAGGTGAAGAAGTCGGCATGGAAGTTCCTCGACTATCTGTTCACGAAGGAACCGCGCGTGGAGTTCACCACGACCGAAGGCTTCCTGCCGACCACCAAGGCTGAATCGACTGACCCGGCGTTCAACGATCCGGACACGAAGGCGTTCGTCGCGTTGCTGCCCACGGCCCGCTTTGCGCCGACGGTGACGGGTTGGGAAGACACCGCGAAAGCCGTGACCGACGCAATGCAGTCGATCTACCTGGGCAAGGCGAAACCGGCTGACGCATTGAATGCGGCGGCCACGCAGGCGAACAAGTCGCTCGGCAAGTAATCGCGCAGTGATCTCCTGCTGAAATCGTACTGACCCCGTCGCGATCTGCTGAACACGGAACGCGCGCCGCCACAGGAAAGGCGGCGCGCGTTTCGGTCGTAATGCACTATCTGGCCCATCCCGTCGCGCCCGCCGATCAACGCGGCCGCGTCTTACGATCGAGCACGCATGAGCCGTTCTGCTTCTTCGCGCCTGCAAGCGCCCTGGTTGCTGATAGCGCCGAGCCTGATACTGGCGCTCTTCATCATCAGCTATCCGATTTTCAACATCGTGTGGCAATCGCTGCACGAGGTCTCGCGCTTCGGCGCAATTCGCGACTTCACCGGCCTGCAGAATTTCTACACGATCTTCGGCGACCCCGCGTTTCTGGCAGCCGCCAAACGAACCATTGTCTGGACCGTGTGCGTGGTCGGCGGCACGGTGCTGATTTCGGTACCCGTTGCGCTGGTATTGAACCAGGATTTCTATGGACGCGGCGTGGCGCGCACGATTGTGATGCTGCCGTGGTCCGTCTCGCTGACCATGACCGCCGTGGTCTGGCGTTGGGCCTTCAACGACGACTACGGCATGGTCAACGTGACGTTGCAGAGGCTGGGCCTGATCAGCGGTCCGATTCATTGGCTGGCCACGCCGGAGCTCGCTTTTCCGGTCGAAATCGCAGTCGGCATCCTGGTGTCGATCCCGTTTACGGTGACGATTCTGCTCGGCGGATTGTCCTCGGTGCCCGGCGATATCTATGAAGCCGCGCGCATGGACGGCGCGAGCGCCTGGCAGCAGTTTCGCAAGCTCACCATGCCGCTGTTGCGGCCGTTCATCAACATGACGATTCTGTTGAACGTGATCTACGTATTCAACTCGTTCCCGATCATCTGGGTGATGACGCAGGGCGGCCCGGACAACAGCACGCATATTCTCGTCACGTATCTCTACGAGCTTGGTTTCCGGCTGGGGCGTCCCGGCGAAGCCGCGGCGGTCTCGCTGATCATGCTCGTCATGCTGTTCGTTTTCTCGATCGCCTATCTGCGCCTGCAGCCCGCGAAAGAAGGAGATCCGTCATGACTCTCAGCATCAAGATGAAGCGTTCGCTGTGGTGCTGGCTCGCACTGTCGCCCCTGGTCGTGGTGGTGCTGTTTCCGTTTGCCGTCATGCTGTTCACCGCTTTGAAGCCGGCCTCAGAGATATTTGTCTACCCGGCGCGGTGGCTGCCGGTGCATTGGCAGTGGAGCAATTTCTCCGACATGTGGGTGGCCGCCAATTTCGGCGTGGCGCTGCGCAACAGCACGGTGATCAGCTTGCTGTCGACCGCGCTTGCGCTGGCCGTCAGTCTGCCGGCCGCTTATGCGTTGGCGAGATTTCCGTTTCGCGGACGCGGCTTCTACCGTCAGTTTCTGCTCGTCACGCAGATGCTGTCGCCTATCCTGCTCGTGGTCGGGTTGTTCCGGCTGGCGGCGATGATTCCTTATGGCGACGGCAACCTGGTGGACTCCAAAATCGGCGTGATCGTTTCTTACGCGGCCTTCAATATCGCGTTTGCCGTGTGGATGCTCTCTTCGTACTTTCAGACGGTGCCGCGCGATCTGGAAGAGTCGGCCTGGCTCGAAGGATGCGGACGGACCAAGGCGGTCTTCAAGGTGTTCCTGCCGCTCGCGGTGCCTGCGATTGTCGTCACCGCGATCTTCACGTTCATCAACGCGTGGAACGAGTTCGCTGTGGTTTATACGTTGATCCGTTCACCGGAGAACAAGACGTTGACCGTGCAGGTCACCGACATGGTTGCCGGGAAATACGTCGTGGAGTGGCATCTGGTCATGGCCGCCACGCTCTGCGCGACGCTGCCGGTTTCGGTTGTGTTCGCGTGGCTACAGCGGTATCTGGTGAAGGGGCTCGCGTTGGGCGCGGTGAAGTAGCTTTTCAGGAAGGCGCGGCAGGTGGCGGCCTGCCATCGCATTCGTCATGCGGCGTTGCGGCGATTGTCAGAGCGCGAACCCGCCTAACGGGCCGCGCTCGCCTCATGCTTCGTGTTACTCCGTACCGCGCACAATCCGCAGGTCGCGCTCGACGCCATCACCCAACGCCTCCAGCGCTTTCTTGTAGGCATCGCTTTCATAGGCGGCGACGGCCGCTTCGTAGGTCGAAAACTCGATGACGACCGTACGCTCCTTCAAGCCTTGCTCACGGGCCTCGTCCGCCACGCCACGCACGATGAACTTGCCGCCGGCAGCCGCCACGGCGGGCGCGGCGAGTTGCGCATACGCGGCCAGTTTTGCCGCGTCCTTCGTTGCGCGATATGACGTCACCCAATATCCCTTGCTCATTTGAAGCTCCTTTCAACGTTGGAAAAGCAGTCGTTGTCGTGCACGACGGCAAAGACGGATTATGACGCTTGCCGGCATCCCTGTTGCTCGCAGGGTCAATCGTCGGCATTGCTGTGGTGAATTGTAAGACCCCGGCTTGCATGCCGTCTCGAGCCAAGTTCTGCAAATACCGGCAATTCCGGTTACGCTGTTTGCGACTGCCGCTCTGGAACCGAAGCCGGCGCGCAACAGATTATCTCCAGCCGCAACTATCTCGCATGGGACCAGGAACACCCCAATGACACAAGCGCTCACCATCGATTTTGTCTCCGATATCGCGTGCCCGTGGTGCGCAATCGGCCTCTCCTCGCTCCAGCTCGCACTATCGCGCCTTGGCGACGCGGTCGACGCTCGAATCGTCGTGCATCCGTTCGAGCTGAATCCGAACATGGGGCCGGACGGCGAGACCATTGTCGAGTATCTCGGCAAGAAATATGGGCGTACGCCGGAGCAGATCGCCGAAACGCATGCGGCGATCCGCGAGCGCGGTGCGAGCGTCGGTTTCACGTTCGGCCCGCGCACGCACGTCTACAACACGTTCGACGCGCACCGCCTGTTGCATTGGGCCGGTGTCAAAGGCGGGCAGTTGCCGCTCAAGCTGGCGCTGCTGCGCGCTTACCACTCCGAAGGCAAGGACACGAGCGACCATGAAGTGCTGATCGAAGCGGCGCAATCCGTGGGACTCGACGCCGCGGAGGCTCGTGACGTATTGCGAAACGGAACATACGCGGCCGAGGTTCGGGCGGAGGAGCGGAATAACGAGGCGATGGGCATCCAGTCGGTGCCGGCCATTATCTTCAACCGTCGCTACCTGGTGAGCGGCGGACAGCCCGTGGAAACTTTCGAGCAAGTCATCCAGCAGATTCTGGCCGAAGCGAAGAACGAAGCTTCGCAGGACACGTAAGGCCGCACGTTGCCATGCGCCGGCAACGCCGCGCGCGGTGGAAGATGGAACGACTGCGCTTCTGGGCCGGAGCGTTCCGGTTGACTGACGGCCTTGAACCCCGCGCTTGCACTGTGACGTATGCCCGGCAGATGCCAGGGCATACGTATTCACACATCACTCGACGCCAGGCCGCCTAGAACGCGTGACGCATACCCACGGTGACCGCCACTTGCGTGTTGGTCGCTGACGGCGACAACGTGTTGATCATGGCATGCGAGAGTACGGAGTCCGCAGGCGCCCCGTGCACGTTCTGATAGACGCCTTCAAGATAGAAGTCCGTGCGCTTGCTGATCGCATAGTCGGTCTGCAGCATGGCCGTGTTCCATCCCGGCGACGAACCGTTATATGCGCCATGTGTGTACGTGTATGCGCCCGATACGGTCACCGCCGGCGTGAGCGCGTACTTGGCGTTCACTTCGTAGTTGTCGAGGCGCAATGAGCCATTCAGCGATCCAGCAGACGTGTCGCCCGAACCGAGGTAGCTGCCCGTGCCGAAGGAGAACACACCCGACGCGTTGTCGATCTGAGTATGGCTCCAGACCAGCCCCACAGTAGCGGGCCCGAATGTATAGTTGCCGCCCAGCGACCAGATACGCTGGCGTTGCGCGAGGAAGTTCGCGCTTGCATCGCCCGACGTCACCGCGCCGCTGCCGTCGCCCGCGTTGTTCAGTTGCAGATAGCCTGCAGCGAGATTCAGCGGACCCTGCGCATACGAAATGCCGAACCCGTATGACCGGTTATTGCCGAAGTCGCCCGCCTTGTTGCTGAACGAATACATCGTTTCGAACGTGACGCCGCGGTAAGTCGGGCTCGCGTACTTGACCGAATTGTTGATGACGACGGAATTCGCAGAAAGGTTGTCGTTTTCGAACGGATGCGCGGCCATGCTGCCGCCCCACGTGTTGAATTCCGCCGTGAGCGGTCCGACCAGGTCGTTCATCACGTCGAACTGGCGACCGAACGTCAAGGTACCGAAAGGATCGCTTTGCAGGCCGACCCATGCCTGAGAGCCGAAACCATCGCCGGAGAATGCCTGGGCGCCATTGTTCAGCAGGAAGCCTTGCTCGAGTTTGAAGACCGCGTGCAAGCCGCCCCCCAGATCCTCCGAGCCCTTGAGGCCGAACACCGTGTTCTGCGTCGAACTGGTCACTTCCTGCCAATTACTGTGCCCAAGCTGATTGTTCGTGTAAACCAATCCAGTATCGATGAGGCCGTAGAGGGTCACGCTGCTTTGCGCATGCGCCGACATCGTAAATGCGCCGAAGAGCGCGACCGAGAGTAAAGACTTTTTCATACTTGTTGGCTCCGTGATCGTGATCAAGCAGTAATTGAGGGGCTCAATTGCTCTTTCCACCAGCGCCATGACCGCACATGCAATACGTTTGCAACCGTTGTTGCGCAAACTGCGAGAAGCATAAGGTGTTGTTTATTGATTATTGCGCGTCACGTGATTTCAATGGCTTGGCCATCGTGCGCGCTGATTTATTGCATGGTTTCAAATCGGCTCAATGAACGCGTAACAGCCAGTGCGGCGGAAAACGAGCAGTCCAATCATAGGGCGATGAAAATAAATGGGGTGTCAAAAAATTAGCCCCGTGGCGCGAAAAGAACAATGAGGGGACGAAGCTTAACGTTTTCCGGTATACGCCGCGAGTCGGCGTGACGGGATGCCGAGGGCGAAAAGGCGGATAGGGCCGCCTTTCTCATAGATTTGAAATTGATTGGAAAGCGTTGTGTAGCATCCGCCCTGGCACGCGTCCGTCTTAGGGTTTCTTGAAAGCGCTATACAGTGTCTTTGCAAGCGTGCTCAACTCGCCACCCTGCTTACGGAGCGAAGCGATCTCTTCGCCGCTCTCCAACGTCCTTTCGACTCTGCGGGTGCGGTCTCGCGCGACGGCATCCAGGATCGCCTGCGGCAGAGCAGCCAGTTGATCGACTACCTCGAAATCACCTAAACCGGTGAGCATCGGATTGTCGGAACCGCTGAGCATGGATCGTGCGTCGGCTTTGAACAGCACCAGCGGCTTGCCCGCGTGCCACGCGAGGGACGCCTCGACAACCGTGCCTTCATCGGCAACGCGGCCGTTGAGATTGGCGACGACCGCATCAGAGCGCCTGAGCAACTGGTACGTATCCAGACTGAAGATTGCACGATCGAGGATATGCGCGGCTTCTTCGACCGAGGCGCCGAGTTTCTCGAGTTCGGGCTTGAGTTTCGCGAATTCCAGACCGTCGCGATGCGGAAGAAATGTCGTCAAGCCCGCGGCCTCCAGCGTAGCTGCGATCGAATCCATTTCCGATCGCTCGGCGGCATTGAAGAGCGGCCCTGCGCAATACACTCGTGGCATCTTTTTGTGTCCCCTGAGGATGGAGGAATCGTGAATTACTCCCGCAGCGAGAGTGTCGGCATTCATTGCACGAGCGTTTACGATAACGACGGGCGAAGCAAAGTCAATGTGGAGCGTTAGTCACGTTACTTCCCGGTGCAGTCGGAGCGAGGGCAAGCAGATGGCTTGTGAACCCCGCTCGCCCCTTTGCCCGCCATTCAGTCGTCATGCCGATGCTTGTGATGACGCTTGCGCGACCCATAGCTGCGGGAATAGTCGTCCGCGTACGAATTGGAGCGCGAGATATTGCCGCCGAGCGCCGAACCCGCACCGCCGCCTAACGCAGCACCGACCAGACCGCCGCCGCGACCGCCCATCGCATTGCCCGCCGCCGTGCCCGCACCGCCGCCGAGCGCGCCGCCGATAATGGCGCCCGTGCGCTCCCTGCGGTTCGACGTGACCGCGCCTCCTGCGCCGCCGCCTACCGCGCCGCCGAGCACGGCGCCGGTGCTGCCGCCCAATGCGCCACCCACAGCAGCGCCGGCGACGCCGCCGAGCGCGCCGCCAAGCGCGTTATTCATATCGCCGGCCAGCGCCGACAACGATGCCGAAGCGGTAAGCACTGCAACGGCAACCATCCGGAGGATTCTGTTCGACATAAAAGTCCTTTCATTGTTTGGGACGGCGCCGAGTATAGCCGTGCTTTTGAAAGGTTTTTGTAACTACGCCGCTTCACGTCCGTAAGACGTGTAACAAATAATCCGTGGGTTTGAGGGGGCGTATTTCGGTGGTGGCGTGCGATGCCATATCGGCAAGCCGGTGTGCCGCATGAGTCGCGCTTTAAGAACCCTTGGCTGGGCAGGAGAAGAAAACCGCCGGCTTTTCTTAGCCATCTTACGGATCGCTAATCATCCGCCTTTTCGTGTCAATAGTGCCGGCGGGCAGACGCCGTTACGCCGTCTGCCCGCCAACCGCTCTTCGAACCTTATCTGCGCCGCGTCTTCTTCAGTTCGATGGTTTCGAACAGTTCATAGTTCTGGGTCGGTGTTTGATCTGCACCGGGCGCGTGATAGTAGTTCATCGTAATCGTGGTCTCGCCACCCGGGTGCCCCGGATCATGATCGAACACGGCGATGCCATAACCGGTGCCGGTATCGCGTTGCGCCGACCAGATCGCATCCTCCACGGCGTCCGCACCCGCGCGCACGAAAGTCCCTGCCGCCGTACCGGCAACCGGGCGGTTGGGCCGCGTGAAAATACGCGCTTGCGGCAGCCCTGTACCGGCATCCACGCCATAGACATCAAGCGGCGCGCTCGTGCCGCCGCCGCCGAGAATCAGGTGAATCGTGCCGCGGCTCGTGTCGAACGTCGACGCGCCCGAAGACATCGCCGACATCACCGGTTTCGGCTGCAACGTATCCACCGGACGACCCGTCGCGATGTCGGTGCCCTTGTTGTGATTGCAGCCACGCACGGGGTAACTGCGCTCATAGTCGTGATCGTGACCGCACAGCACGAGGTCCACACCGTAGCGGTCGAACAGCGGCAACCAGGCCTCGCGAATTCCTTTGTCGGAACCGTTGCCGGTCTTCGATGAACTGAGCGCGTCCTGATGCATCTGAACCACGATCCAGTCGACCTCGTCGTCTTCGGCCGCGCGGTGCAATGTCTTCTCGAGCCAACGTGTCTGCTCGCCGGCGCTATATCCGCGCACATAGAGCGACGTGCCGGGCTGAATGGGCGGATTGCCCGTGCTGGCAACCGGCACCAGCGCATCCGGGCCGGCGACGAAGGCCGCCGCGTCCTGATAGACCACGTCGTCTGCATCGAGCGAAACGAAGAGCACGGAGCTCACGCGAAAGCTGTACCAGCGGCCCTGAAAGCGCGTGTGATTGTCCGGCAGCGTATAGCGCGCGAGATATGAGGCAAGCCCTTGCTCACCGTTATTGAACTCGAGCTCGTGGTTGCCCGGACACGGCATCCACGGCCGGTTCGACGCCGACGTCTGGCAGTTGTTGCCGAAGTCGCGCCATACGTCCGGCTGCTGCGCGGGATTCAGATTGGCGTAGCAAAGGTCGCCATTGAGCAGGTGGAACAGCGGCTGAAAGCGCTCGACCGCCTGCACCGCGAAGCGGCTTTGCGGCGACGACAGCACCCAGCCCGTGTTAGGCGTCGCGAGATCGCCATAGCTCGTCCAGCGAAACGGCGCGCGTCCGCGCGGCGCCGTGCGGAAGCTCGCCGTAAAAGGCTGCGCCGCATTGCTGTCGTTCTCCGCACTCACCTGGTATTCGTAGCTTGTATCGGGCTTCAGATCACGCAGACGCGCGTGATAGGTGAACACGACTTCGCCGTTGAGGCCGTCCGTGTACGTGGACTGGATGCCATGCACCGTATGCTTCGCCGCACTCGCCCCGCCGAAGCGTACCTGTGGGTTCACCGCAGGTGCAAGCGACGCCCACGACACCGTGACCTCGCTGGTCGGATCGCTGCCCCATGTCAGGTGAATCTGTTCCGGTGTGCCGTCGGGCGCGCTGTTCGCCGCGCGCGCCGCCGATGAAAGCGTGCCCGCCGCCGTAGCGAGACTGGACGCGCCGGCCAGCTTCAGGAACCCACGTCGCGAGACGATGGAAGCGCCCTGCTCGGCCGGCGAAGCCTTAGCGATTTTTCTGTTCGACATGTCTGTGTTTTTTGTGCGGAGGTGGAAGGACGCGGACCTGTGAGCCTCGCGACGAGTCATCCTAGTCGACAGGTTATGACACTCGGATGAAAGCACCGAAAGCGGACAATCTAACCCACCCATTCCGCATTGAAACATTGAAAATCAGGCGGCTAACAGCTTGGTAGACCGATATATACCTCGACTGAAAGACGGACGGCGCGACTCTAAAAAAACATCCGCCCAGAAGTCGAGTTTTTAGTGTGAGGTCTAAATAAACGGCACTAGCAGGAATAGTTTCCCAATGGCATCCGCCGCAACCTTCTTACGCGACTAGACAATTGATTTGCAGACACGCGCGAATGCTAACTCGAACGGCGCAACCTGGAATTTGGCGGCACTCGGCAAAGCGCGCCGAAGAGAAGCCGGCGCATGCATCCATTGCGGATCATGCGCCGGCAACAAACCTGCGCTCAGGTCTGCGGATTCATGTCGTCGGTGGGCTGGGCGTTGTCGGCAACGTCCTGCTTATCGTCGTCCTTCTTTTCCAACATTGATTCCAGCTTACCGGCACCTTCGAAACCAGCAACAGCGGCGATGCCTTTTGTAAGCAAACCCGCCTCGGGATCCACTTTTTCTGCTGCTTCAACGGCGGCGATCGCCCCCGCAATCTTTCCTGCTTCGTCCAAGAGTCCCATCTCGCTCTCCTCGAGAAAAAGTGAGCTTCCATCCTCTCATGAACTTGACACCTTGTCGTCAAATGTAAAATGGACAATGACGTTTCGCTGACGCCGCGTAGAGGCGCCACAGACCTTCAAGTCTGGCAGGCGTGACAGCTAGCGCCCCGGCGGCTGCGGATTATTCGCCGGATTGGTATCGAATCTGGAAACGCGCTGTATTCCATCTTCGCTGACCAGTTCAAATAGTTCGTTCTCCATTGTATCCGCAACGTCCTTGCCGTAAACTTCGCTGCCGTTTACGTAGACAGTAAACGACCGCAAGTACCTGGCTTTCTTCTCGGGGTTCTCGATTGTCTCGCGGGTCCATTGATAAAGCGGATAGTTCTGCGTGCCCTGCCGTTGCGCTTCGCTCACATAGTCGGCGAAGGCATCGAACTGACATTTCAATGTCGCGTCGTGTCGGCGCAGCACCTCCCAAAGCGCGCCACGCGGCGCGCACGCCGGGTCAGCGCGTAAAACGTCGGCCAGTTCCGGCGAGACGGTAATCCGTAGTTGGAATTGCAAGGTCGGTTCCATATCGGCCTCCGTGCCGGAATTGATGAGCGCTCATTCCTTCGCGGAATGCGCGGCAGCCTTTTCATCGATCTGCGCAATCTCGTGCCCCTGCACCGGCCTGCCAAGCAGAAAACCCTGAGCATGCGTGCATCCGCATACGCGCACGAAATCCAGTTGCTCCTGCGTCTCGATGCCCTCCGCCGTAGTCGGCATGCCGATTTCCCGCGCCAACGCCACGATCCCACGTACCACCGCAGCGGATTCCCGCCGATGCACGGACTCCTTGACGAATGAGCTGTCTATCTTGAGCTGGTCGAATGAAAAACGCACGAGGGTCGACATGGTCGAAAAACCGGTGCCGAAATCGTCGAGCGCGAGACCAATACCCAATGCTCGCAGCCTCGCGACGTTGCGCCGGGTCACGACATCGTCATTCAACAACACGGTTTCCGTGACCTCGATGTTCAGGCGCTGCGGCGGCAGTCTGGTCTTGCGCAGAATCCCCGCGACGGCCGAAGCAAACGACTCCTCCCTCAATTGCACCGGCGATACGTTGACGGCGACGGTGACCTTGTCGCGCCAGGTCACCGCTTCCTTGCACGACTGCAGCAAAGCCCATTGTCCCAAAGCCAGAATGAGGCCCGTGCGTTCGGCAGTAGGAATGAATGAGGATGGCGGCAACTCGCCGCGGGTCGGGTGGGTCCAGCGTATCAGCGCCTCACGGCCGCACACCGCGCCGCTGCTGAGATCGACAATGGGCTGGTACTCCATGCGCAAGCCGCTGAACGAATGCAGCGCGCCTTCCAGATCGCTGCGCAGCAGGCTCAGGCTTTCATCCGACGCATGCTTCGCGGCATCGAAAATGGTGAACGCGCTCTTGCCGCTGCGTTTCACGGCATATAGCGCGCGATCGGCGCAAATCAGCAACTGCGGACCGGTTCTCGCGTGGTCCGGATAGAGCGAGACGCCCACGCTCGCACCGATATGCACGAGCGCCTCGCGCAGTGCGAACGGGCGTGCCAGAGTCTTCACGATGCGATCCGCCAGAATCCGGACGTCGCGGGCCTGCCCCGCACCGTCGCAAAGCGCCACGAACTCGTCGCCTGCCAAGCGCCCGACGAGGTCGCCGCTCGGCAACACTTCGCGCAATCGAATAGCCGCTTCCTGAAGAATCTGATCGCCGGCCGCGTGGCCGAGACTGTCGTTGATGGCCTTGAATCCGTCCAGATCGATCAGTAAAACAGCGAATGATTGGTCTTTACTAACCGCGCCCATCTCCGTGCGCTCCAGCAGAAGTTCACTGAGACGCGCGCGATTAGGCAAGCCCGTGAGGCTGTCATGATGGGCGAGACGATGGCTGCTTTCCCGCGCGAGGAGCAACGCGACCGTGTCGCGATTGCTGCGCAGCGCAACCGTAAAGAAACCGGCGGCGCAGAAAGGGGCCTGAAACAGCAGCACCAGTTTGCCGGAGCCGGGAGAGAGCGCCGCGCCGAGAGCAAGCGGTAAAAGAATAAAAGTAATCTGCAGCATGACGAGCCGGGGAGTGCCCGCGTTACGTCCGGCCAATCCGCCGATAACGCCCACTGCACACACGTTGCCGAGCAGAAATAGCGTTTGATCTCCGCTGATATTGCAAAGCAGCGCGCCGAACCCGAACAGCACGCTCCAGAACAGGCTCGCGAACAGAAATGCCGAGGTGGGTGTCGGCTGGTTGCTGGCGCTGCGCGAGCAGCACACCCAGATCAACGCGAGCCGGGCGATCAGCAACGCGATAACTGCGCTACCCCAACCTGCGTAAAGGGGTATGGGATGAAGATAATAAGCCGTTGCGCAGACGCTGATTTCACAAACCGATGCAAACACGATCGACGAGGTTCGTGTGAACAGGTTGGCCAGCAATATCTGCCGATTGTCTGCGCTCAGACTCTGGGAGGAAGAGACGACCCACTTGAAAAATGGAGACCCTGGTTCGCTGAAAGCCATGACCTACGCATTTTTAGTGGTGGATGGATCAAAAACGGCGAGCGTTGCAAGTATTACGTGAAACATAAAGTAGCAGGTTTATTCGACTGAGGAAATGCCCGGTTCATCGGGAAGAAGAAAAAATTACGGATCGGCGCGGGTGGTTGGCTTTGCGGCTCACCGCGCACCGCGCGGCTTGCGCTTTGCCCTCGCGTGTTCACGGTGTGCGTCGGCCCGTTCGTGGATCATGTCGATGAGCGCTCGCAACCCGGCAGGCACGTGACGACGGCCGGGATAGTACAAACACAGACCGTCCAGCGGCGGCGTCCAATCCTCCAGCACGCGCACCAGCGTGCCCGCCTCCAGATCGGCGGCGACATTCCATTCGGTCAGATAGGTCACGCCGAGGCCGGCGCGCGCCGCTTCCAGCATCAGGTTCGGCTCGTCGAGCGTCAGCGCGCCTTTTCCGTCGATTCGGATCGTCTCGCCGCGGCGCTGAAACTCCCATTGATAGATCGCGCCGCTCGGCATGCGCGTGCGAATACAACGGTGCGCCAGCAGATCAGCGGGCGTGCGCGGCGCTTTGTGCTGCGCGAAATAAGCGGGACTACCGACAACGGCGAAGCGTTGCTGGTCGCCGAACGGCACCGCAATCATGTCCTGCGGCACCGTTTCGGCCAGACGGATACCCGCATCGAAACCTTCCACGACGATGTCGATCAGCCTGCCCTCGGTCACCAGATCGATCTTCATGTCGGGATAACGCTGCAAGAACGCGATGAAGACCGGCATTGCCTGCCTTGCCGCACCCACCGACGTGTTGATGCGCAACGTGCCCGACAGCGTGTCGCGAAAGCTGCCGGCCTGTTCGATCGCGACGCGGATCGTAGATATCGCGGGCGCGACGCTGTCGACGAACTGCGCGCCCGCCTCCGACAGCGAGACGCTGCGCGTGGTGCGATTGAAAAGCCGTACGCCGATACGCGCTTCGAGCGCCGCCACCGCGTGACTGAGCGCGGACGTCGACACATCCAGTTCAGTGGCGGCCGCCCGAAAGCTGCGATGACGCGCGACGGCCAGCACAGCCTCCAGTTCGCCCAAACCCGATGTTTTCATTGTCCTGGATTGCTCAATGCGATGTGCTTGATTGTACGGCTAGTCAACTCAATGGCACAGGTCTATCGTGATTCGTTCAGAGCCTTCATGGAGCAATCATGCAATTCATCGACAAGATCTATATCGACGGCGCGTTCGTCACGCCGCACGGCAGCGAAATGTTCGATCTCTTCAATCCGGCGACAGAACAGGTGATCGGCCAGGTTCGCCTTGCCGACGAACAGGACGCCCGCGACGCCATCGCCGCCGCAAAACGCGCGTTTCCCGCCTTTTCCCGCACCGGCAAGGGTGAGCGCATCGACATGCTGAAGCAGATGCATGAAGCCGTCGTGGCAAGAGAAGACGAGCTTTACGAAGCGATCACCGACGAATATGGCGCACCGGTATCGCGCGGCCGCTGGATGGCGCAGCATGCCAGCAGCGTCCTGCTCGAAGCGGCGAAGGTATTGCAGGACTATGCATTCACGCGCCGCGCGGGCAGCGCCGAAGTCGTGATGCAACCTCTGGGCGTCGCCGGTTTGATCACGCCGTGGAATAGCGACGCGGGCTTCATTTGCGGCAAGCTCGCCGCCGCTCTGGCAGCGGGCTGCACGGCCGTCGTCAAGCCGAGCGAGATGAGCGCGATCCAGACGCGCATCGTGACCGAGGCGCTTCATGAAGCGGGCTTGCCTGCCGGCGTGTTCAACATCGTGACGGGGCGCGGCGACACCGTGGGCGCCGAAATCAGTTCGCATCCCGATGTCGCCAAGCTGTCGTTCACCGGCTCCACGGCCGTCGGCAAGACGATCTTGCGCGCGGCGTCCGAAACGTTGAAGCGCGTGACGCTCGAACTCGGCGGCAAGTCGCCAGTGATCGTGCTCGACGATGCGAACTTCGATCAAGCTGTGCCTCTCGCCATTCAGGCCGGCTTGATGAACAGCGGGCAGGCGTGTATCGCAGGCACCCGCATTCTGGTGTCGCGGCATCGGCTCGCGGAGTTCGAAGCGCGCGTGCAGGAAGAAGTCGCGCACATCCAGGCCGGCGATCCGCGCGACCCGAAAACCACCGTCGGGCCGATGGTCAGCCAGAAACAGTGGGAGCGCGTGCAGCGCTATATCCGCATCGGCATCGACGAAGGCGCGCGTCTGATCGTGGGCGGCCCGGGGCGGCCGGATGGTGTGGACGCCGGCTGGTTCGTGCGCCCGACCGTTTTCAGCGATGTCACGAACGACATGACGATTGCGCGTGAAGAGATTTTCGGCCCCGTGCTGTCGATCATCGGCTATCGCGACACCGAAGAGGCCATTGCTATCGCCAACGACACGAGCTATGGCTTGCAGGCTTATGTTTTGTCGCGTGACAACGAGCGAGCGCATGAGGTTGCGTCGAAGATCGAAGCGGGACGCGTACTTGTCAACACGCTGGCCCATGAGCCGGCCGCGCCGTTCGGCGGCTTCAAGCAATCCGGCATTGGGCGTGAATACGGCACGTTCGGGCTCGAAGCGTTTCTCGAACCCAAGTCGGTGCTTGGCGTTTTCCGACACCCGGCGGCGGACTGATCGCCTCGAGCTCGTGGCAAAACTCTGCGTTGCGTGAGTTTCCAAACACCGGCGGTATCGTGCAAGACATTCTGCATGAGTCGAGTATCGATGTACGATGCCGTATAGTGGATGCACCGCTGATCTCCAGCGGCCTGCCCGCACATTGGCGCGATGGGGGACCACAAGATGACCGTTGCAAATACATCGATGAACGGGTCTCACGAACCCGTGCCGGAGTCGCTGCAGACCTTGGTCGAATATCTCGAACTATCGCTCGACAAGGCGGCGAGCGTGGTGATGACGCGTCATACGGCCGACGCCTGTACCGTCTACCTGGGCGATCCGGCCGGCCTGCTCGAGGAAATGAAGAGGCTCGGCACGATTGCCATCCCGCTCGCCAATGAGATGCTGGAACTGACCCGCTCCGGCGTCAATGAGATGGAGATCGGCGGCCAGGCCTACCGCTTCGTTCGCACTTTCACGCAGGTCGAAAACGCCGCAGCAGTCGTTTTCTCCGCGACCTAGGAGCAGCGCGAGGCGCCGGCCAACAATGCTGTCCGGCGCGCCGTTGACGGCACGGCGATCCGCCGCGTTATACTCTCTGAATGAATACGAAACCGATCACGCTGAATTGTTGGTGGCGCGCCTGACCCAGGCGGCCCGTTTCCACTCGACCATCGAAACGTGATGCCGCCAGTCCTGGCGGCATTTTCGTTTCTGCGCGCTGACGGCTGGCGGTATCGACAAACGCAGAACTCTGACCATGACAGACGCAAACCAGACTACGAACCCGTCCATTATCCTCACCGGCGACCGCACCACCGGCCCGCTGCATCTTGGCCACTACATCGGCTCGTTGCGCTCGCGCGTGCAGCTTCAGCACGAAGCGCAGCAATTCCTGCTGCTTGCCGATGCGCAGGCCATGACCGACAACGTCGGCCGCCATCAGAAAGTCACTGAAAACGTGATCGAGGTGGCGCTCGACTATCTCGCGGTCGGCATCGACCCGGCCAAATCGACTATTTTCATTCAGTCGCAGGTGCCGGAACTGGCGGAATTGACCCAGTATCTGCTCAATCTCGTGACGGTCGCGCGCCTTGAACGCAACCCGACCATCAAGGCGGAAATCGTGCTTCGCGGTTTCGAGC
Source organism: Paraburkholderia sp. USG1 (assembly GCF_031570135.1). Lineage (NCBI taxonomy): Bacteria > Pseudomonadati > Pseudomonadota > Betaproteobacteria > Burkholderiales > Burkholderiaceae > Paraburkholderia > Paraburkholderia sp. USG1. The sequence continues at coordinate 39,491 of NZ_JAMWXW010000005.1, read as the reverse complement.
GCGACATCCCCGCCGGCTTTCTGACGTATCCGGTCAGCCAGGCCGCCGACATCACCGCGTTCAAGGCGACGCGCGTGCCTGTGGGCGACGATCAGTTGCCGATGATCGAACAAACCAATGAACTGGTGCGCCGTTTCAATAACACGGTCGACAAACAGGTGCTGGTCGAATGCGAAGCGGTGCTCTCGCACGTCGCGCGGCTGCCGGGTATCGACGGCAAAGCCAAGATGAGCAAGTCGCTGGGTAACGCGATTACGCTGGGCGCGAGCCCGGACGAAATCACCAAGGCCGTGAACAACATGTACACGGACCCTAACCATTTGCGCGTCAACGACCCGGGCCAGGTGGAAGGCAACGTTGTGTTCGCGTTCCTCGACGCCTTCGAGCCGGACGTACCGAAGGTCGACGAGCTCAAGGCGCACTACCGCCGCGGCGGTCTCGGCGACAGCGTGGTCAAGCGCGTGCTCAACGAACGGCTGCAAGCGATGCTCGCCCCCATTCGCGAGCGCCGCCGCGAGTTCGAAACCGACCGTGCAGAGGTGCTGAACGTTCTGCGCCTCGGGACGCTGCGGGCGCGGGAGGTGGCAGGCGCGACCGTGTCGGAGGTGAAGGGCGCGCTCGGCCTGAATTACTTCCAGAACTGAGCGAAGCGCGGCGGCGGGGCGGGCACCGTATAGCCGGGAGCCCGCCTTGCCGGTCTACGGTTTGCCTTTCAGGGTGAACGGAGCCAGCAGGGACTGGACATCGACCCGCTGCCCCTGAAGCAGAAGCAATCTGGCATGAAGCACCGTGTTTTCGAGCACAAGCTTGGCGGTGCTCAGCAGATACAGCGCGTGGATGTCGGATACCGACAGATTGCCGGATTCAACCTGGTGGTGGCGCTCGACGAGAGAGGTCATCACAAGACGCCGGAGTTCCTGCTCTCCGAAAGGGAGGTCGGCGTAGTCGATCGGGTCGTCGGCTTCGACTTCTCTCAGCATGTCAACAAGCGCTTCTGTGCTCACTTCCATGTTTCGGCTCCCACGTTGTCGGTCAGGAACAGCATCCGCCAAACTACGTCCAACACGCTCAGACTACCGGGTCTAATTGTGAGAGTCCAGCGCGAGGGGTTACGTTATGCGTGCGATCACTTATGGCCCAGCTTGTCCGCCGTCTGGAGTGCCGCAACGATCGTGTCATAGACGTGCCTACGGGTTTCGGGATCCGGCGCGCGCAATGCGAATGACGGATGATAGGTCGCCACGACCAGATGCTCGCCGTGCCCGATCGTTTTGCCGAGCGAGTCCTGTAAGCGCGCGTGCGAATCGTCCAGTACCGCTTTTAACGCCGTGGCGCCCAAAGCAACGATCACGCGTGCCCCTACCGCGCGCAGTTCCTGTTCAAGCCAGTATCCGCATGCCTCGATCTCTCGCTGCCCCGGCGTTTTGTGCATGCGGCGCTTGCCGCGCGGCGTCCATTTGAAATGCTTGACCGCATTCGTGACATAGACGTCTTTACGCTTCAGTCCGGCCTCTTCGAGCGCTTTGTCCAGCAATGCGCCGGCCGGTCCGACGAAAGGCCTGCCCTGCAGATCTTCGGCGTCCCCCGGCTGCTCGCCGACCAGCATGATCGACGCGCGCTGCGGTCCTTCGCCGGGCACTGCCTGCGTCGCGTTACGCCATAACGCGCAGCGGCGGCATTCGTCCAAGCTCGACGGTTGCTGGTCACGCTCGACATCCGGATCGGATCGGGCGCTGCTGCGCGAATGTCTGGTCTGCTTGTCGTCGGCCATAGTCGGCAATCTCCGCCTGCATCGCCAGCAAGGCGCGGACCCGGCCGGTCAATCCACTGCGCTTTGCGCCGTGCACATTCGCGCGCTACTTCGGCCTGCCCTCTTCGTATTCGGTGCGCACGCCCGCGGGCAGCCACGGCTCCTTGTGGCAACACCAGAGTTCATAAACCGGCTCAAAAAGACCCACGCGATCGAAGCCGCCGAGCGGCACATCCAGTTCGTCGCTGTCGAGGAATTCCATGAACGCGACCGAGCCACACGTTGGGCAAAAATGTCTGCGCGCGCCAGGCGAACTCTGCCACGCCTGGGTCGGGCCGGTGAATTCCACGGCACTGCGTTCGAACATGGCATAGCCGCCGAACACATTGCCGTGTATACGCCGACAGTTCATGCAGTGGCATATCGACACTCGCCTCGGTTGCGCGCTGACGCGGAATCGCACTGAACCGCACGCACATCCGCCGGTTTCTTCGAAGGCTTCGCTCGTTGTCATCACACACACTCCTTTGCAAACCATTCTCACGCTCGTCCACAGTCTCGACGATACGGGCATGGATGTCGAGACTGGTCGTGGCCGTTCGCCATCTGCCAGCAATCGGCGAGCCGCAATCCGGGTCGGAGTCGAAGCCTCGACATACAGGCACTCACCCCGGTCGCGTTACGGCGCTGGCGTGTCCATCTGCTCCTTTGCGTACTGAGTGGGCGGTAGTCCGACATGGCGGGTGAATGCGACGCTGAATGCGCTCGCCGAACTGTAGCCGACGCGCTCCGCAACGTTTGCAACGCCGCCTTCTTTCCGTCTCAGCAATTTCTTGGCCAACGCCATGCGCCAGGACAACAGGTATTCCATCGGAGCGACGCCCACGGCACGGCTGAAGCGCTCGAAAAACGCCGAGCGTGAAAGTGCCGCTGTGTCCGCCAGTTGCGCAACCGTCCAGCGCTTCTGGGGACTCTCGTGCATCTGACGTATCGCAAGTGCGAGCCGTGCATCGCCGAGCCCGCGCACAAGGCCGGGCGACGCTGCGGTTCCCGCCGACCGGAGCGCCTCGATTAGCAGAACCTCCAACAGACGGGCGAGGACGACGTCCCGCGCGGGACGCTGCTCCCGAGACTCCTCCCGCACAAGCTTCACGAGCGTGGCCAGCCTGCGTTCGCCGCGAACATGCACGAAATCGGGGAGAAGCGACACCAGCAAGGCCGCGTCAGGTGAACCGAAGACGCAATGGCCCACCAGCAGTTGCACGTCAGACGGCCCGTTTCCGTCACCAAGTCTGAATCCGCCGTCGAGCAGCGCCACGGGCACGGTATCCGCGCCCTCCGCTTCGGGTGGCTCGAGGCTCGACATTGTGAAGTCGTACACCTCGGGAATCAGAACGAAGTCGTCGGTCTGGAGGATGATCGGCTCGCGCCCGTTGGTGACGAGGCGGCACGATCCGTCGAGGATCACGCAGTAGAACGGTTGTCCGGCTTCCGAGCGGTGAACGCGCCAGCGACCCGCCCCGCTGACGACCTTCGAAAAGGCGGCGACCGGCTGGAGCAGCGTGACGACCTCCGCGAGCGGGTCGACCATAACCGGACTCCTTCTAATGAAACCTGGACGCTCGATTGTAGCAAGTCCGGCCGTGGCGACTTATGGTGTGGGTACTGCCACCTTCTACAGGAGTCGCCATGAAAACCGTCCTGATCACCGGATGTTCGTCCGGATTCGGCCTCGAAATCGCTCGCTATTTCCTCGATCGCGACTGGCACGTCATCGCCACGATGCGCACGCCGCGAGAGGATGTTCTGCCGCGCTCCGAGCGTCTGCGAGTGCTCGCGCTCGATGTCACAGATCCGGAAAGCGTCCGCCGGGCGGTGGATGCCGCGGGGCCGATCGACGTCCTCGTCAACAACGCGGGGATTGGCGTGCTGAACGCGCTCGAAGGCACGTCGATGGAGACTGCGCGCGAAGTCTTCGAAACGAACACGCTCGGCACGATCGCCATGACCCAGGCGGTTCTGCCGCAGTTCCGCCAACGGAAGGAAGGCGTTATCGTCAACGTCACGTCGAGCGTGACATTGAGGCCGCTCCATCTGCTCTCCGTGTACACCGCCAGCAAGGCGGCGATCAACGCGTTCTCCGAATCCGTTGCTCTGGAACTCGAACCATTCAATGTGCGAGTGCGCGTGGTTCTGCCGGGACGGGCGCCAGAGACGCGCTTCGGCGAAAACGCGCAGTCCCGGATGCAGGGCGGGTTTCCCAAAGCGTACGCGGCCCTGGCGCAGCGCGTCTTCGACCACTGGCAGCAGGAGACTGCGATCACGCGCTCGCTCGACGTGGCAGAAGCTGTGTGGCGCGCAGCGAACGACCCATCGTGCCCCGCTCGCATCGCCGCCGGTGCCGACGCTATAGAGTGGGCCAATTCGCGGTGAGCTGAAATTGCGTTGTGCGATCCGTCACCACGGAACGGTCCTTCCCAGATAGTCGAGGTAATGCAAGCCGGGGCGCCCTTCATAAGCCTCGATCGTATTGACCAGGTTCGGAATGCTTTCTTCAATGGTCAGGCGCGCCGTAGGACCACCCATGTCTGTCTGGACCCAGCCGGGCGCCATAATCAGAAGGGTCCGCGGATACCCGGCGCTGCGGGCTGCGAAGGTACGCATAAACATATTGAGCGCGGCCTTGCTCCCCCTGTAGACTTCATAATTCGCGTTAGTGGCGTTTGTGATGCTGCCCTGCCCCGATGACATGACACCGATAGTTCCCGTCGGCGGCACAAGATCCTGAAACGCCTCGATGACTCTCATCGGACTCAGCGAATTCGTTACTATCACGCGTACGAATTCCTCGGTCGAGACGTCCGCTATCGTTTCGCGATCATCGTTCTTGACACCTGCATTCACAAAAAGCACATCTATGCGCCGATCGGCAAGACGGGCGCGCAGCGCTGCAACCTGCTCCGGAATCGTGATATCGGTAGTTTCCACTTCGAGCGCACCAGCGGAGGCTTGTGCGATCTGCCGAAGCTTCTCTGTCGAGGCGGCTCGCCCGGTGGCGATGACCCGGCAACCGCGCTTCAGATACTCCTCGACCATCGCCAAACCAAGGCCGCGGGAGGCACCGACAATGAGAACGGTTTTCTGCGAAGGTGTGTCTTGCATCGGTAGCTCCGATAAATGAGGCCGCCCCCGAGCATGAAAGTGACGGGCGTGATCCTCTTGAGTGAATCGCACGAACCAATATAGTGGTACACGGGAGATGGCGGAAGCCGCGCTGAATGCAACCAATCTATGCATCAAACGCCATACCTCAACTCTGCCAATTACGATCAAGAGATGCCTGAACCGGACCTCAACCTCCTTTTCGCGCTCGACGCGTTGCTCACCGAGAAAAACGTGACGCGCGCCGCCCGGTCGTTGCATTTGAGCGCTTCCGCAATGAGTCGCACGCTTACCCGCCTTCGCGCTGCGACCGGCGATCCTTTGCTGGTCCGGGCCGGGCGCAACATGGTGCTGACTGCCTATGCCGAAGAGATTCGGAAGCAAACGAAAAATATCGTTCATGAGGCGCGTTCCCTGCTCCAGCCGTCACCGGTGATGCCGGATTTTTCAACGCTGCGTAGAACGCTTAAGATTCGTGCCAATGAAGCTTTCGTGGAAGCCTTCGGTGCAACATTGATTGCTGAAGTGACGGCACTTGCGCCGCATGTGCGTTTGCACTTTTCGTCCAGATCGGAAAGGAACGCGGAATATCTGCGAAACGGCTCCGCCGATCTTGAGATTGGTGTACTGGAAGGAATGGGGCCGGAAGTCCGTGTCCAGGCATTGTTTCGGGACCACTACCTGGGCGTTGTCAGAAAGGGGCATCCGCTCGAAGCGGAACAGGAAGTGACCATCGGGCAGTACGCAGCGTTTGGCCACGTAGTTGCCCCGCACGGTCGCCATATCATCGACTCGCTTGACGCTGCAATTGCCCTGTCAGGATTCGAACGAACAACCGTGGCGATCGTGCCGAGCTTTCCCGCAGCGTTGGCGGTGGCTAGAGCGTCCGATCTGGTAGCGCTACTGCCTGCGTCTTTCATGAAAAGTCAGTACGACTCATCCGTCGACGCCTGTTCCTTTGAGCTTCCTGTGGCGACTGATCGCTTTACGATTTCTCAAATGTGGCATCCTCGTTTGGAGAATGACCCTGTTCATCGTTGGCTTCGGCAACGGGTTCTCACAGTGTGTCGCCAGCGGGTGCCGTTCTGAGCGCAAGTGATCGGTTTCGGGAAAGCGTTGTCCTCGTCCGCTCACGTCAACCGCCGCCAGCGGACGCCTCGTGCTCCGATTGGTGACGACGATAGAGTTCGAGCGTGAGCGCCTGCCCGTCGTGCGATAGAAATGTCGCGGCCCCTTCGGCGGAACCTTCAGCGGACTCGGCAACACGGGCGAACATCGATGCCTCGTATTCCATCACGGCGTCGTCCCAAGGCGAGTCCGAAGCCAGCAATCGCGCAAGTTCGGCCGCGTCGAACATGGCGTTATTCACTCCTTCTCCACCGAAGGGTGACATGACATGCGCCGCATCACCGATCAGCGTAAGACCTTTTCGATGCGTCCAGCAGTGCCCTACAGGCAGGGCATAGATCGGCCGTATTGCAAAATGCTCGTTACTGGCCCGAAACAGATCGAGGATGTTGTCGGCAAATCCCGAGTACTCGCGTATCAGCCCTTCGCGGACGGCATTCGGCGATGTGAAATCGAAGCGACGCTCCACCCAGCCAGGCGGAACGCGTAAGATCGCATAGCCGCGAAAGTGCGAGTTGGCATTGCGCTGCACGATGAGTGCCTTGCCGTCGCCTTCCACGCTCATCTTGCCGCGTCCGACCAGTCGCGCCAGCGCCGGATGGGAGCGGTCGACGTCGTCGATACCGAATTCGACGAAACAAAGGCCGCTGTACTGAGGCTTGTATGGCGACAAGAGTGGCCGCACGCGCGACCAGGTACCGTCGGCGCCGACCACAAGATCGAAGGGCCCTTCAAGGCTGTCGTCAAATGCCAGCGTCCAGCGCCCGTCGCCATTGTCGCGAACCTCGCGCAGTTGCCGGTTCCATTGAACCACGCCGTCAGGCAGTGCATCGAGCAGCATGGTGCGCAAAGCCGTCCGGTCGACTTCGGGCCGATTGCCGCTGGCCGCATCCCGCTCCTCGAACAGTAACTGTCCACGCTCGTCCAGCAAACGCGTACCTTGATCCTCATAACGGGCGATAGCCTGGAACGCATCCGTCAACCCGGCGCGTTGCACCGCCAGCAGGCCGGATTCTTCATGCAGGTCCAACGTACCACCCTGCGGCCGTTCGAGCGAATGCGCCTCCCGCTCGAATACCGTGACGGCCATGCCGTGAAGATGAAGAATACGGGCGAGCGTCAGTCCGCCGGGACCACCGCCGACAATGGCAATCTTCGGGCTTGCGTTCATCGGAGAATCCATTAAGATAGGTACCTATTCAATATATATAGGCACCTATTTAGATGTCAAGTGAATCACAAATCGAAGACCCGGCTCGCCCCATGCGGCTAATCGGTCAAGTGTCCCGGGCATTTGCGAGATTGGTCGACGCGCCGCTGCGTCAGTTGGGATTCGCGATCGGCCAGTTGCCCGTTCTGGTCACGCTGAAAAAGGCCGGCGCCTTGTCCCAGGCAGAATTGGCACGCATGGCGCAGGTTGAGCAGTCCAGCATGGCCCAACTCCTGAATCGCATGGAACGTGACAACCTGGTCAGGCGCGTGCCTGATCCGGCCGATGGGCGCAGCCGGCTGATCTCGTTGACTGCGCGCGCGTCCAGACAGATGCCCAATGGCAAACTGATAATGGACGAAGTCTGCGAAACGGCCTTGACGGGCTTTACCAGCGAAGAGCGATCGCAGCTGGTGAGTTTGTTGCTGAGGATCGACGCAAATCTGGAACAGGCGCTAGCGGATAGGGACAGTGGCTGATAGCGTGCTGACCGATATGGCCTGGCGCGGCGGGAGGGGTCTGTTCATCTTCACCGACGCTTGATACGCAGCATCTCACCCCAATGCCGCCCCGGCGTCCGGGACTGCACGCAGAGTCCGCAAACGGCGCGACCTGTGCGGCGGTCCGTCAACAGCGGATTTCCCGCTCCCCAGATACGCATCCCGCAGGGTATCGAGTTCCAGCAGCGTTCGCGCATTGCCTTGCGCGACTACCCGGCCACTCTCGAGCACGTACCCGGATTGGGCATAGCGCAGCGCAATCGCCGCGTTCTGCTCGGCCAATAAGAAGCTCACGCCATCGTCCCGATTGAGGGCCGCCACGATCTCGAAGATCTCTTCAACGATTTGCGGAGCGAGTCCCATAGACGGCTCATCGAGCAGGACCAGCGCAGGCCGCGCCATCAACGCGCGGCCAATCGCGACCATCTGCTGTTCTCCGCCGGACGTATAGCCCGCAAGCGTCCTGCGACGCTCCTTGAGCCGCGGAAAAATCCCGTAGATGCGCTTGAGGTCCGCCTCGAGGTCAGCCCGTCCTGGCCGCCGTACGAAAGCGCCCAGCCGCAGATTCTCCTCGACGGACAGATGCGCAAAACAACGCCGCCCCTCCAATACCTGCACGAGCCCGCGCCCGGCGAGCGTCCACGGGTCGGCGTCGGTAATCGCATCGCCACGATACGCGATACGGCCAGAGGTCAGCTCGCCTCGCTCGGCACGTATCAGGCTCGAGATAGCCTTCAGCGTAGTGGTCTTGCCGGCGCCATTGCCGCCCAGCAACGCGACAATGGCGCCGGCCGGCACCGTCAGAGAAACACCGCGCAAGGCCGCAATGAGCTGGCCATACGTCACGGCGATTTCTTCGACCTGCAGAATCGGGGCGGCACTCATGCTCAGATATCCTTGCTGCAATCGCGCGGCGTAATGCCTTTTTCCCTGGCGTACGCATTGGCCGACTTCTCGATGATCGGACGCAGCAGCGCACGATCTGCCTGAACCCAACCGCTAATGACTTTCCACTGCTGGCCGTCCCATTGCTGGAAGCGTACGGCGCCGCCGCCTTCGTGATCGGCGCACGAGAGTTTCAACGGCTGAACCAGCCCGTACGCACCCAGTTGCCTGAGACGCGCGTCGTCGAGATTCAGATGCTCGAAGCCCCAGCGTACCTGTTCGCCGGTGAGCGGTTTGTTGCCGAACTTTGCCTGTGCCACGCGCAACGCCTCGACATTCAGAATACCGTTGACCACGCCGAGGTTGTAGTACACCGTCCCGAAGCGCGCGGGGTCTTTCAGGTTGCCGTTCCCCGGTTTGATCACATACTGATTGATGGCCTGAATGACGGGGAAGTCGGTACCTGAAGGATGCGTCGTGATCGAAATGAAGCCTTTTGCGGCGTCGCCTGCCGGCCGCGCGTCTTCTTCCGAATTGCTCCAGATATTGCCGATAATGTGATTGGCAGGAAAGCCCACTTTTTGCGCCGATTTCAACGCGACCGGATTCATCACCCCCCAGCCGCGCAGAATCACCCAGTCCGGATTGATCCGGTGAATGGTGAGCCACTGCGAACCTTGCTCGTTACCCGGATGCGGCACTTCGATCTGCGTGAGTTCGAAGCCGTACTTTTTGGCGAGTGCATCCAGCACGGGAATCGTCTCACGGCCGTACGGCGAGCCGTGGTAGAGCACCACGATCTTCTTGCCCTTGAGCTGATTCAACCCGCCCGATTGCTGGCCGATGTAATTGACGATCGCGGAGACTTCGCTGTACGGATTGAGTTGCAGCGGAAAGACATACGGAAAGACCGCGCCGTCGGTGGAATCCGTGCGGCCGTGGTTGATCGTGATGAGCGGAATCTTATCGGCAGTCGACCGGTCGAGCGTCGCATACGCAATACCGACCGACAGCGGATTGGTCGCCGCCGCGGGTGCGCCGTTCAGCCCGCTCTTGAGCCGTTCATAGCATTCCACTCCTTTTTCCACGACGTATTCGGTTTCGCATTCGCTCCAGGTCAGCTTCACGCCATTGACACCGCCATCGCGCTTATTGATGAGGTTCATATAGTCGATGAAGCCGCCAAAGAACCCGCTGCCGCCCGCCGCATACGGGCCGACGCGGTAGCTTTGCAGCGGGAAGTATTCCTCGCCCGCAGCCTGAGCGGTGGATAAGAATGCAGCGGTGAGCGCAAGCGTCAGGCTCGCGGCAGCCGCCACGCGCGACACCGTCCCGCGCCTTTTGAAGGAGTCGATGAAATTCATGCTGTGTGGACCTTGAATGGTTAAGCGGTGATTTGAAAAGCGACGAGAGAAATGAGTGCTATGCGCGCAGCGGCCAGTCACGCAGACGATTACGCACGGTCTGGACCAGTCTTGCGAGTCCGTCCGGCTCCTTGATCAGAAAAACGATAATCAGCGTGCCGAACAGGATCTTCTGCAGGTTCTGCAACTGGCCGGCTTCGATACCGACGGTAGCGAGCGCGCCGGCCGCGTTCGAGAGAAGAATAGGGAGCAGGACGATGAAGGCCGCGCCCAGAAAATTCCCGCCGATGCTGCTCATGCCGCCAATGATGATGATGAACAGAACCTGAAACGACAGGTTGAGATCGAAACCGTGCGGCTCGACCGTGCCCAGATAAGCGAATGCCCAAAGCGCGCCCGCAATGCCGGTCACGAACGAACTCAATGCGAATGCGAGCAGCTTGGTCCGGCCGATGGGAATGCCGATCACGCGCGCGGCAGTGTCCATGTCGCGCACGGCCATCCAGCGCCGGCCCAGTTCGCTACGCACGAGACGGGCTGCCAGAATGAACAGCACAGAGGTGACGCCCAGCACGAACAGGTATCGCGCGGCGGGCGTATCGATCTTCCAGCCGAACGCAGTCAGGCGCGGCGCGCTGAGTACGCCCGAGGTATCGTCGTTGGAAAACCAGCTCACCCGCGTAAAGATCCACTCGACAAAGAACTGCGCGGCCAGAGTCGAGACAATCAGATAAAAGCCCTTGATCCGCAGACTCGGCAAGCCGAACAGCGCACCGACAACGGCCGAAATCAGGCCGCCAAGCAGTAGATCGACGGCCAGCGGCAAGGCCGGCACTCGCACCAGAAGGTTGTAGGTCGCGTACGCGCCGACCGACATGAAGGCAGCGGAGCCGAGTGAGAGTTGTCCCGCATAGCCGGTGACGAGGTTCAGACCCAGTCCCGCCAGTGAGAGCACGAGAAACGGAATCAGAATCGCGTTGAGCCAGTAGTCGTTGCCGAATACCGGCACGACAACGAAAGCGATCAGCACGAGAACCGCAGCAAGCCAGACCTTCAGCAGCGGCCGTTGCTGTGGGTACGGTTTAAACGTGCGCGGAGCGCTCAGCGTAGTGTCAGGAGATGACATAAGCGGCCTCACACGCGTTCGACGGCGGGTTCGCCGAATAGACCGACCGGCCGCGCAAGCAGGAAAAGCATGGCGAGCAGATAAGGAAACCAGTTTTCTATGCCGCCGCCGAGCAGGCTGCCCACATACACCTCGGCGAGCTTCTCCGACGCGCCGATCAGCAGACCGCCCACAATCGCCCCGCCGATCGACGAAAACCCGCCGATGATCAACACCGGCAGCGCCTTCAGCACGACCAGCGACAGCGAGAACTGCACGCCGAGCCGCGCGCCCCACAGCAGCCCCGCCACGAGGCTGACGAAGCCCGCCAGCGCCCAGACGATCGCCCAGACACGCGGCAGCCGTACGCCGATGGCCAGTGCCGCAAGTGGGTCGTCGGCGACCGCGCGCAGCGACAACCCGAGCCGCGTACGGTTGGTCAATAGCGAAAGGCCGATCACCAGCACGCCGGCGGTGGCCGCGGCAAAGATGTCGAACTGACTGATCATGATGCCGCCGACGTTCAGCGGCTTGTCGTCGATGCCCAGATCCAGTCCGTGCACCTGCGCGCCCCAGAACAGCTGCGCGGCACCTTCGAGAATGAAGCTCAGACCCAGGGTCGCCATGAACAGAACGATGGGCGGCCGGCTGACCAGCGGGCGCAGTACGAGACGGCCGATCAGCAAGGCAATCAGCACGAGCGCGCCGAGGGTCACGCCGAACGCGAGCACCGGCTTGACATGCCGCTCGACCAGGCTCACGTAGGTGAGCGCGCCGAACAGCACCATCGACCCCTGCGCGAAATTGAACACGCCGGACGCTTTATAGATCAGCACGAAACCGATCGCGACCATCGAATACATCACGCCCGCCAGCAAACCACCTACGAGCACTTCGAGGAAAAATCCCATAATCTCCAGTCTCTCAATGACGGGTGCCGAGATAGGCGGCGAGCACGTCCGGGTTGCTGCGGACCTCGGCGGGTGCGCCGTCGGCGATCTTCTTGCCGTAGTCGAGCACGACCACGTGATCCGACAGACCCATGACCACGCCGATGTCGTGCTCGATCAGCACCACGGTCACGCCGAATTGCGTGTTGGCGTCGAGCACGTAGCCGGCTATGACGTGCTTTTCGTCGGCATTCATACCGGCCATCGGCTCGTCGAGCAGCAGCAGACGCGGCTCGGCGGCGAGGGCACGAGCCAGTTCAACGCGCTTCTGCACACCGTAAGGCAGCGTGCCGACAGTGGTGTGCCGATAACGCTGCAAGTCGAGCGCGTCGATCACCACCTCGGCATAGCTGCGTTGCACCGTTTCGTCGCTGCGCGCGCGGCCTACGTTCAAGGTCTGTTCGAGCCACGTGCTGCGCCGGTGCAGATTGCGGCCGGTGAGCACGTTGTCCAGGACGCTCATACGGCGAAACAGCGCGATGTTCTGGAACGTGCGCGCAATACCGCTATGCGCGGCGTGATACGGATTCATCCGCCGATAGGCGTGGCCGTCGAAATGCACGCTGCCGCGCTGCGGCTGATAGACCCCGTTGATGACATTGAGCAGCGAGCTTTTGCCCGCGCCGTTCGGGCCGATCAATGCGCAGATTTCACCCGCGCGCACCGCGAAGCTGATATCGGTGATCGCGTTCACGCCTTTGAAAGACAGCGAGATGTGATCGAGCGATAACAGCGCGTTGGAAGACGTAGTCATGGAATGTTCAGTCATGCATCAATACGCCGGTTGTTCCGCCGCGCCGTCCGCCGCGTGGCGCTGGTGTGCCGGTGCTTCACGCCGATGCTCGATGCGCCGCCACTCGCCGGTATCGGGCCACGCGCGCACGTCCACACGTAATGCGGCGAATAGCGCGGCGGTCGTCCCGTCGAGCGGCGGCCCGATGACGAGCGCCGCATGCGTGCGCGAAAAGCCGATTACTTCACGCAACGGCCGGCTGATGAACCACCACGTCAAGACGCGCAAAAGCGGGCCGCCCTGCCTGCGCTGCGCCCGGTTGATGAGGCGCCGCCGCCAGGAGCGTGCGCCCGGCAAACGGTCGTCGACGAGTTGAGCCACCCGCGCGTAGGTTTCGCGTGTGCCGGCCACCAGCGTCGGCGCAAGTTCGCGGCGATCGTTGTCGCGGGTCGCGAGCGACTCCGGAAAATTCAGGCGAAAGCCGCTCAGCAGCCAGGGCGCGATCAGGTAGCGCGCCTGAGAGGCAGCGGCGAATGCGCGTGCGGCAAACGCTTCGTCGTCCGCGCCCAGTTTCTCCGTGCCGACGAGCCGCTGCGCTTCCTGTGCCAGCGTCGCATGGGACAGACGCTGCGCGACGAGTTGCCGGTCAGCGTCGAGACGCACGAACGCGAAGGCGTCGTCGTGAGGTTGGGCAACGGAAGCGAAGCCGCCTTCATGCGGGATCGCCAGTGTGCGATAGTCGGTCACGGCGGGATGCGGGTGTGGCGTCAGATTGCGCGGGTTGGCGTCGATCACTCGCAAGCCTTCGTGCGCCAGCAAACGATCCACCTGGGTGTCGTCTTCGGCGAACACGAAGCGTGGGGCAAGATGCGTGAGAACGGCGCGCAACGCCTCATCGGAGAGGTGCGGGTCGAGCGGTATCGCCACGCCGCCGTTCCACTGCGCCGCGAGCGACAACAGCAACGCCTCCTCGCGCGGATGACTGACGAACAGCAGCGCGTCGCCCGCCGCAAAACCGCGTTGTGCGAGACCGGCTGCCAGCTGTTCGACCGCCGTAGCCACCTCGTGCCACGACAACGCGTGCCATGCGCCCAGCCGTTTATGGCGCAAGGCGACGGCATGCGGCCGGTGCTGCGCCTGATGGCGCAGCCAGTCCGGTAGCGTCGACGGCTGTGGGTTCGCCATGATCAGGCGGCTCTCGCCTGCTGCTTGCGTTCGAGCTCGCGCACCAGCGGCAGGACCCGTTTGCCGAAGTACTCCACTTCTTCGATGAAATGAAGGAAGCCGGTCAGCACGAGATCCACGCCCACCGATTTCAATTCGACGATACGCTCGGCGATCTGCTGCGGCGTACCGATGAGATTGGTGCGGAAGCCGTCGTTGTATTGCACGAGGTCTTCGAAACTCGACCTGGCCCAATTGCCTTCACCTTCCGGCGATGCCTGGCCCGCCTGCTTGACGGCGTCGCCGAACGCATGCACGGCTTCGACGTGCGCGTGCCTGATGATGTCGGCGAGTACCGCCTGGGCTTCTTCTTCGGTATCGCGCGCGATCACGAACGCGTTCACGCCAATGCGCACCTTGTGATTGTTTTTGGTCGCCTTGGCCTGGATGTCGTCGATCTGGGTTTTCAGGTTCTCCGGAGTATTGCCGTTGGTGAAGTACCAGTCGGACACGCTGGCGGCGTTATCGCGCGCGGCACGTGAACTGCCGCCCTGGAAGATCTCCGGATGAGGCTTCTGGATCGGCTTGGGACTCAGCGTGTAATCGTTGAAGCGATAGAAGTCGCCCTTGAACGTGAAGTTGTCCTGCGTCCAGATGCCTTTGAGCGCCTGAATGAATTCTTTTGAACGGCGATAGCGTTCATCGTGTTCGAGCCACGGCTCGCCGATCGCCGTGAACTCTCCCTTGAACCAGCCGCTTACCACGTTGATCGCAATGCGGCCATTTGAAATATGGTCGATCGTGGCCAGTTGTTTGGCGACAACAGCGGGGTGCCACGGGCCCGGCAAAATCGCCGCCAGGACTTTGAGTCTGGTCGTTGCGTGCAACAGGGCCTGACTGAACGAAACCGACTCATGCTGAAATTCGGCACCGTAGCCGGCAGTGAAACGGATCTGGCTCAGCGCGTATTCGAACCCGGCCTGTTCAGCGGTCTGCGCGAGTTTCTCGTTGTACTCGAGACTCCAGTCGGTGCGCTGTTCGATCGTGCTGACGACAAGGCCGCCGCTGACATTGGGCACCCAGTAGGCGAACTTGACGGCGTCGTCGTGAGAGTGGTTCTGGCTCATGGTGGTCCTGATGATTGAGTGAAGGGTTTATGCAGCCCCTGTTGCGGCTCGCGGAAACGAAGCGGGCAGGCGGCCCGCGTGCAGCCACGGCAGCGCGCGCGACACCGCCAGTTGAATGCGCTCCTCCAGTGCAGGATTGGAAATCGCATAGCCGCTGAAATCGGCCTCGGACGCATACACGCCGATCGGCAGCGTGCGTGCCTGAAAGAAGCTGAACAGCGGACGTAACTGATGATCGATGACGAGCGCGTGACGATCGCTGCCGCCGGTTGCCGCGAGCAGAACCGGCACATCGAACAGCGCCTCGTGATGCACGAGATCGAACAGATGCTTGAAAAGTCCCATATACGACGCCCGATAGACCGGGCTCGCCGCGATCAGCAAGTCGGCCGATTCAATCGCCTCGATGTGTGCTTCGACGTCAGCCGGGACGTGCGCGCGACGAACCGCGCCGGCGAGACCCGGCGCAATCTCACCGAGCTCGATGAGGTGCGTGTCGACTGGCACCGCGTCGCCGAGTGCGGCGAGCACACGTTCGACCACCACCAGAGTGCGTGACGGCCGCTGCAATCCACCGGAGACCGCGACCACTTTCAATCTGTTGCTCATTCGAACAATCCTTTCAATCGATAGCGAATTAATCGGGACTGCAGCCTGTTTAGCGAAGACCATGCCATCCGGTTTTTCGCGGACGCACGCTGCCCGGGACGAGCAGGCCGATTTAACCGGATTGCGCGCCAAACCAAAGGGCATAACCGTTTGAGAATGTTGGCCGGCCGCATATCGCGATGGCATGGAACCATTGCAGCCTGACGTATGAAGCTGGTGAAGCAATATGGCCTCAGCGCTGCTGCTGGAGCAGCAGCGCCGGGTGTCGAATACACGCATGCAGGTGTTCAGTATTCCGACATGTATGCCTCCCCGAGTAGCTCCATGCCGGAATGCTGATGCAGAGGCAGCATCCATAACGACGCTGCTGCGTAATCAGCAATTCGACTTTGGTTACCACAACAAAATGCATCCGAAGTTGCGGCAGATCGTCAGAATACGTCTCTCAGGAAGCAACTCTGAGCGACGCCGTTCCACATCCATCGGCCGACACATGATGGTCCACGCCCGCCAGCAGCACAGCGAGTGTCTTTATCCCTATGAATTCGACCTACCTACTGCCGGACGCCCCGGCATCCCTGCTATCGGGCACAGAGACAGCCCCGATGACTGAAACACCGCTGCGGATCGCGCAGCGGCTCGCGGTGTCGTTTGCCACGACGGCCGCCGAGCGCGACGCGCAGGGCGGAACACCGAAAGCCGAACGCGACGCACTGCGCGCCAGCGGTCTGCTCGCCATGAGCATTCCCGTAGCGCACGGCGGTCTCGGTGCGAACTGGCGGCAGACTCTGGACGTGATACGCACGCTTGGCCGTGCCGACAGTTCGCTCGGCCACGTCTTCGGCTTTCATCATCTGATGCTGGCGACCGTGCGGCTGTTCGGCTCGCCGCCGCAGTGGCGCGCGTGGTTCGAGCAGACTGCCCGCCATCAATGGTTCTGGGGGAACGCGCTAAATCCGCTCGATGAACGGGCCGTCAGCCACTCGTACGCGGATTGGCGGGAGTTCACTGGACAGAAGAGCTTCTGCTCCGGCGCGCTCGATTCCGAAATGCTGATCGCGTCCGCGCGGGACGCCGGGACAGGAACGTTGCTGGTCGCGGCAGTACCGACCGGGCGCACAGGTATCTCTGTCGCGGAGGACTGGAATAACATCGGTCAGCGGCAAACGGATAGCGGCACGGTGACGCTGGAAAAAGTGCGAGTGGAGAATCACGAGATTCTGACCGACCCTGGGCCATTGTCGACGCCGTTTGCGTGCCTGCGTCCGTTGCTCGCGCAATTGATCCTGACGAATATCTATCTCAGCATCGGCGAAAGCGCATTCAACGATGCCCGCCACTACACATTGCATGAGGCGCGTCCGTGGCATGCGTCCGGCGTGCAAACCACTTCAGCGGATCCTTATATTCTCGGCCAGTACGGTGAGTTCTGGGCGGGCCTCGAAGCGGCGCGATTATTGACCGACCGCGCCGCCGATCGCTTCGACGCCGCGTGGAGCGAGCAGGATGCGCTGACCGATGCCGAGCGCGGCGAAGTCGCATTGGCGGTCGCCACGGCCAAAGTCGCCGCCACTGAAATCGGGCTCCATATCTGTACCCGCATGTTCGACGTAGCCGGCGCGCGCGCGACGCATGGCGCACTGAGGCTGGACCGCCACTGGCGAAACTTGCGCACCCATACGCTCCACGACCCCCTCGCCTACAAGCTTAGAGAAATCGGCGAATGGGCCCTGACGCAACGATATCCGACGCCGAGCTTCTACTCATGAACTATTCACTCAATCACGGGATAACGGACAGGCCAACCGTAGTGCGAACCGATGCGCCGCCGTTGCTGACCATGCCCGACAAGCGTGCGCTGACCACCTCCATTCGCGCCACGGCACAGGTCTTCTCGGACCCGCAATCGCTGGCACTGCTCGAACGGATTCGCATGGTGGCGCCGAGCGACGCCAACGTGCTCGTGATCGGCGAAACCGGTACCGGCAAGGAACTGGTTGCGCGCCACGTGCATAACCTCAGTGCCCGCAAGGACGGGCCGTTCGTGGCGGTCAACTGCGGCGCGTTTTCCGAGTCGCTGGTGGAAAGCGAATTGTTCGGCCACGAGAAAGGTGCGTTCACCGGCGCGTTCTGCGCGAAACCCGGCTGGTTCGAAGCGGCCAACGGCGGCACGCTGTTTCTGGACGAAATCGGCGATCTGCCGCTCTCGATGCAGGTCAAACTGCTGCGCGTGCTGCAGGAGCGGGAGATCGTGCGGCTCGGCTCACGCAGGAGCATTCCGATCGACGTACGCGTTCTGGCCGCCACCAATGTGCATCTTCAGGACGCGGTGGCGGCGGGACATTTCCGGGAGGACCTGTTCTATCGCCTGAACGTCGTGCATCTGGCGGTGCCTACGTTGCGCGACCGGCCCGGCGATATCTTGCCGCTCGCCCGGTATTTCATAGAAGAGTACCGGAACCGCCTGGGCTACGGCCCTGTCGGCATCGAACCGCGCGCCGAGCGCAAGCTGCTCGCGCATAGCTGGCCCGGCAACATTCGCGAGCTTGAAAACGTCATCCATTACGCGTTATTGGTGTGCCGCAGCGATTCGCTCGGCGAGGGCGATCTGCAGATCTCGTCCTTCGGAACGCATGCGCCGCGACGCACAGCCAGCGAGCCGGTTTCGACTACACCGCTTGAAGGATTGGAGGAGGCGTTGCGTCATCTTTTCGGTAACGCGGAAGGCAACCTGTTCGAACAGATCGAAGATACCGTCATGCGTGTGGCGTTCGACTTCTGCTACCGGAATCAGATTCAGGCGGCACGACTGCTGGGCATCAGCCGCAACGTGCTGCGGGCACGCCTGATTCGCGCCAAACAGATTTCGGCGCAGAAATAGGCGCAATTGCATCTGGCGGGGCCGATACGTCATTTTCTGCACCGTTGAACCGATAAGCGAGCCGACCGTAAGACCGGCCCACATGACACTGCGTGCTAACCGCGAAACCGGATCAGATCACACTGCTCTGCTGTTGCCGATCTGCCAGACGAAGGGCGGCTCCTTGCCATTGATTTCCCAGTCACCAATGATCCGTTCCTTGTAGATAAGCGGATTGTGCGATGCCGCTGTGCGTGCGTTCCGCCAGTGCCGGTCCAATAGTTTGCTTTCGCTGACGCCCGACGCGCCGAGCGCATTGAACAGATCGGTCGTCGCCTGAAGAATCAGACCTGCCACAGCCACCTGCGCCTTTGCGGATTCTATTTCGGCCGCCACGTTTGCAGCCTGTTCGGCCTCACGGTCCGCGCCGAAGCGGGCTTCGTACGCTCTTTGCGACGGCTCTGCCGCGCGCACTGCCGCAGCCTCCGCAGCGTACACGCGCGCCGCGATCTGCCCCACCACCTGCTGAACCTGAACGTCTTCGCTAACGCGTGGCGCGTTGCCGTGGCTATAGATCCGGGTGCGATTGCGCACCTCACGCGAGATGTCACGCAATGCCGCGCGTCCCGTACCCGCGATCACGGCGATCAGTACGAATTGATAGAACGCCGTCTGGTATTTGAAGCGCGTAGAGAAGTCGATGATGTTCTCTTCTTCGACCACGGCGTTTTCAAACACGGAGGTCCCGCTTCCGGTGGTACGTTGGCCAAATCCGTCCCAATCGTCGCTTTGTTTGACGCCGGCCTGATGCGTATTCACTGCGGCGATGACATCCGCGCCGTTGTCGTCGCGCTGCGCGTATACGTCGATCCAGTCGGCAAAGATGCTCCCCGTGCTGTAATACTTGGTTCCGTTGACGACCCATTGGTTGCCGCGGCGCGAGACGCGCGTGATGACGTCGCCTATCTTGACTTCGCCGACTTCGGTCCACGCATTGCCGACTATTTCACCCGCTACGAAGCGCTGGAGCCATTTGTCCCGCGCCGCGCCGGGCGCGGCATTAATCCTGTCCTCGACGAAAGCGAAATGGCCGCGCAACGCCTGCGGCAGACTCGAGTCGGCCTCGGCCAGTTCGATCAGTAGCTGCACGAGTTGCGGAAGCGTCGCGCCGGCGCCGCCGTACTCGATCGGTACTCTGACCGCGCCGAAGCCGGCAGCCTTCAGCCAGGCAATCTGCTCGTGCGGCAATGCGAGAGTGCGTTCGCGTTCGAGCGCGCCTTCTGCAATCCGGTTGAAGATGGGGCGGAATCTGGCGGCCAGCTGTTCATAGTCGGTACCGCGTGAAAGTGGCGATGTTTCGTGTTGGTTTCGTGCTGTCATGCGCCAGCTCCAAGGTCGATGTGTGGAATGAGGCGGAGCGATCCGGCTCCCGTCATGAAGAACAGAGAGCACAAGATATGCCATCGCGCTAACCGTCTATCGGCCTTGATGAATGAGGAGAGCAAAGAATTTTCGCTGCTGGCGCCGAAGCAGTGTGCTGGTGAACTGCTTGCTTGGGAGCAGCGCACAGCGTTGTAGCGCCGGCTTGTCCGCTGAAGCTCGAACCACTGGTTGGCCGCCGCAGCGTGGCAGATGTCTGCGCGGAGGCCCGACATGGCTGCTCATGCCGATGTCGAGAGAATCGCTTCGACCACCGCCTCCCGCGCCAGCAGATAACCTTCGCTACGCGGTCCGCCGTTGATCGCCGCATCGATAAATGCACGCTTGGCGGATTCATCCGCGAATCCGGCCGGAAAGATCGAATCGATATCGGAGAAGAAAGTCGAGAACGGGCAGATCTGGCAAGCAGACGCGAGCGGAGCCTGCCAAAGCGCGCCGCCCACGTTCGCCACAGGCGCCATGTTGTTGATGTCGGCCAGCCGGGTCAATGCGTGCCGGTCTTCGGACACGAGATGCAGGCGCTCTTCCCAGATCAGCAGTTGCGCCAGCTTCACGAATGCGCCATTGCGCTTGAGGCCCTGTGGCGCGCGGGGGCGAGTCGCCAGCCAGCCCGCCAGTCGCTCGGCCGGCATCGGCGCAGCGATCGCGTAACCTTGCACGGCATCCGCGCCCAGAATTCCAATGGCGTCGAGCAGGTCGACGTGTTCGATACCTTCGACCACCACCGACTTCCCGAGCGAGTGACCGAGCCTCGTCAACTGATAGATGAAGCGCAATACGCTATTGGCATCCTGATCGGCAAGGTTCGTGATGTTGCGATCAATCTTGATCCAGTCGAACGGCAACTGCCGCAGACGGTTCAGGCTGCTGTGACCCGAGCCCAGATCGTCTTCCGCGAGAATCACGCCCAGCGCCTTGAAGCGGTTCAGTGCCTGAAGGATGTCGTTGCTCGCGGGCAGATCGTCGGTTTCCAGCACCTCTAGCGTGAGAACATGTGGCGGGCAGCCGTGCTGCGCGAGTGCGTGCTGCGTCGCGGTGAAATAGCGGGCATCGCTGAGCGCAGCGGGAGGAAGGTTGACCGATACCGCAAGGTCGATGTCGTCCCGCAACCATGCATTTCTCTGCGCGAGAGCCTGGTTCAGGCCGCTCACGTAGAGATCGAAAAAGTCGTTCGAGGACAGGACCGGAAAAAATGCAGCGGGGCTCAGAATACGGTCCCCGTCCCGCAAGCGGGCGAGCGCCTCGATTTTCGTCACCTCTCCCGTCCCGAGGTCGAGTAAGGGCTGGTAATACATCAGCAACGCTTCAGAGTGGAGAAGCTCGGTCCAGCGCTGCCGTTGCGTATAGGGCACGGTGCGCGTGCGACCTTCGAAGTTTTCGATCCTGTCGATCGCGAGCCCCAGCAGACTCTGGAGCATGGCAACAAACGCGCTCTGATCTTCCGACGAATACCCGCCCGGATACGCGCTATAGAGCGAAAGAATCGCCTTCGCCGTTCTGCCCGGCTGCCGCAACGGAATCGCGATGCTGGAGCGAAAGCCGGCTATTCCTGCCCGCTCCCGCCAGGGTTTCATGCTTGGGTCCGTTGCAATATCGATCACCCGGTGCACCTCGCCGCTGCGCCACGCGCGCCCTGCCGGCCCCTGCCCTTGCGGCTGCAGCGGATCTGTGGTGATCTGGTATTCGGCACCCGCCTCGACGTGCGACACATACGTGCGGATCGCGCCGCCCGACGCGGACTCGAACCGGAACACCCCTTGTGAGTCAGGCCGGCCGACGGAACACCCTGCTACTTCTTCGTGGCGGCCAAGCAGATTCACCGTGAGGCTGATCAGGTCGGTGTAAGTCTCAGCCTCCCACGCAACGCGCGTGAGGGACATCAAAACCTGCTGCCGCGACGCCTGAATCTGTTGATATGCCTCGGTCTGGAAGGCAAGGTCACGAGTCAAGCGACGCCCCAACAGTGACAGTGCTTCGTTGTACGGCGCCGGGTCAATGCAACGGCGAATCTCCGCCGAGAGAATGATCCTGCTGCGCACCAGTTCTTCCCGGTCGAGGCCGACAATCGCGTGCACGCGGCCCACCCTCAACGCCATCTCGCGATGTGCCTGTGCGGTCAGATCGGGGGAGGCCATCTTCAGGAGCGTTTCTCGCTGCTTCGCTTTCAGGTGCGCCAGCTCGGCAGGCGAAAGCGCATCGAGAATGGCTTGCGACCTCGGCAGTGCTGCCAGTTTCAGGTAGAAGGCGTCGACTATATCCGCAGCGTGATCAGTCAACGCACTGAACAGCGAGGTAAAAACGAACCCACGTTCCGGACCGTAAAGATCCGCTTCGTCATCCATCAAATGATTACTTCCGCCGCTGCTTTGCGCAGGATTCGCCATAAGCTTGCAGTCTCTTGTGTCAATAGCGCGACGCATGTCCGGCGACGAACACCGGCGCTGACAATGCAGTTTCGATGAGCCGCCTGCACTCCCGGCATCGCATGAATGGATGTACGTGAACCCTATCATAGGGCATCCGTGCCCCATCCCGACATACCGCATATTCAGGGCCGCAGCGCGTCGCGCTTGATCGCCGTCAAACCCGGCCGCGCCGCATCGTCTACCGTGTTCAGAGTAGAAGGTCGACGGGGGCTCGCCGCCGCGCGGCAATGTCCACCGCCAATGCCTGGTCACCCGGAAGGAATCATGATGGCAGCGACGCTGAACGCCGCATTCAATGCAGCAGCCAGACCGTTCACGAAAACGGTTTGCTTCATTGCTGCTGCCTTCGCGCTTCTGGCAGCAGGCGGCTGCCAAACCTACGTCGTGCCGCCGAACGACGCTGAACTCAAGGCCTCATTGACAGACGTACTGGATCTCTATTCGCAGCGGCTGCGTCTCGTCAGCCGGATGACGGTAATCGCAAAAGACAAACTGAAGCGCGGGACGTCTACCCTCGCGGCGATTGCAAGCGCGCGCACGCGGGTTGTTGCCGCAGCGGCCACGCCCGCGCTTGCAAATGATCCCATTGCGTTCGCGCGTTTCGACGTTGCGCAAAGACAGCTCACCGAAGCAGTGTCCGCATTGATGGTCGAAGCCGAATCCGAACCGCGGCTGAATTCGGACGCCACTTTCCGTGCGCTTCAGGGCAACCTCGCCATCTGGTCGACTCGTATTGGATCCGCCCGCACCCGCTACGACCAGGCGGCCCAGATCTACAACGCAACGCTGCATACATTTCCGCATAACATTGCAGCCAGGCTGTGCGCTGAACAGGAGAAACCTGTTTTCAGCGTAATGGACCGCCGGCCTTCAGGAAGCCTCCCGCACATCGACTTCCGGGAATTGCGTGGGACTCTACGCGTCTAGCCGCCAGAACAAGGGGCCACGCTGTTTCCAGTAATGGCTGGCTAGAACCGGTGGCGCAGACCGACAGCCGCGACGAATTGATTCGCCCCCGAGGCACGCGAAAAGTTCGAGATCTGGGCGCCCTGAATTCCCGTGCCCTGTAACTGGTTCGCACGTTGATATAACGCCTCGGCATACACGTCGGTTCGCTGTGAAAGGAAATACGTGTTCAACAACCCGAGCTGATGCCATTTCGGATAACGCACGCCGGCAGGTGTGTCGAACCGGCCATATGTAAATACGTAATTGGCCGAGACATGCCATTTGGGCGTAATGAAGTAGCGCAAATTGACCTCGGCATTTTCGAAGCGGACATCGTCGTGTGGCAGCGAAATCGCCGTATCGGCGACGTTGTTGATCGACGTTGCGTTGTCGAGCCGTGTTTCGCTCAGCACCAGACCGACAAGCGCGTCGTTGTACCGGTAGTTTCCGCCCAATGCGTACGTCCGTTGTCGATCGGCGTTGAAAGGCGCTCCCGCCGGTTCCGAGCCTTCCGTATTGGCAGTAGCGAGGTTCGAAGCGTGGTTGAACTGGAAGTAACCCGCACCAACGCGCATGCCGCCATAGTGGTAGCTGGCGCCCAGGCTGTACTCGCGGCTGTCGTCAAATGCGCCGGCCTTGTTTGAAAAGCCATACGTGCCGCCGAACGTCAGCCCGTGAAACTCCGGGCTCGAGTATTTGACCGAATTGTTCGTACGCGTGTAGTTATCCAGATTGTCGTTGTCGTACGGATGCGCGAAAGCCGTACCGCCGTATGCTGTTCCGCCGAGTGCGAAAGGCTCGACGTATTGAACCACTGCGTCGAACTGGCGGCCCAGCGTGACCGTTCCCGTACTCTTCGAAGCGAGCCCCACAAACGACTGAAACCCGAACAATCGCCCCTGCTGCGCGGCTGTTCCCGTCATGACGGAAAAGCCGTTGGTCAGCGTAAAGAGCGCATTCAGGTCGTGGGTAATGGGTTCTTCGCCCGTCAGCGCCCAGCGGCTGATGTTGACGTCACCGTTTTTTGCTTGCCAGGCCGACTGATGTCCCGACGTGTTGCCCGCATCGCTAACGTATGCAATGCCGGCGTCCATTGATCCGGTCAGCCGCAGCGAAGCTTGTGCATGAACGAGCGGCGACGTCATGGCCAGAAGCATGGTGAGTCGCAGCCGTGCGTGACGCCCAGTACCACGGCGATGCCAGTGGTTGTCCCCAAAGTGCGCGCAACGCGCGGCGGCGCGGCTTTGAGCCGCTTGCCTATGATTTTTCATTGGATGATGCGTAGAGTTGATATCGACGCCGGTCAGTGGTCCCCGTGACCTGTTTTCTATGGCGTGCGATTGTTGAGCGAATATTCCGCTCGCCTTTTTACCATCGCACTATCGCGGCTATATAGATGTCAATGTGCAAGGCACTCTTCCACCGGGCGTCGCTAATGGCGCTGCGCAATGCGTTCGATATGACGGGCGCCATGAGAGCCGCGCCCGGCCCGCCTGCCTTGATATGAGTCAATTGCCGCGCAGGCGATGCGCGCTACCGTCTCTTCTACCGTCCGCCATTTCAGTGCGATCATGCGGGGTGTCCTGCCGGGGTTGCCGAAGACATCCGCCCCGTTGCAGCCGGCGCGTGCGCGTTACCCGAGATTGTCCATCCTCCGTCAGGCGAATCCGAATCATGAGCTCCCCTCGCATTCTTTCCTCTGCGCTTCTTGCGCGCGTCTGCAGCGCCGACCAGGCGGCTTCATTCATCCAGCCGGACATGACCGTCGCCATGAGCGGCTTTACGGGCGCGGGCTACCCCAAAGCGTTGCCGGGCGCGCTGGCGGGTCACATCGAAGCCGCGCATGCGCGTGGCGAGGCGTTCAGGATCAACGTGCTGACGGGAGCGTCGACCGCGCCGGAACTCGACGGCGTACTGGCGCGAGCGAACGGCATCACCATGCGGCTGCCGTATCAGTCGGACCCCTTGTTACGCGACAAAATCAACGCAGGCGAGATGGAATATCTCGATCTTCATCTGAGCCATGTCGCCCAGCATGCGTGGTTCGGTTTCTTCGGAAAGATAGACGTCGCCATTGTGGAAGTGAGCGGCATCCGCGAGGACGGCCTGCTGATTCCGTCGTCATCTGTCGGCAACAACAAGACATGGCTCGAACTGGCCGATAAAGTGATTCTGGAAGTCAACTCGCGTCAGCCGGCCGGGCTGGATGGCATGCACGATATTTACTACGGCACGGCCCTGCCACCTCACCGCGTACCCATTCCGTTACTCACGCCCGGCGACAGGATCGGCGAAGCCTACCTGCGTTGCGATCCGGACAAGATCGTCGCGATCGTCGAAACCGATGCGCCGGACCGGAGCAACAGTTTCTCCCCACCCGATGCCACGTCCAGGCAGATTGCCGGGCACCTGATCGAATTCCTGCGTCATGAAGTGGCTCACGGCAGGCTGCCTGCGGGGCTCCTGCCATTGCAATCCGGAGTGGGCAACATCACGAATGCCGTGCTGGCGGAACTGGCGGAAGCCGGCTTCAAAGGACTGACTGCGTTCACCGAAGTGATTCAGGACGCCATGCTCGATTTGCTCGAGAACGGCACACTCAGCGTCGCCTCGGCCACCGCGCTTTCGTTGAGCCCGCCGGCGACACTTCGTTTTGCCGAGGAAATCGACCGTTTGCGCGAGCGCATCGTCTTGCGGCCGCAGGAAATCAGCAATCACCCGGAACTCGTCAGACGCCTCGGTTGCATTGCCATGAACGGCATGATCGAAGCGGACATCTACGGCAACGTCAATTCGACTCATGTAATGGGAAGCCGCATCCAGAACGGCATCGGTGGCTCCGGCGACTTCGCCCGCAATGGCTATCTCGCCTGTTTCATGTCCGCCAGCACCGCGAAGGGCGGCGACATTTCCCGGATCGTGCCAATGGCGAGCCACGTCGACCACACCGAACACGACGTCTCGGTGATCGTGACCGAGCAGGGTCTTGCCGATTTGCGCGGCCTGTCGCCGAAGCAGCGCGCGCGTCAGGTGATTGCGAACTGCGCGCACCCGGACTATCGTCCGCTTCTCGAAGACTACTTCCAGCGCGCCTGCTCCAACAGCTTCGGCAAGCACACTCCGCACCTTCTGGATGAATCGCTCGCGTGGCATGAGCGATATATCCGTACGGGTTCGATGAAGCCCTGAGAAAAATCGCGTACCAGGTGCGCTACGAACCGTGGAACTGGAACATGACCTGAACGCCGCCGTGTCGATGTTCAAGTTATAAGTCCCTCGGGTTCGCGCGCTCAGTCGCGCGGAAACGGCGCATCGCGATCGAGTAGCGCGGTCCGAACGAAATGCAGGCAACCGATTATCCTCAACATGCGATAGCGCTCCGCCGTATGAGGTTCCAGTTCCTCCAGATGCGTCTGTGCCGTGCTGATCGCCACGTTGACGGTCGCCAGCGCGCTTCTCAGATGCTTCACATTGGGTTGATCGAACAGCACGGGCAGCGCGCGCACCGCCATATCAATCGACGCTAGCCAGCGAGGCTTTGGTGTGCGGCCACTCACTCCGTTCGCCAACTGCAACTCGCCGCGGAGGTCGATGGTGGCGTGCCCCACTTCGAGTGTCGCAAGCATCCATTGCAAGGCGTCGCGGTGCCGATGCGATTGCGTGATGAGCAGCGTGCGCAATTGCGACATCAGGTCGTGGGTGCTCGACTGGAAGCGCCCGTCGAGACCGGGCAGCGGCGCGGTGCATGCCATTGCGATTTGCCCCCTCAAATGACGCTTGATCTTCTCGACGAGCCAGGGCATCTGGGGCGGAAAGATCACCGCGAACGCGAGTGCGCACAGCAGCATCGACACGAGAATGGAGAGCCCATTGTTCATGAGGACGTCGGGCGCATAGTCGATCACGTTATCGGGGCCGGCCAGCAGGCAGAAGAAAACGGCGAAGCCGACACCGTAGGCCGCCGTCGACCGCCGCGCCATGAGAAACGCGCCGAGGCCGAGCGGCAACAGAAGGGCGGCGCACAACAGCGGAAAGCCGTCGATCTTCGGGTAGACGTAGGACAGGAATATGCAGCCGAAGAGAAGCGAGAGCGCGGCCCCGGCTGCAATCTGCAAGGTGAATTTCGGCGGCACGGGCGAGGTCGAGCTCAAGGCGCAGGTGATGGCCGCGCCCGTTACCAGAAAGCTGCCGCCCGGCCACCCGGAGGCGATCCAGAACCAGCTTGCGGCGCCGACCGCCACTACCGTGCGAACAAATGCGAGTCCCACGACGTACGGGCTGGTCTGCGGCTCGTACCGCACGCGCGATTTGTCGAGCACATGCTTGCGCGAGTTGGCCAGCGAGAGGTAGATATCGCAGTACGACAGGAATTCCCCGACGAACCGGTGAACCAGTTCCATCGCCGTGACGTAATCCAGCATGGAACGTGGCGCGACCCGTTCGATCTCCCGCTGCGTTTCGCGTGCACGCCGCGCCAGACCGGTCTGGAAAGCCTTGATGCGCTCCATTAGCTCCGGCATCTCGGGCTCGCCCTTCTGCACCTTCCTGCCGACGTCCACGAGTAGCACGGACAGTTCATCAAGAAACGGGGAAATGGCCGCAATCGTTTCAGCAGCGCCGCTGCCGCGTAAGCGCTTGAGCAGTTGGTGCAGTGCATGCAGGCGGGCGCATGCATTCATGAAATCGCTATTCAGGCGTGCAAGCCGCGCTGCCCGGGCTCGCATATCGGGGTCTTCGTATGAGGCGAAGGTGCGCGTTGCCTCGAATCCGACGATCTCGTCGACAAGCGCGGCAAACCGCTTCTCGAACAGATCCGCTGGCAATGCCGTCGACAATACGCCTGCGGCGAAATCGGTGAACTCGATAGTCCGCTGTTTCAGTGTGCGGAAGAGCGTGGTCGTCGCCTGAATCGGAAAGACGAGCGCGCTCACCGCGCTCGAACACAGAATCCCGATCGATACCTCGGCAGCGCGCGTCAAAGCGGCCAGAAAAAGCGCATTGGGCGCCATTAGCGCCGGAACACCGATCAGCGCCGCCGTATAGCCGGCCAGTACGAAGCCGTACCAGCGAAAGTGGCGGTTTCGGACCGCCGCCGCTGTGCATACGCCAATCCAGCAGGTGAGGCCGAACAAATATAACTCCGGATCCTGCACGCAGACGCCGGCCAGCAGAATCGCAAACACAGTGCCTACGGCTGTGCCAATCACCCGATAGAAACTCTTTGCGAGCACCATGCCGCTGACGGGCTGCATCAGAACGAACACGGTCGTCATTGCGGTGCGCGGCTGCTGGAGGTCGAGCAGCATGGCAATGCCCAGCGCGAGCAACGCCGCCGCAACCGTCTTGAACAGATGCAGCCAGATCAGCCCGTCGTTGAGCGCCCAATGGGACGATGCCTTTCTCGCCAGCCTCAGCCAGCGCGAAACGTCTGTTCTTTGGCTCAATGACGGATTGCGTGAATATCGGATATCCATAGGAGAGCGCGGTGATTGCCCGTTGCGGAATTACACCGCGTCATGGCCTCATCCGGCGCCAGGGGGAAAGACTTTGATTCTAGGGCTGTCAAATACGTCTATTAAGCGGGTTCGCAAGGAACGTCCCTTGTCGCCAGGGTAACAATGCACCAGAATGGCGCGCACACATCATTCCCTTGCCCACTGGTGGATGAGGTCGGCATGGGCGATCCATCCTCATTCACCAAGGGTCCGTTCCACGCGAGGCGGATAATTTATTACGTCCTGCTTGCTAAAATTGGCCACATCAATCAGATACATGTGAGGTCCATGATGTTCAGGTCAGTTTTCCCGGTTGTTCTGGTCGCCGCCATTCTTTCCGCGCCGGCAATCACTTTTGCCCAGCAGTCCAATCAGCCGGTAACGCGTGCCCAGGTGCGCGCCGAACTCGTCGAACTGGAAAAGGCCGGCTACAACCCGGCGCGCGGCGAAGATCCGACGTACCCCGCCGACATCCAGGCGGCTGAAGCCAAAGTCGCAGCGCAACGGGCGTCGGCAAACGCATACGGCGGTTCGACCGGCGGCACCTCGGCGACGGGCACGAGCCGCGCTGTGGTTCCCGCTGTGATTCCGGTAGCCGGTCCGGATAGACAGTCGCTTTACAGCAAGCACTAAAGCGAACAGTGCGATCAGGGGGCGCGGGGCCGTAAGGGCCGCCGCGCCGTCGGCGTTGTTGGTGCTGGATAACTTCGGCTCGCGAAAAATGAGCCGCTTGCCATGCGGCTCACGTTGCTGCGAACCGCTCAGTGATCGACTCAGTGATCGAGATAGCTTTTCAAGGTGCTGATACCGTCGGAATGACGTAGCTTCTGCAATGCCTTGTTCTGTATCTGACGAACCCGTTCACGGGTGACATCGAACTGATCCCCGAGTTCTTCCAGCGTATGTTCGGAAACCGCATCGACACCAAAGCGTAG
Source organism: Paraburkholderia sp. USG1 (assembly GCF_031570135.1). Taxonomy (NCBI): domain Bacteria; kingdom Pseudomonadati; phylum Pseudomonadota; class Betaproteobacteria; order Burkholderiales; family Burkholderiaceae; genus Paraburkholderia; species Paraburkholderia sp. USG1. Next base: position 9,700 of record NZ_JAMWXW010000005.1, on the reverse strand, counting down.
CTTGATCACTTTCGCTTCGCGCGGCGTCAGGACACCGAGCGCCGCGTCGATGGCCACGCGCAGATCGGCTTGCAGCAAGGCGTCGAGCGGCGCCAGTGCGGACGGGTCCTCGACCATTTCGCCGAGCGTGGTGTCTGCGTCTTCGCCGATCGGGACATCCAGCGAAACCGGTTGCCTCGTAACTCGCTGCACGCTGCGCACCTTTTCTTCGCTCATGCCGAGCCGCGCAGCGAGTTCGCTGGAACGCGCCTGACGGCCCGTTTCCTGGCGCATCTCGCCCGCCACCCTCTTGACGCGGTGCATGGCGTCAGCCATATGAACCGGCACCCGTATGGTACGGCCGTAGTCTGCTATGGCTCGCGAGACCGACTGACGGATCCACCAGGTGGCGTACGTGGAGAATTTGAAGCCACGCCGGTATTCGAAGCGATCCACTGCTTTCATCAAGCCGATGTTGCCTTCCTGAACAAGATCGAGCAACGGCATGCCGCTTTGCACATATTTCTTTGCAACTGAAACGACGAGCCGCAGGTTCGCTTCGATCATCGCGCGGCGTGCGTCCTGAAGCTCGCGATCCGCCACGTTCATCTTTCTGCTGATCCGTTTCAGCTCCTGCAATGACAAACCTTCGCGCGCCTCGATTTGCGCGAGTTTTTCCTGCTGGCCATGAATCGAAGGCGCGCAGCGCATCAACGCCGCACTGCAGGCCGGCGCCGCTGCGGCCGCGCGTGCAAGCCATTCAGGATCGGTTTCGCTTCCGACGAAGGTTTCGACGAACATGTCACGCACCATGCCACCTTGATTCACGGCAAGGCGTAAAACGTTTCTCTCGATTCCGCGAATCTCCTCGACCGCTCGTCGCACGTCGGCACTGAGTTCGCCGATTGTCCGTGCGCTGAAGCGGATCTGCCCGAGTGTAGATGCGATCAGAACGAGCGTGGACTGTGCCTCTTCGCGCCGGCCGGTTGTTCCAGCAACCGCTGCCCGCCACGACGCCAGCTGTTCGCGCACCTGCAAAAAGATTGCATTGCAACCCGCCGTCAATCGGGCGATGCGGGCTTCATCGGCCTCGATCGCGCCGGTTGAATCGTTGGCGTTGGAGGGAACACCGTCGTCGACTTTGCTGCCCGCGGCGCCCTCCGCCGTCGCACCCTGCATTGCCGGAAGCATTTCATCGGGCTGCTGTTCGAGGAATCCGTCAACCAGATCGTCGATGTCGAGTTCGCCCGCTGCGACGCGATCCGCGCGCGCGAGTATCGCGTCAACCGTCGCGGGGCGCAAGGCGATCACCTCGAGCATTTCCCGCAAGCAGGCCTCGATACGACGCGCGACGGCAATTTCGCCTTCGCGCGTCAGGAGCGGGGTCGCGCCCATTTCGCGCAGATAGGCGCGCATCGGATCCGCTGCCGGCCCGGGTTCGGATATGGCGATTGTCAGCGCCGTGGCCGTTTCGTCTTCGGCGACGTCGTCGGGGGCTGATTGCTGGGCCGCGTCGCCCAGCAGAAGCGCATCGCCCGTAGGCGCGAAATCGCGCACGGCAATGCCCACGTCGTTAAACGCCTTGACGATTCCTTCAATGGCGTCTGCCTGTGCAACGCAATCCGGCAGGTGGTCGACTATTTCGGTGTGGGTCAGGAAGCCGCGCTCCTTGCCGAGCTTCATCAACGCGCGCAACTGCATTTCCCTTGAGTCTTGTTCCATCGACACGTGCACCGCTTTCTCCATCCTGGCTGCATGCCTCCACAAGCAAGGTCGACGCGCGTAGCCGCATGCGTTGGGTGGCGCCGACACACTGGCACGGCGCCCGATATGGGCGTAGGCCGAGTGCTTCAGGTTAAAATTCTAGAAGTCCTATAGGGCGAGATCAATCGGACATCGAAAGAACATCAGTTCCAGATTACACAACAATGGTGCAATACCGCCTGCTGCCGCAATGTGCGGGAACCTTCACCGGCGCCAGTCAGGGCGGCGGCGAAGGCAGACTGGACACCCGGCAGTTTCAAACTGACCGGTCAGAACATGTGCAACAGTGCAAGGCGATAGACCATCTGGTTACGTCCCGAGGAAACATCGGCCGAGCCAGGAATATTGGCAAAGTCGAAATCGGTGCCCGTGTTCGCGCTGACCGCGTGTTGATAGGCGCCCTCGAGAAACACAGACGTCCGCGTCGACAGATCGTAGTTGAGCTTCAGGCTAAGCTGGTGCCACTTGGGATCGAATTTCCCGACGGTCGAGGAAAGACTTGCCTGCGTATAGGTATAGCACGCACCGAGGTAGAGCGCGGGCGTGAAGTGATACAAGCCGCTCACTTCGAAGTTGTCGAACTTCCACGCGTTCCATGTGCCGCCAGCGGGCTGCGTGGTACCCGTGAAGTATGCGTTTGCCGTCGGATCGTAAACATCCACATGCGAATACGCGAAGCCCACCAGTGCCTTGCCGATCGTGTAGTTGATGCCGATGCCGATGTTTTGCTGCGACCGCGCATTGAAGGTATTGTCGCTGGTCACCGCGCCGGACGAGTTGGCGGACGCAACCGTGGCAGAACTTGCGTTGTTCAGCTTGAGATACGACGCACCGATCTGCAGGCCGCCGTTCTGATACTGCGCACCGAAGCCATACAGCCGGTTATTCGAAAAGCCGCCCGCCTGGTTGCTGAACGCGTACATGCCTTCGGCAGTGAAGCCGTGAATGGTCGGCGTGACGTATTTGATCGCGTTGTTGACGCGGAAGGAATAGTCGGTGTTGTCGTTGTCGTAGGGATGCGAGAAGAGATATCCCGTCCAGTTGCCATTCGCGGTCATGGGCGAAAACATGTCCACGCTAGGGTCGTACTGGCGCCCGAACGTCAACGTGCCGTATTGGTCCGACGCGATGCCGACATACGCCTGGCGGCCGAACTCCCGGCCGCCTTGCGACATCTTGCCGGTGTTCACGTCGAAGCCGCTTTCGAGCTGGAACACGGCGTGATACCCGGCACCGAGATCTTCTGTGCCCTTCAGGCCCCAGCGGCTCCCGTAGTCATAGCCGCTTTGCATCTGGTATGCGTCATTACCCCTCGCATTGGTCGTGTAATTGAAGCCGTCTTCAATCTTCCCGTACAGCGTCACGCTGCTTTGTGCATGCACGGCTGTCGCAATCATGATTGCGGGCAGCGCTACACCAATTCGTTTCATCACCACCGCTAATCCCCTTCCGTTGAATGTTTTGAATACCTTCGTTTTTGTCGACCAGTCATGTCTGTCACGCGTCACGGCGTGAAGCCATCGATTGATTGATGCCAAACGTTAAGTGATCCAAATTTCTTCGCGTATCCGCGAAATCGGAAGAGTCCTTTCCAACCAGCGCAACAACCCGGTTTGCAGCGGTAATTCGTTGACAGGCAAGGCACCGGCGAACATCAGCAATGGGAGAACGGTTACGATCGCTCCTGCGTGTTGCTCGCGGCAGACACTTATTTCCGGGGGCCGCCCGACTCCGAGGTGCCCTGGTCATCCGCACCATAGCTGGCCTGCGCGCCTGTGTGGCCAGCGGCACGATTCGCGGCGACTGCAGCTTCGGCCGCGAGGATGTCTTCCGGGTAATGCGGGTCGCTGCCTGCACCCGGGCGCCATCCCGTCAGTTCCAGTTCAACCAGTTCTGCTCTTACCTGAGCTCGCGTGAGGGGAGCCGCCGATTGAGCAAACGCAAGTGCGGGAATAGCGGCGGCAAGCGCGACGGACGCGACGAGCACGCCATGTGCGAACGTAGACTTCATGTCGAGGAACCTCGTAGGGACTTGATGGTTTGAGCAACAGCGAGTGTTTGTACAGGCTCGCGCAGTCTAGCCATGTCCCTGCGAATCGTTAACCGCCGCACCTGGAAAGAATTGTTGCCGAAAACGCGTGTTTCGGACGCAGATCGCAATAACGGCAACTCGAACTCACGCAGCGTTCAACGAATCCGACGGCACCTCGCCTGCGGCGCACTCCCCGATGCCGTCATGCAGATCGTTAGTCGCCGCAGTCAGTCGTGCGACGAACTGCTGCAGAAACTCGATCCAGGTGCGGATCTTTGCGTCGACAAAGCGTCGGGACGGGTAAAGAGCGTAGATGTTCATACTGCCGCCTGTGTGAGCCGGAAGTACCCTCAAAAGTGAACCGTCCCGCAATCCTCCCGCGACGGCAATCGCCGGGACCATGCCGATGCCCATTCCCTGCCGCATTGCACAGATGAGCGAATCGACGCTCGTTACGATCAGTTTTCCGCTCATGGGGAGCGCGCCGTCATCCTGAGTGCGGTCGAAAAACCAGTCGTACGACGGGAGTCCGGGCACGTCCGCAACCAGCCCCGCGTGAAACTTCAGTCCGCGCAATTCACGTGGCGCGCGATGCTCGCGCAGATAAGCCGGCGACGCGCACAAGATGTTACGGGTCGTGCCCAGCACGCGGCACACAAGATCGGAATCGGCGAGTGACGAGGCCGAGATCAACGCCACATCGGCAATGCCGGAGAAAAGATCCGGCGGCTGCACAAACGATTTGAGTTGCACAGCGACGTTCGGATAAAGCTTGCGGTACTCGCCGGCGGCGAGCATTACCCACTCCTGTCCGACTGCCTCATTCAGAGCGACGCGCAGTACGCCTTCCGGAGTTTCATGAGCGCTTCTTGCTTCGCCCTCTGCGTCCGCGACATCGGCAAGGATGCGCAGCGCCGAGCGCGAATAGATCTTACCCTGCTCGGTTAACGTAACGCGACGCGACGTTCTGTGAAGCAACCGCACTTTCAGGCGTTCCTCCAGCTCCGATACCGCACGGGAGACGGCACCCGTCGTCAGGTTGAGCGATCGCGCAACGGCGCTGAAGCTGCCGGCCTGCGCCACGAGGGTAAAGATTCGCATGCTCCGTAGCGTGTCCATGATGTTCGTTTCTTCCGCGCTTGTGTGCAGACTGTGTCTTGCCATGCAAGACCGGCTGCGGGATGCAGATCACGCCTTGACCGCACCGACGTCCGGGTGCCTTCCATCGGATCTTGCCGGGGCGGCAATGCGCGCGGACTATGCCGCACACTCCATTGCCAGCAGCATATCGAGCCGGCGGCAGATTTGCGCTTCGAACTTCTCGCGCAGTGTTCCGTCGTAGCCGCGCCGCAGATCGGGCGCATCAAAGGCACAGGTTGCTATTGCGAACTTGCCCGACGCTTCGCCCATCTGGTCGAATGCCGAGTCGCTGCCCCGCTTGCGGAGCGTGCAGAAGAACGCGATATGCTGGACGCACGCGCCGTTATGCTTTAACCACGCCTCTACCGGCGCAGACGCGAAACCGGCCCACACCGGAGAGCCGACTACAACGGCGTCGTAGTCCTGCAAGCGGTGTATGGGCGGCATGACATCGACAGGACGGTGCCACAGTATGTCTACGAGCGAGCGCAAATATCCGCGCACGCCCTTGCGAGCTGCATGCCTTGCCGTCTCGCGAACAGGTTCGATATCCGCGCCGAGCTCAAGTGCGAGCATTTCCGCAATGCGGCGAGTCGTACCGCTACGGGTGTAATAGACGACCAGAATTTTGTATTGATCCGACACGGCTCTCCTCCTTCATGCGTCATCCGGATTGGATACGCACAGCTTCAGCTTAAAGAGCCAATGGCTTCGCAGCATGATCCAGGTCAACCTGTCAGGCAGCGACTCGGAGGCAATGAACCACGCCCCCTGCGACAAAACCGCGCAACGGTCTTTCGTATTACGTAACCTTCAACAAGCGGAGGAGTGCGGAACAGAGGTTGGCCGAAGCACGCCGCGCAATCGTCTCTCGATCCGCCCTATTGCTCACGGCCCGTTCGTGTTGAATCGTCTGGTAAGTAATTGATGACTACGTTTCTTTCGGACGATCGCCGAAACTATCTGACTGCCCAGACAAAACCACAATCTTTACAGGCGACAACGGCCGCTAACGCGGCCTCGATGTGTGCAGAACGCGCCTGCTCGTTGCTGGAAAAGCAAAGCGACTCATGCATGTCGGCCCCGTAGGCATACGTCAGATCGTGCGAGTCGCATATGACACACTCTCCAGGGGCGCCTCCCCTGGCGGAGCGCGCGCCCTTATCACGTGAGGGTGCGGGCTGAACTGGCGTTTGCGTCATCTATGCTTTTCCACCTTGATTATGTCTGCTGTGCTGTGTAGCCGGTGCGGCGTAATTAGCCGCAAGGAACATCGAAGCCGATAAGGGATCGGCTTCGATGTTCATCACGCGTGGACTACCAATCCACGTCGTCTGATACGAACTGGCGGCTTAGAAGCGATGGCGCATGCCAATAGTACCGACCACCTGATTGCCGTTCGACGACGGCGAAACGCCATTGACGACAGCGACGTTCGCAACACCGTTGCCGAGTTCGCCCGATGCGTGTTGATAGACACCACCCGCATACACGTCCGTGCGCTTGCTAAGCGAATAGTCCGCCTCGAGCGACACTGTGTGCCACTTCGGATCGCCCGTTCCCGTACCGGACACCTTGCCGTCCGTGTACGTGTAGGCTGCCGCGATGCCCAAGGCCGGCGTCAGCGCATAGCGGCCATTGATTTCGAAGTTGTCCAGGTGCAGATTGGTGCCCGGCAGCCCCGCGGAGAAATTCGATCCGCTGAAGCCGTTGCTGACTGCGCCGATGCCGTCAAGTTGCGTGTGCGTCCAGACGAATCCAACCACCGCCGGACCGTAGGTGTAATTCAGGCCAACACCATAAGTGCGTTGCAGCGCTGCGCCGATGTTCGCCTCGCCTGCCCCGACCGACGTTGCACCGCCCGAAGTACCGCCCGAGTTGTTCATCTGCAGATAGGCGGCGGCAACGTTGAATGGGCCGTTCGCATACGATGCCCCAACGCTCCATGCGCGGTTATTCGAGAAATCCCCTGCGCCGTTACTGAAGCCATACAGGCCGCCGAACTGGAAGCCTGCGTAATTCGCGCTCGAGTACTTAACCGTGTTCTTGAGCGAGAACGAGTTATCGAGGTTATCGTTATCGAGCGGGTGGGCGGCCAGGTTGTTACCGAAGCCGGCGCCAGCAGCCGAAATCGGCGCGAGGTAGTCGACCACGGAGTCATACTGACGGCCGAGCGTGACTTGCCCGAACTGGTCGCTCTTCAGGCCGACATACGCCTGGCGATTGAACATCGTGCTGCCGTCCTGGAACTGGCCGTTGTTCAGGTTGAAGTCGCTTTCCAACGTGAAGATCGCATGCAGACCGCCGCCGAGATCCTCATTACCGCGCAGGCCGAAGTACGTATTCGACACTACGCCGCTACCTTCCTGCCACGCGCTGTGACCACCCTGGTTGTTGGAATAAACCAGGCCGGCATCAAGAGAACCGTATAACGTGACGCTGCTTTGAGCGTGAGCGGTCACGGCGAATAAACTCACGATTCCCGCAACAATAAATGACTTTCTCATGATCTGGACTCCGATACGTGCATAGAATTGCGTTCCACTGCCCACGGCAAGTGACGCATGTTGTGTGACAAATGAAGTCTACGCCCGCGGTTTAAGCCTTTAGTAACGCATCTCGCAACAGTGCCTCCTGCAAACTCGCAAGATCCGGATGGCAGAGATAAGTCCATGTGATCAAACGATTTTCAACGCAATCCTGGACTCCATGACCGCCTCACCTACTTCTGCGGTGTTGTTCTTACACCACGGCAAATTCATCGAAAATACACACGATTCGAGCGTCGCGCTCTGCAGCACGAAATTCACTCGCGCAAATTCGGTAGCTGCTGGCAAAGGAGCTTCTTGTGGCCCTTGCGTCCATGAACGATTTCAGCCACCTGCCATGAAGCAAGCGCAACGCAGCCGAATATCACTTCGCGTGCGCGTTTAACGAGTGCCAGCGATAGCGCCGTCTCCCGATCCACGCCGACCACGACCGCGAGAAGCAGCACCGCTGCTTCCTGCACACCAAGACCGGCCGGCACCATAAACGCCGCATGACGCACGGCCTGCGTCAAGGCCTCGATTGCCAACGCGCCGCTCACCGACACCGGATGCCCCAGCATTGCCAGAGCCCAGTATGTTTCCAGCGTGCCCGACACGTAGCCGGCGAATTGCCAGAGGAAAGCACTTGCTAGCAGGCCCGTGCGAGACATCAGTGCATCGATATCCGCATCGAGACGTTTTCCGTCGATATCGCGCAGCAATGGGTGCGCGTCACCCAGCAGTTTCGCGGCGAAGCGTTCGATCCTGTGAAATACCCGCCCGCGGCGGATGAGTACAACCGTCAGGATTGGCAGCGGTAGTGAAAGCGCCAGTGCGAGCCCGATCGTCTTTATCGCGCTGACCTGATGCGCCGACGTGGCGATCAGTACGAGCCCAAGCGCGGAAAACGCGTACTGCACGGCCATCGTGACCAGCACTTCGACTACGACCGACGCGCTGACCGTGCTCGCGTCCGCTATGCGCCAGCGTGCAAGTCCGATTCCGACGATTTCGCCGCCAATGCTCGCCACCGGCAGCAGCCGGCTGATCGCCTCGCGCACAGTCGCGACCCACCAGAGAAACGGCAGCGACGCACGCTTGCCAAGCAACAGGCTCCACGCATAGGCATCGAGTAATAGGGGCAATGCGTGCAATGGCACTAACAACAGCAACGCGAACCCCGCGCCGGCAATAACGTGCATGACGTCGCCAGCACCTTCATGCAACACGAGCGCGATGAGCATCGCGATACCGGCGGGCAATCCTATCCAACGCAGCCATTTCATACCGATTACCCGCGCAGTGCGAGCAGGTCGGCAAAGGCGCCGCGCGTCGCACCAGCGGCACCGATCGCTTCTGCCACGCGCGGGGACAGCAGCGCGTCGAGTTCGTCCGCATGACGGTAGGACTGCATTCCCGGCGTCAATGGAGCGTCGCCCGCTGTGGCCGGGTGACAATAGATCTCGCCGACACCACCGGGGAGCCCTTCGAGCGCGGCAAGCCACACCGACTCGGTCATGCGTCCGGTGTCCGCGAGACCGATCACATAGTCGTTATGGGCAATGCCCGCGCGGTCAAGTCGCGCGCGCACCAGGTTCATCCACGGCCGTAACCAGAGCGGCGCATCGCGCTCGCCTGGCAGACGCATTGCGCGCATTCCGAAGTCGCGCCCGATCTCGATGATCAGCGAGAGTACCGTTGGATGAAGGTGAAAATGCTTGTGTGTATTGACGTGATCGAGTGGCAGGCCCGTCTTCGCAAACGCCTCGAACTGCGCGCGGATTTCCAGCGCAAGTTGCGCGCGAACGTGCGGTAGAAAGTAGAACCTGAAACCGTCGCGCACCATGTTGCTACCGAACCGGCCTTGCGCGCCCACCAGCGCGGGAATCGACTCGCGTGGCAGCACAGGCATGCCATCGGCGAGGACCAGATGGAGGCCCACGCACAGTCCCGGAAGCGATCGGGCACGCGCTATCGCATCCTCTGCAGCGGGCGCGCCTACCATCAGGCTCGCCGCGGTCAATACACCATGCCGGTAGGCGAGCTCAACCGCCTCGTTCACGCGAGGATGCAGGCCGAAATCGTCCGCCGTAATAATCAGCATTCTCTGACGCATGCGATCATTGAAGATCACGCCTCGTGGGCGCGCAGGAAACGGAAGAATTCGACGCCCTCGCGCAGGCGCCGTTTCATCATGTCCCAGCTCGTCAGCATCTCCCGCAGGATTTCCCAGATCTTCGACGGCCGGAAATAGAAA